>NZ_JALQEB010000039.1:0-448665 GCF_023630905.1 Caballeronia sp. ATUFL_F1_KS4A | reverse complement strand
GAACCGCTGGCGGACAAACTCGGCGCGGCGCTGGGCGCATCGCGCGCGGCAGTCGATGCCGGCTATGTCCCGAACGACTTTCAGGTCGGTCAAACCGGCAAGATCGTCGCGCCGCAACTGTACGTTGCAGTCGGCATCTCGGGCGCGATTCAGCACTTGGCCGGCATGAAAGACTCGAAGGTCATCGTCGCCATCAACAAAGACCCCGAAGCGCCGATCTTCAGTGTCGCCGATTACGGTCTCGTCGGCGATCTGTTCTCCGTCGTGCCGGATCTCGCGAGCACGCTGTGACGATGGATCGAGTGCCGCTGCACACGCGCCAGATCACGCTGCAAGGCTTCAGACGCGCGGATGGCCTCTACGACATCGAAGGCCATCTGCGCGACACGAAGTCATACGATCGCGATTCCCATGGCGTGATCGTCAAGGCGGGCGATCCGGTGCACGAGATGATGCTGCGCATGACCATCGGCGTCGATTTCGTCATCCGCGAGGCGAAGGCCGAATCGATCATCGTGCCGTATGTCGGCCATTGCGAAACGATCGCGCCCGACTATCGCAAGCTCGAAGGCATGAAGCTCGCGCCGGGCTTCATGCGCGAAATCAGAAACCTGTTCGGCGGCTTGCGCGGCTGCACGCATCTGACTGAACTCATCGGCGCGGTGGCCACCGCCGCATTTCAGACGATGAGCGAGGAAATCAACGCGAGCGGCACCATGCGGCCGTTCCAGCTCGACGGCTGTCACGCGCTTCGTACGGATGGTCCGCTCGTGAAGGCATTTCATCCGAAGTGGTACGAGGCGCCGAAGCGCCTGTGACGCATCGGCGTGCGAGCCGTGGCTAGCGCGCGTTGCCAGCAAATGTGTATTCTCTCGAAGTCGTTCCTCGAGAGGAGCATCCGTGAAATACCCCTTGCTTCTGGGCTTCGGCATCGTCGCAATCGACGTGATCGTATGGCGCGCGCGATTGCCCGACAACGACCTGGCCCGGCTCTTCATACGGCTCGCGCTCTTTTTTCTGTTGAGCTGGGTACTCTTTTCGTCGGGTCTGAGTCCGTTCACGCAGGCGCCGTTCGCCGACGTCGTCGAATTGCACTGGGCGGGGCAAATTCTCGAAATCATCTGGTGGATGATGGGCGCGCGTCTGCTCACGCTCTCACTCGACACGCTGCTGCTTCCACGCGCCTGGAGAAAACAGCGGCTGTTCTCGGACGTTTTCGGTGCCGTGGTGTTTCTCGCGGCGGCCGTGGCGGCGCTTGGCTTCGTGCTCGAACTGCCGGTACGCGGCCTCGTTGCGACATCGGGCGCACTGGCGATCGTGCTGGGCCTCGCTATCCAGAGCACGCTCAGCGATGTATTCGCGGGCATCGTCATCAACACGACGGAACCCTACGCGATAGGTGACTGGGTGACGATCGACGACGTCGAGGGCAAGGTCGTCGAGATGAACTGGCGCGCGACACATCTGTTGACGGGGCAAGGCAATACGCTCATCGTCCCTAACGCTGTCGCGGCGAAGGCGAAAATCACCAATAACAGCAGACCGGGCGACGTCCACGGCATATCGATCGTCCTCGAGATCGAACCCGAGGCGCGGCCGAAGACCGTGCTCGACGCACTCGGGCGCGCGCTTACCGGTTGTAATCTGATTCTCGCGACGCCGGCCCCATACGCGCGCATGAAGCGCACGACGACGAACTCGGTCCAGTATGAAGTGGTGGCCTTCGTCGACGACATGAACAAAAAGCTCGCCGTATGCAACGAGCTCTTCGACCTCTGCTACCGCCATCTCACCGCGGCTGGCGTGGCATGGCGCGCGCTGGGCGTAGCGGCGCCCGCGCTTGCATCGAGAGATGAAAAAGAAGCCTTGTTAAGACGCGTCGACTTGTTCGACAGCCTTTCAGGCGAGGAAATAACGCGGCTCGCGAAGCGTTTGTCGCGACACGAATATCAGGCGAATCATCAGATCCTGGCGCCCGACACCGTGCCCGATAGCTTGTCGATCGTGCATTCGGGCGTGCTCTCGGTCGCGGTCGTCGAAGCGGCAGGCGCTCGCGAGGTTGCTCGCATCGGGCCGGGCGAAGCATTCGGGGAAGCGGGATTGCTCGCCGGAATCGCGATGCAAGTATCGATCTCGACGCTCACGCCATCGGTTCTATTTCAGCTGGCCAAGGACGACATGACGTCGTTTCTCAAAGATCATCCGGAAGTAGCGAAGCAAATGTGCGAGCTTCTGGCGTATCGGCAGGATAAGCTCGGCAAGCTCGCGACTCCGATGCCCGCCGAGCACGAACAAGGCCACTCGCTGTTCCAGTGGTTGATCGGGAAAGTATGGAACGCGCATTCGCTGAATCACGACTCCCGAAGCGATTGAGCATACGGCTCAAGCTGCTTCAGCGGAGATGGGTCGCGCGGCCGGATCGATCACATTCTCGTCAGTCACCGACGCAAAAGCCTGAACGGCCGCGCGTGCCGCCGCTTTCCTCGTCTTGCCCGCACGCGACGGCGGCTGGCAGGCGCCGCACACGACGCCGTGCTGCAAGTCATGCTTGTGCGCGACGAACTTGCCGGTGCAGCGGCAGCAGGGCGTCAATTGCAGCATCTCCGCCTCGAAGAAACGCACGAGCGTCCAGGCGCGCGTCAGGTCGAGCACCGGTTCGGCGTCGTTGCGCGTGCAGTGCTCCAGATACAGCCGATATCCTTTGGTCAGCGCATCGAGGTGCGAGCAGCTCGCTTCGTTCTTGAGGAACAGATAAGTGTTGAAGAATAGCGACGCGTGAATGTTCGAAAGCCACGGCATGTACCAGTCCGCGGAGAAAGGCAGCATTCCCTTTGGCGGCGACACGCCTCGCACTTCACGATAAAGACGGATGAGACGTTCGCGCGAGAGCGTGAGTTCGCTTTCGAGGACCTGCATGCGCGCACCGAGTTCGATGAGCGCGACTGCGCGAAACACCTCTTGCGCTTCTTCGGTCAGGCTTTTCTTTGCAATGAGGTTCATGGAGGACGGCGCCTTAGATCAGCAGTTTGACGGGTTGGCCTGCCAATAGAACCGCAGCATGCGTCGAAGCGATGTCGGCGTGCTTCGGAGGTTGCGTCAGCGCGGAGAGCAGCATGTGATCGTTGAAGCGGAACGCGCATAACAGCTGATCGGAAGAGGCGAGCTTCACGACTTGGGGCAGCGAGAGGCTCATCAGCAGATCGGCAACCTCGGCGGATAGCCCGAGGCGAAACATGCCGATCGCGCGGTCCTCGCGCAAGATTCGCTGCGCCAGGATGAGATAGGAAAGATTGATCTCTCGAATGCTTTCTTGGATTTCGAAGGTGCTCATCTTTTTAGGCCTTGATGTCTCCAAGGCTCTCGTTGCCTTCAATGATTTCAGTCTAGGCGCGCGTCTCCACCGGATCAATCGTCAGAAGATTGATTTTAATTAATCGATTAGCAACACCGTTAAAGGATTGTTATCCCGTTCTCCGGGAACGGAATATGCGCTGCGAGGCGGCCTTGTCGGGACAGGAAAGCGGCTTTGCTCACGATGATCGAGCGGCAGTCGATACCGGCGGCGCTTCAGTATTCAACTATCCGGCGAGTGGCCGCCTACCGAACCTCGACCATTTTCGCGCCACAATCCCGACATGCTTCCACACGGACAGGCTATGGAACGTCGCGCACTGCTTCCCCCGTTGAATCCGACCCGGGCGTTCGAGGCGACCGGACGCCTGCTGAGTATTTCCAAGGCCGCCGACGAATTGGCCGTGACGCCCGCCGCCGTCAGCCGGCAGGTACGCACGCTCGAAGCCTATCTGGGCGTCGATCTGTTCGAGCGTGTGAAAGGACGGCTTGAGCTGACCTCGGCGGGTGCGCGGTATCTGGCGGAGTTGATGCCGCTCTTCGCAGCGCTGCGCGAAGCCACCGACAGTCTGCGTTCGTCGGAACGGCGCGCCCGCGTGCTCAAGATCCGCTCGCCCGCCACATTCGCGGTGCGCTGGCTGATTCCGCGTCTCGCGAGCTTTCATCGGCTGCATGAAAACATCGACGTGCAACTGACGACATCACCGGCTCCGCTCAATTTCGCGCGTGAGGATATCGACGCCGGCATTCAGCTAGGCGACGGCAAGTGGCCCGGTCTGCGCGTGCAACGTCTGATCGCGAACGAACTGGTGCCTGTCGCCGCGCCGTCGAGACAGGTCAAGGCGCGCTCGCAGTTACAGGGCGAAACGCTTCTGCACACGCTCGCACGCCCTGAAGACTGGACCTTGTGGCTGAAGGCTGCGGGCCTTCCATTGAGCGGGCGACGCCGCGAGATGCGCTACGAAACGTCGCTGCTCGCGTATCAGGCAGCGATCGAAGGGCACGGCGTCGCGATCGCGCAGAAGGCGCTGGTGCGCAGCGAACTCGAAAGCGGTCTGCTCGTCGCTCCGTTTTCATTCGAGCTGGACCGCGGCAATCACACGTACTACTTCGCGTGGCCGACGGCGCGTCCGCAATCCGATGCACTGAAGATTTTCCGCCGATGGCTGCACTCGTTGCTCAACGAATAGCGCTCACGAATCGCCGACCCTTTAACAAAAAGTCAAAGGCTCGTTTCTAAATTGTCGATTGTCCGGAAGGCCGGTGAGTACCTATTCTCGTCGGCATGATTCGTCGCGGTGACGAGTCACGAGACAGGACAATCACAAATGCCAAGAGACAGCCTCAACGGCGTGCGGGTGATCGATTTCTCGCATGTCCTCGCCGGTCCGGTCTGCTCGATGACGCTCGCCGATCTCGGCGCGCACGTCGTCAAGATCGAGCCGCCCGACGGCGAGATCGGGCGGCGCATCGGCCCGCCGTGGATCAGCGGTGAAAGCCCGGCCTTCATCAGCGTCAACCGCAACAAGTACAGCGTCGCGATCGATCTGAAAACCGACGCGGGGCGCGAAGCCGTTCGCCGCATGTTGCGCGAGGCCGACGTGCTCGTCGAAAACTTTCGGCCGGGCGTGATGGCATCGATGGGACTCGACTTCGACGCACTGCGTCAGTTGAATCCCCGGCTCGTCTACTGCTCGATCTCCGCCTTCGGTCAGACGGGCGCGAATCGCAAGCGGCCGGGCGTCGATGGCGTGATCCAGGCTGTCAGCGGTCTGATGAGCACGCTCGGCACGACGAACGCCGAGCCGCTGAAAGTCCCGATTCCCGTTGCCGACATGATGGGCGGCTATCTCGCATCGATCGCGATTCTCGGCGCGCTGCATCAGGTTCGCGCGGGCGGCCGTGCCCAGCATCTCGACGTGAGTCTCTACAACGCGACGCTGATGCTGCAGCAGATCGGCTTCGCTGCGTATTTCGCGTCCGGCCGCGAGCCGGAAAAAACCGGCAGCGCCGCGCCTTATGCGTGCCCGAACGAAGCGTTCGCGACGCAGGACGGCTGGATGATGGTCGTCGCCTATCATCCGGAACGATGGCGCGCGCTGTGCGAGGTGCTCGCATCGTCCGCACTCGCAGCGGATCCGCGCTTCGCCACCAACGACGATCGCGTGCGCCATCGCAAGGCGCTGCATCACATGCTCGCGGCGCGTTTCGTCGAACGCCCGACCGCGGAGTGGATGGAACGGCTCGCAGCGCGGGACATTCTGTGTTCGCCCGTCGCAACCTACGGCGATGTCATCGAAACGGCGGAATACGCCGAATGCGGACTGGCGCAGACGATCGATCATCCGGTCGCGGGAATCATGCGTACGCACGGCTTCGCGCTCGGTCCATCCGACCGCGCAAGCGTGCCCGACGTGCCAGCGCCGCTGACGGGCCAGCACACGCTGCAGATGCTGGAGCGATACGGCTTCGCCCAAAGCGAGATCGCGGAACTGCTGAATGCGGGCGTGATCCGCCTGGGCCGCGCAACGCGCGAGACCTGCGATGAAGACCGCAAGGTGAGCGCATGAGCGCCGCGATCATACGGAGCGAACGACGCGGCCAGGTCGCGCTCGTGCGTCTCGCGTCGGATAACCCGCTCAATCCGCTGACCGACGCGTTGATGGATCAGCTCATCGACGTCCTGCTGCGCAACGAAGCCGATCCGCAAATTCACGCAATCGTTCTGACAGGGTCCGACAAGGCCTTCGCCGCCGGCGCCGACATCGTCGCGATGTCGAAGCTCGATTACGCGAGCGCATTCTCGGATGACTACATCGGACGAAGCTGGGACCGCATCCGCATGGCCCGCAAGCCGATCATCGCTGCGGTAGGCGGCTATGCGCTCGGCGGCGGCTGCGAACTGGCGATGATGTGCGACATCGTCATCGCTGCGGACGATGCGCTCTTCGGCCAGCCCGAAATCAAGCTCGGCATCGTGCCGGGCGCGGGCGGCACGCAGCGTCTGCCGCGCGCGGTGGGCAAATCGACCGCGATGCTCGCGTGCCTGACCGGCGAATCCTTCAACGCAAGCGAGGCATTGGCATATGGACTCGTGTCGATGGTCGTCGCTCGCGAGCGCTTGATCGACGAAGCGATGCGCGTCGGCGAGCAGATCGCGCGTCATTCGCTGCCGGTGATCGTCGCGATCAAGGAAGCCGTCAATCGTGCGTTCGAGTCCTCGCTGTCGGAAGGTCTGTTGTTCGAGCGAAGGCTATTTCATGCGGGCTTTGCGCTCGCCGATCAGAAAGAAGGCATGGCCGCGTTTCTCGAACGTCGTCAGGCCGCATTCCAGAACCGGTAGTTGCCGGCGAAACTATCAGGAGACTTTGTCGTGTCAGCTTATTCAAACGATTCGGGTTCGCTGGTCGAGTCATCCCTCGACGACGGCGTGCTCGTGCTCACGCTCAACAGCGCAAGCGACGGCAACGCGCTGAACGTCGCGATGACAGAGGCGCTGTCGGATGCGCTCGAAGAGATCAACGACCGGCGCGACGTGCATTGCGTCCTGCTGCGTTCGTCGTCGCGGCATTTCTGCACGGGTGGCAACGTGAAGGACATGCAAAGCGGCAGCGACCTGATGAGCGGCAGCGTCGAAGACGTGCGCGACCGCTTGCATCGCAGCTTGCACCGGATCACGCGCGCATTGAGCGGTCTCGATGTGCCTTCGGTATGCGCGGTCAATGGCGCCGCAGTCGGAGCGGGCTGCGATCTCGCGTTGATGTGCGATATCCGCGTGGCGAGCACGAAAGCCGTTTTCGCAGAGAGCTTCTTGCGGCTGGGACTTGTATCGGGCATCGGCGGATCGTGGTTTCTCGCGCGCATCGTCGGCTATGCGAAGGCGCTCCAACTGACGCTGACCAGCGAGTTCATCGATGCGGAAGCGGCGCTCAAGCTCGGCATCGTCTCGAAGGTCGTGCCGGAGGATGCGCTCGACACCGAAGCGTTGTCGCTGGCGAAACGCATCGCGCACAGCCCGCCGACTGCACTGCGCATGGCGAAGCGGCTCGTGCGCGAAGCGGCCGATGCATCGCTTGAAACGACGCTCGAAATGGCGGCGAGCATGCAGGCCATTCTGTTGTGCGGCCGCGAGCACAAGGAGGCTGTCGACCGGTTTCTCGCGCAGCAAGCGGCGAAGAAGCGCACGCACATGTGATGCGCCTTACGGCCACTGCGTCGATCGCGCGGGGCCTCACGAACTGAATCACAGGAGACGACCATGTCCACGACTTCCGGCGCGCGACATTCAAAGCCCGGCATGCTGCGGATCATCGCGACATCGAGCCTCGGCACGATGCTCGAGTACTACGATTTCTTCGTCTACGTCGCGCTGACATCGACGCTGACGCACTTGTTCCTGCCATCGACGGATCGCACGGTCGCCGCGATGGCGGGCGTCGCCACGTTCGGCATCGCGTATGTCGCGCGGCCGCTCGGCACGATCATCTTCAGCCCGATGGCCGACCGCATCGGACGCAAGAAGACCTTCGTCATCACGCTCGCGATCATGGGTATCGCGACGGTGGGCATCGGCTGTCTGCCGAGCTACGCGATGGCCGGCCTGCTTGCGCCGATCGGCCTCATCGCGCTGCGCGTGGTGCAGGGCATCGCGCTCGGCGGCGAATATGGCTCCGCGGTCGTCTACGTCATGGAGCATGCGCCCGCGGGCCGCAAAGGCATGGCGACGAGCGTGCTGCAAAGCACCGCGAGCCTCGGCCTTTTGCTCGCGCTCGCTATCGTGTCAGCGCTGAAGTTCGCGCTCGATGCAGCCGCATTCGAATCGTGGGGCTGGCGCGTCCCGTTCCTGATCTCGGCGCCGATCGTCGCGGTGGCGACATGGATCCGGCTCGGCATGAAGGAAACGCCCGTGTTCGCGGAGATGAAAGAGGCGGGCCGTCTGTCGAAATCGCCGCTGCAGGACACGTTGTCGAGCGCGACGTCGTGGAAGGCGATTCTCGTCGCGATGTTCGGCGCGCAAGGTGGAACGTCGGTATCGCTTTATACGTCGATCGTCTACATGCTGTACTTCCTGCAGAACGTGTTGAAGGTCGATCCGTCGCGCGCAAATCTCTGCCTTGGCGTCGCTATCGTCGTGGCCGCGCCGCTTTATCCGGCGTTCGGCCGTCTGTCCGATGCGATCGGCCGGGCGCGCGTGATGCTGATCGGCATCGTGCTCTGGATACTCGCAGCGTATCCGGCATTCGCGGGCATCAGGACGAATGCGCTCGCGGGCGGCTGGGTCACGGCGACGCTGCTCGTCGCGCTGCTCGCCGTGTTGACCGCGATGATCATGGCGCCGCTGCCCGCGTTCATCGCCGAATGTTTTCCACCGCAAAGCAGGACCACGGGCTTCGGATTGTCGCAACAACTCGGCAATGTGCTGTTCGGCGGGTTTCTTCCGTTGATCAGTCTTTCGCTCGTCAATCTGACGGGCAACCCGCTTGCGGGCGTCGGGTATTCGATCGTTTCGCTGTTGCCCTGCCTTGCCGTTACCTATTTTTGGGGACTGCGGCAGGATCGGCTCATTCGTCAGCGTCATTACGAAGTGCAGTGCGCGAGCCCTGCCGACACGGCTCAATTGCCGGTACGTTGAATCGGCGATGACACGAAGCGCGGCATCGCGATGCCGCGCTTCGCGTGGTTCAGGCGAGACCGGCCATCAGCGTGTATTTCACATGCACATATTCCTCGATTCCATGATGACTGCCTTCGCGTCCGTAACCGGATTGCTTCACGCCGCCGAACGGCACCGAAGCCGTGCCGACCGAGCCGGAATTCAGAATCACCATGCCCGCCTCGATGTTGCGCGACAGCCGGAACGAGCGGCCCAGATCGCGCGTGAACGCATAGGCGACGAGTCCATATTCGCTGTCGTTGCTGCGTGCGATGACTTCTGCTTCGGTCGAGAAGCGATAGATCGGAAAGACGGGACCGAAGATTTCGGTCGATGCGATCGGCATATCGTCCGCGACATCGACGAGAATCGTGGGCGCATAGAAGAGTCCGCCTTTCGCGTGCGCATGTCCGCCGAGCACGGCCTTGGCGCCGCGTTCGCGCGAATCGTCGACGAGCTTGCCGACCTTGTCGATGGCCGCACGATTGATCAGCGGACCGACGACAAACCGGTCCTGCAGCCCTTGATCGACCGGGATCGCTTCGACGAGCGCCTTGACGCGCTGAACGAACGCATCGTGGATGCTCGCCTGCACATACACGCGGTTCGGCGAAATGCAGACCTGTCCGCTGTTGCGCAGCTTCGCGGACACGAGCGCTTTCGCGGCTTCGTCGAGATCGGCATCGTCGAAAACGATGAAGGGCGCGTTGCCGCCGAGTTCCATCGTCATTTTCTTCAGCGTGCCGGCGCACTGCGCGGCGAGCAGCTTGCCGACCGCGGTCGAACCCGTGAACGAGATCTTGCGAATGCGCGGATCGTCGGTGATGAGTTTGCCGATCTGAACGGGGTCGCCCGTCACCATTTCGAACACGCCTTCCGGAATGCCGGCGCGGCGCGCGTATTCGAGCAGCTTGTACGCGGTCAGCGGCGTTTCCTCGGCAGGCTTCAAGAGGATCGTGCAACCCGCCGCGAGCGCGGTCGCGACCTTGCGCGTAATCATCATGAACGGGAAGTTCCACGGCGTGATCGACGCAACCGGCCCGACAGGCTCTTTCGTGACGATCACCGCTGCGTCTTTCGCGTGCGTGGGGATGGTATCGCCGTACACGCGTTTCGCTTCCTCCGCGTACCATTCGACGAAGCCCAGGCCATAGTCGATTTCGCCGAAGGCTTCCGACATGCACTTGCCGTTCTCGCGGCACATCAGTTCGGCGAATGCGGTCTTGTCGGCGCTGACGAGGTCGAACCATGCGCGCAGCAGTGCGCTTCGTTCGCGTGCCAATGTGCGCGACCACGCCGGAAAGGCCGCGCATGTGCGTTCGATGGCGGCGCGCACCTGCGCTTCCGTATGATGTTCGACTTGCCCGACGAGCGTGCCGTCGGCGGGATTGAGTACATCGATCATGCTTGTTCTCCGAGGTGAGTTGACTTGCATGATCGAATGTTAGGCATATGGCAACGCGACGAGAACGCGTGATCGTCTGCAAAGCTTGCCCGATTCTATGAACACGCCTTTATCGAACTCGACGCATGAAAACGCACCGCCCGCCCAAATTGCCGACGATGGAAACCGAAGCCGCCGCACTCGCTCGCGTGCACGCTTCGATGGTGAGCCGGCTGCTGGAACTCGCGCCGAACGAAGGCTATAACGCGACGCCGATGCCGGACATTCGCCTGTTGCGATCGAACCGTCCGCTCACGCGTACGCCGGTGCTGTACGAGCCGGGTATCGTCGTCATCGCGCAAGGCCGCAAGCGCGGCTATCTCGGCAGCAAGGTGTATGTCTACGATGCGCAGCACTATCTGGCTGTCGCGTTGCCGCTGCCGTTCTCGATGGAAACCGACGCCACCGCCGACGAACCGTTGCTCGCGGTGTACGTGCGTCTCGATGCGACGCTCGCCGCCGATGTATTGCTGCAGATCGACGAGCGCAATGGCGTGGTGCCCGGCGAGCCGGGCGGCATGGCCACGACGCGGCTCGATCTCGCGCTCGGCGAAACCATGCTGCGCTTTCTCGACGCAATGCGCGATCCGCTCGAAGCCGCGCTATTGGGGCCGACGCTGGTGCGCGAGATTTACTTTCGCGTGTTTATCGGCGAGCAGGGCGCTTCGATGCGCGCCGCGCTCGACCTCGATGGACATTTCGGGCGCATTTCCAAGGTCCTGCGCAAGATCCATTCGAGCTATGCCGAGGCGCTGACGATCGAAACGCTCGCAAGGGAAGCGGCCATGAGCGTGCCGTCCTTTCATATGCACTTCAAGGCGGCCACCAATACTTCTCCGCTGCAGTACATCAAGTCGACGCGACTGCATCAGGCGAGGCTATTGATGGCGCGGCAAGGCATGACGGCTGCGGCGGCGAGCGCGCGAGTCGGCTATGAGAGCGCATCGCAGTTCAGCCGCGAATTCAAGCGGCTTTTCGGCGGCACGCCTTCGGAAGAATTACGACGAATGAAGCGGCATTTCGCGGTGCCGGAGGCGGGGCCGTCGCCTTATGTGTCGTCGCATTGAACCGACGTTCCTCGTTAAAGCTCATTGCGTCGAAGCTGCTCGTCGCGCTTCTCTTTGCATAACTCGATGAACCTCTGCACCGGCGCCGTCGGCGTAGCGCCGCGACGCGTTGCGATCCCGTACGGCGCGCCACGTCGCTCGATACGGATCGGCAGCACCGCCATCATGCCGTGCGCCTGAAAGTATTGCGCGACCTTCAGTGGCATCAGCGCAACGGTCCCCGCGCTGGCGCGCAATAACGACAACGTCGCGAACGTCGATGACGTTTCGATCGCGTATCGCGGAAAAGGAACCTCCGCGTCGTCGAAAAGCTGTTCGAGCAGCGAGCGCATCGGCAGGGCGGCTTGCGGCACGATCCACGGATTGTCCGCAAGCGCTTCGAGCGTCAGGCGCTGCACGCTCGCGAGCGGATCGGCGCCATCGACCACGAGACACACTTCCTCCACTTCGAGCGGAATGAAATCGTAAGCCTCAGGGTGAACGCTGATGCTCGGCCGCCCGATGACGAGATCGAGCAGACGCTGATCGAGCATCGACAGCAAACGCGCGCTGTTGTCCTCCCAGACCTCGACGGACACGTCCGGCTGCACTTGCCGCAGCGCACGCAGGATGGGCGCGAGCCACTCGGGCATCGAACCCATCACCGCGCCGATGGCAAGCATCCCTCCGCCGCCGCGCATGATGGCCGCAAGCTCGTCGCGCAGCGCGCCGATCTCCGAACGCACCGCGCGCGCGTGACGAATCACGCAGCGCCCGAGTTCGTTCGGCACGATGCCGCGCGGCGAACGGGCAAACAGTTCAGTGCCGAACATCGCCTCGATTTCGCGCAGCGACTTGGTCGTCGCGGGCTGCGAGAGCGACACCTGTTGCGCCGCCTTGCGCAGCGAGCCATGGTCGTCGAGCGCGATCAAAAGCGCGACGTGATTGCCGCGCAGCCGCCTCAATATCGCATCGATACTGGTTATCACCGATATAACTCCAACGTCTCACCTGATCGGAACGTTTCATTATCTGGCCGCGCCGATGCCTCTTTAAACTGGCTCGGTCGATGTTCGTCACAGCCGGGCGCTCGACGGCGCGGCTCGATCATGCCGGAACTCACGCGGCCTCGGCAAGCGCAGCAGAAATCACGCATCCACAGGAGAGAGGCAAATTGAAAAGAATCGGACTCGATGTCGGCGGCACCTTCACCGATGTCGTGATGGTGGACGACGAAGCAGGGCGCATCTGGTCGACCAAGGTGCCGACGACGCCGAAGGATCGCGTCATCGGCACGATTGAAGGCTTTCGCAAGATTCTCGAACTCTCGGGCACCGACAGCGCCGACGTATCGTTCATCGGCCACGGCACGACGATGGCGACCAACATGGTCGTCGAGGGCACCGGCGCGAAGACCGCGCTCGTCACCACGCGCGGCTTTCGCGACATCCTCGAACTAAGGCGCGTGTCGCGTCACGACCGCGCCGATCTTTACGATCTGCTGTTCGAGAATCCGCGTCCGCTCGTCGAGCGCCGCTGGCGGCTCGAAGTGAACGAGCGCCTGCGCCATGACGGCAGCATCGAAACGCCGCTCGATCACGCGCAGCTCGAAGCGCTCGCCGAAGAGATTCGCGCGTCGGATATCGAAGCCGTCGCCGTGTGCTTTCTGCACGCGCACGTCAATCCGCGGCACGAACGCGAAGCCGTCGAAACGCTGCGCCGTCTGCTGCCGGAGCGCTTCGTGTGTGCATCGCACGAAGTGAATCCCGAATCGATGGAATACGAGCGCGCGAGCTCGACGGTCATCAACGCGATGCTCGGTCCGGTCTGCGGGCGCTACATCGGCCGGCTCATCAGCGCGCTGGCGCAGCATGGCTTCGCGGGAAAATTCCTTTTCATGCAGTCGAACGGCGGGCTCGCGAGTCCGGCCATGGTCGCCGACAAGCCGATCGTGCTGCTCGAATCCGGCCCGGCGGGTGGCGTCTCGGCGGCGATCCGCAACTGCGAGAAGAGCGAGCTGAAGAACGCGATTCTCGGCGACATGGGCGGCACGACCTTCGATGTTTCGCTGATCCGCGACTCGCGCCCCGAACTGCGCAACAAGAGCCTGCTGCACACGTACACCGTGCGCTCGCCCAGCATCGACATCGATTCGGTCGGCGCGGGCGGCGGCTCCATCGTGTGGATCGACGCGGGCGGCGGCGTGCGCATCGGACCGGAGAGCGCGGGCGCCGATCCCGGACCGGCGTGCTACGGGCGCGGTGGCACGCGCCCGACCGTCACGGACTGCAATCTGGTTCTCGGCTATATCGATCCCGACAGCTTTCTCGGCGGCGAATTCAAGCTCGATGCGCAGGCGGCATGGCGCGTCGTCGATGAAGTCATCGCGCAGCCGCTCGGCGTCTCCGTGCCCGAAGCCGCGCAGGTCGTGCGCTCGGTCGCGAACGCGTTGATGGCGCAGGCCATCCGCATCATGACAGTCGAGCGCGGCTACGACCCGCGCGAGTTCTCGTACATCTGCTACGGCGGCGCGGGGCCGGTGCACGCGGTCGATCTCGCCCACGAAATGGGTATCCGGCGCGTGGTGATTCCGCCGCTGCCGGGTCTTTTCAGCGCGTTCGGCATGACGGTCGCGGATCAGCAATACGACTATCAGCGTCCGCTGGAAAGCGATCTCGCGATGATCGACGACGCGACTCTGAACGCCGCGCTCGATGAACTGGCAGCGCTTGGCATGGAAGAGCTTCAGCGTCACGGCGTCGAAGCGCAGGGCGTGAAGGTCGTGCGTCTCGCCGATTGCCGCTACGCCGGCCAGCCCGACGTCATCACGGTCGAAGTGCAGGCGGACGCAGTGGGCATCCGCGCGGCGCTCGCGCAAGCCTTCGAGGATGCGCATCTGCGGCAATGGAACTTCATCAGCAAGGACAAGCCGGTCGTGGTCGCCAACGTGCGTCTGCAACTCGTGACGACGACCGGCTGGCGCGGCTCGGTCGCGAGCGCCGATGGTGGCGCGCTGCCGCAGCCGGTTCGCACCCGCGAAGTGTATTTCGATGGCCACGCGCGCACGCTGCCGGTGTTCGCGCGCACGCAGATTCCGGTCGGCGCGACGATCGAAGGGCCGGCGGTCATCGAAGAACACAGCAGTTGCGCGGTGCTGAAGGCGTCGCATGTCGCGCGCGTCGATCCCGATCTCAATCTCGTCATCGAACTGGCAGCCTGAATTCATGGACATCGTTACTTACGAAATCATCCGCAGCAGTCTCTTCGCGATCGCCCGTGAAATGAAGATCGCGATGATGCGCACCGCCGGCAGCCCGCTCATGCACGCGAGCGGCGATTCGTCGGCGGCCATTTTCGACGCCGACATGCAGCTCGTCGCGCAAGGCAACGACATCCCGACGATGCTCGGCTCGGCCGTCATCTCGACGCGCGTGTCGGTGGAAGCGGTCGGGCGCGAGAACCTGCGTCCCGGCGACGTCATCGTCAGCAACGATGCCTATGTGGGCGGCGGCAATCATCAACCGGACGTGCAGTTCACGCGGCCCGTTTTCGCGGGCGGCAGGATCGTCGCCTTCGTGATGACGCGCGGCCACTGGACCGACATCGGCGGACAGTCGCCGGGCAGCTATACCGTCACGACGTGGGACGTGTTCGCCGAAGGCATCCGCATTCCGCCGGTGTTTCTGTATCGTAACGACGAGCCGGTGCAGGACATGCTCAACCTGCTCACGCGAAACAGCCGCAACGCGCACGAACTGCTGCTCGACATTCAGGCGCAATACGCGGGCACGTTCGTCGGCGACCGGCGCATCGGCGAACTGGTGGCGAAGTATGGCGCCGATGCATTGCGCGACGTGATGAGCCAGAGTCTCGATCACTCGGAGAAGCTCATTCGCGCGGAGATCGCACGCATTCCGGACGGCGTGTACGAAGCGCAGGAGTATCTCGATCCGATCGAGGCGCCGGGCTGGAAACAGGAGCGGCCGCTGCTCAAGGTGAAGATCACGAAGACGGGCGATCACATCACGTTCGATTACACCGGCACCGGGCCGCAGGCGCGCGGCGGCATCAACTGTCCGCTTTCGGTGACGTGCAACAGCACCTGGTTCACCGTGAAAGCGCTGACCGATCCGGGCATTCCGACCAACCAGGGCTGCTATCGGCCGGTGACGATCATCGCGCCCGAGGGCAGCGTGCTGAACTGCCGCTATCCGGCGTCGGTGGTGTCGGGCAACACGGAGACCTCGCCGCGCGTGATCGATCTGCTGCTCAAGGCGCTTGCGCCCGCGGTGCCGGAGCGCATCACCGGACAAAGCAACTGCGCGTCGTGCGCGGGCATTTTCAGCGGACGCGATACCGATGCCGCGCGCATCGCCCGAACCGGTCAGGAGTTCGTCACCATGCACGACGTCCACGCGGGCGGCATGGGCGCGCGCGCGCAGAAGGACGGCGTGAGCGGCGTGCGCGTCTACGTGGGCAACGCGGGCAGTCAGTCGATCGAAATGATCGAAGCGACTTCGCCGCTGATGGTCGAGGAATGGTCGCTCGTCACCGACAGCGGCGGCGCGGGCCGACAGCGCGGCGGGCTGACATCGCGGCGCGTGTATCGCGTGGAATACGACGAAGCCACCTTCACCGTGTCCGGCGAACGCGGACGTTCCGCGCCCGAAGGTCACTTCGGCGGGCAGGCCGGCACGCGCTTTCTGTGCGTCGTCGAACGCGCGGACGGCAGCACGCAGGAGGTCGCGGCGAAGGGCGGACAGACGGTCGTGTATCGCGGCGATCGCGTGACCGTGCAGCCCGCGGGCAGCGGCGGCTATGGCGATCCGCGCGAACGCGATGAGAAGCGCGTCGATGCCGATGTCGCCGATGGCTACATCAGCGCCGATGCCGCCGCGCAAGTCTACGGCCGCACGCGCGAAACCATCGACGCACCGCTCGAAGTCACCGCCGAATGAGCGCGAGCGAAGCCATGAACCAGCCTTTGCCGCTCGCGGGCGTGTGCGTGATCGAGATCGGCCACAGTCTCGCCGCGCCGTATGCGGGCATGATCCTCGGGTCGCTCGGCGCGGACGTCATCAAGATCGAAAGCGCGGAACACGGCGACTACGCGCGCGATTGGGGCCCGCCTTTCGTCGATGGCGCGGCCGCGTTGTTTCATGCGGTGAATCACGGCAAAAAAAGCATCGCGATGTCGCTGTCGAATCCGGACGAAGCACAGGCGTTGCGCGAGCTGATCTCGCAACGCGCCGATGTCGTGCTGCAAAACCTGAAGGCGGGGGGCACGGAGAAATACGGTCTCGGCGGCGAGGCGATGCTGCGCATGAAGCCGTCGCTCGTCTATTGCAATCTCGGCGCGTTCGGCACGGCCGGGCCGCTGCGCGACAAGCCCGGCTACGATCCGCTCGTGCAGGCGCTTTCGGGCCTGATGAGCTTTCTCGGTCAGCCGGGCGAGCCGCTGTCGCGCATTCCGGTTTCGGTGAACGACATGGGCACCGGACTCTGGGCCGCGATCGGCGTGCTCGCCGCGCTCTTCCGGCGCCAGACGACGGGCGCGGGCGAGATCGTGTCCGTGTCGCTGTACGAGACGGCGATCAGTTGGGCGGGCATCCAGATCGCCGACTATCTCGCGTCGGGCGTGTTGCCGGGACGCTGGGGATCGGGGACGGCCGCGATCGTGCCGCATCAGGCCTTCGAATGCGCGGACGGCACCATCATGGTCGCCGCGGGCAACGACCGCCTGTTCCGCCGCTTGTGCGACGTGCTCGATATCGCCGCGCTCGCCGACGACGCGCGCTTCGTCACCAACGGCGCGCGCGTGACCAATCGCGTCGCGCTGATCGACTTGCTGCATATCGAGTTCCGCAAGCGGGGCACCGCGCACTGGCTGGAAGCGCTCGATACGGCGGGCATTCCGTGCGGACCGATTCAGACCATCGATCAGGTCGTCGAACACGAGCAGACCAAGGCGCTCGATCTGCTGCGCATCACCGACGACGGCGCGGCGACGGTCGTCGGCGTGCCGATTTCATTCGGCGGCGTGCGGCCTGCGCGCACCGGCGTCACGCCGAAACTCGGCGAACACAATCATCTGCTGGCGAAGAAAACACTGGAGACATCGTGAAACTTGCATCGCAACTGGTCGGCGCGCTCGACACGCTGACGCTCGAAGAAATCGACGAACAGATTCTCATCGTCAAGCTGAATCGTCCGGAAGTCTCGAACGCGATCAGCACGACGATGGGCGACGAGATCATCCGCGTATTCGGTGCGCTCGAAGCGAACCCCGCGCTGTATCGCTGCGTGATCCTGACGGGCGCGGGCGAACGCGCGTTCTGCGGCGGCGCGGACCTCAAGCAGCGCGAAGGCATGACCGACGAGCAGTTCGGCGTGCAGCACTATCTGTTCGAGCGCATGAACCGCGCGCTCACGTATTGCCCGGTGCCGGTCATCTGCGCCGCCAACGGCGCGGCGGTCGCGGGCGGACTCGAACTGCTGCTCGCGTGCGACTTCGCTTATGCCGTCAGCCACGCGACGTTCGGCTTTACCGAAGTGAAGCGCGGCATCATGCCGGGCGGCGGCGGCACGCAGCAACTGCCGCGCGCGATCGGCGTGCGGCGCGCGAAAGAGCTGATCCTGCGCGGCGGCAAGTTCACGGCGCAGGAAGCGCTCGCGTGGGGCGTCGTCAACCGGCTGTGCGAGCCGGGGCGCGTGCTCGCCGACGCCATCGACGCCGCGCGCGACATCTGCACGAGCGCGCCGCTTTCGGTCGCGCAGGCGAAGAAGGCGATCGACCTCGGCATGCAGGGCGATCTGCGCACCGGGCTCTATCTGGAAATCGAAGCGTATAACCGGCTGATTCCGACCGAGGATCGTCTCGAAGGCATCAGCGCTTACAACGAGAAGCGCGCGCCGCGATTCAAAGGCCGCTAGATCAAAACCCGGACTCACCGGAGGAGACAGACATGACACCCGACATCGGCAGCTTCGACAGGCCCAAGGCCGAAGCGACCTACGGCAAGATCACGCGCAGGCTCATCCCCTTTTTGTTCCTGTGCTATGTGTTTGCGTTTCTCGATCGCATCAACATCGGCATCGCGCAACTCGACATGAAGCACGACGTGGGCTTCAGCGATCTCACTTACAGCATCGGCGCGGGCATCTTCTTTCTCGGCTACGTGCTGATGGAAGTGCCGAGCAATCTGCTGCTCGCGCGTATCGGCGTGAAGCGCACGTTCTCGCGCATCATGATTCTGTGGGGCTTGATCGCGGCGGGCACGGCGTTCGTCACGCTGCCATCGCATCTCTATACCGTGCGCTTCTTTCTCGGGCTCGCGGAAGCGGGGCTTTATCCCGGCGTGATCTTCTATCTCACGCGCTGGTATCCGGTCGAGCGGCGCGCGAAGGTCATCGCCATCTTCACTTGCGCGACGGGCATCGCGGGCCTGTTCGGCGGGCCGCTGTCGGGCGCGCTGATGACTTACTTCGACGGCTATGGCGGCCTGCACGGCTGGCAGTGGATGTTCATCGTGCAAGGCTTGCCCGCGAGCGTGCTCGGCGTGATCGCGTTCTTCTTTCTCGATGACGGCCCGCAGCAGGCGAAGTGGCTCACCGAGAACGAAAAGGCGATCGTGCTCGACGACATCCGCAAGAGTTCGAGCGTCTCGACGAAGCACGCGGAGCATACGTTCGGCCGCGCGCTGAAGGACTTTCGCGTCTACGTGATGGGCTTCGTGTGGTTCACGCAGATCGCCGGCGTATTCGCGATCGGCTTCTGGCTGCCGACGCTCATCAAGAGCGCGGGCGTGTCGGGCGCGTTGCAGATCGGCTGCTATTCGGCGATCCCGTACTTCGTGAGCTGGATCGCGCTCATCGCGCTGAACCGTCATTCGGATCGCACGATGGAGCGGCGCTGGCACTGCGCGATCGCGATGGTGTTCGGCGCGGCCGGTCTCGTCGTCGCGGCGTTCACGACGGGCAACCTTGCGCTGTCGCTCGCGGCGTTGTCGGTGGCCACCGCCGGCATCCTCGCGCCGAATCCGCTGATCTGGGCGATCTCGACCGATTACATTCGCGGCAGCGGCGCGGCGGGCGGCGTCGCGGTGATCAACTGCGTCGGCCTGCTCGGCGGCTTCGTGAGCCCGATGATCATCGGCTCGATCAAGACGATGACGAACAGCATGGCGGGCGGACTCGGCGCGATCGCGCTTCTGATGGTGCTCGGCGCAATTGCAGCCGTGGTGCTTGCGCCGTCGACATCGGCGGTCGCAAGCGGCGCAGGACACACGGATGAAGGCAGCGATGCCGTCGCGGACGCGACCATCTGAAACCGGAGCAGACATGAAAGAAAGAGACGTGCAGATTCGCGAAGTGGGCTTGCGCGATGGCTTGCAGATGGTGCGAACGATCCTCACGAGCGGGCAAAAGCTCGAATGGTGCGCGCGCATGGTCGATGCGGGCGTGGTCGATATCGAAGTGACGTCGTTCGTGCCGCCGAAAGTCGTGCCGCAATTCGCGGATGCGGTCGAGGTCGCGGCAGGCGCGCTTGCCATCGACGGTCTTCATGCAGCGGCACTGGTGCCGAATCTGAAAGGCGCGCAACGTGCATTCGATGTGGGGCTGAACAAGGTGCATTACGTGCTCTCCGCGAGCAACGAGCACAACCTGAAGAACGTGCGGCGCAGCACGGCGGAATCGGTCGCGGACTTCGAGCGCATCGCGGCGGCGCGTGACGAACTGAATCGCGATGTCGTGCTCGGCGCGGGCGTGGCGACCGCGTTCGGCTGCACGATCGCGGGCAAGGTCGATGAACGCACGGTGCTCGGACTCGTCGAGACGCTCATCGATGCGGGCGCGCAGGAGATCACCATCGCCGATACGGTCGGCTATGCGAATCCCGCGCAAGTGCGCGCGCTGATGCGGCAGGTCATGTCGCTTGCGGGAGCGGTGCCCGTCGCCTGTCACTTCCACGATACGCGCGGGCTGGGCCTCGCCAATGTCATGGCTGCGCTCGATGCAGGCGTGCGTGGTTTCGATGCATCGCTCGGCGGGCTCGGCGGCTGTCCGTTCGCGCCCAACGCGACGGGCAACATCAATACCGAGGACACGGTGTTCATGCTCGAAGCGCAGGGCTTGCGCACGGGCATCGACATAAACAAGCTGCTGGCGATACGCGAGACGATCGCCGCATGGTTGCCGGGCGAGCCGTTCACGGGCGCGATCGCCCGCGCGGGACTACCCGCGACCTTCGTCGCTCGCGAGGCCGTCGCCGCGTAACTTCAGTCAGCGGCTCAGGATGCCGCCGCGAGCCGTTCCAGCAGATCGGCGAGCAGGCCGGGCGCGAGCACCATCGCGTCATGGCCGGTGTCGATGCGCTCCCAGCCCCAATCCGGGCATTGCGATTTGACATGCTCGCGCACCGGCGCGAGCGTGTCGTATGAAGGATTCGCGCAGTGCACGTAAGTGCAGGGCAGGCCATTGCCGAGCGGCGATTGGAGTTGAAGCGGCGTCGTGTAGGTCGCGAGCGGATGGGGCGTGAGCCGCCGGTAAACCCACTCGGCAAGCGGATGATCATCCGGAATGCCGGTGCCTTTCAGTCCGTTGACGGGCATCGCGATTGCCTGGCCGCTTGCGCCGACCGATGCCATACGCTCATCGACGACGCTTGCGGGCAGCACATCGAACGCGGATTGGCCGCTTTGCGCGAGCAGGCTGTCGAGGAAGACGATGGTGCGCAGCGTGTGCGCGATGCGATCGGCGACGCCCGACGCGACGAGTCCGCCATAACTATGGCCGACCAGCACGACGCCGTTCAATTCCTCCGCCTCGATGACGTTGACGATATCCTCGATGTTCACATCGAGCGACGTGACCGACCCAATCAGATGATGGCGCTCGCCGAGTCCGGTCATGGTCGGCGCGACGACGCGATGACCACGCGCGATCAGTTCATCCGCGACGAAGCGCCAGACCCAGCCGCCATGCCATGCGCCGTGAATCAGGACGAAGTTGAACTGCGTGTCGTTCCGTGGACTGCTCTTCAAGTCGGTCTCCTGATCGATGTGCACGAATGCACAAATCGTCTCAGAGATAGCGCGGCCACGCAACCGGTTACGCATGCAACCATCACCGCTGCTTACTGGTTATCACCGATATAACCCGCGCGTCTCACCTGATCTGATCTTTTCACTATCCGCGTCTATCGATGTTTCTTAGACTGGCTCCATTGCTCGAATCGTGGCCCACGCCGTCAATCATGGAGAGCGCGAGTGAACCCGTCCGTTGTGGAATCCGATCCGGCGTCAGCCGATTCTTCGCAAGTTCCTTCCACCGCACTCGCGCATGAGCGGGCGCTCTACTGGCGCGTCACGCTGCGCATCGTGCCCTTGCTTTTCGTGTGCTACGTCGTCGCGTTTCTGGATCGCATCAATGTCGGCTTTGCGAAGTTGCAGATGCAGGACGCGCTCGGTTTCAGCGACAGCGTGTACGGCCTCGGCGCAGGCATCTTCTTTCTCTCGTACTGTCTGCTCGAAGTGCCGAGCGCGATGCTGCTCCGGCGCATGGGCGCGAAGAAGACCATCGCGCGCATCATGATCTGCTGGGGCATCGTCGGGGCATGCTCCGCGTTCGTCACGAACGTCACGCAGTTTTATATCGTGCGTCTGCTGCTCGGCGTGTTCGAAGCGGGCTTCTTTCCCGGCGTCATCTTCTATCTGAGCTCGTGGTTTCCGGAGAGACGGCGCGGTGTCATCATCGCGTGCTTCATGGTCGGATTTCCGGTCGCGGGTCTTGTCGGCGGTCCGGTCTCCGGTTGGGCGATGACGAGTCTCGCGAACGTCGCGCATCTCGCCGGATGGCAATGGCTTTATATCGTCGAGGCGTTGCCGGCGGTCGTGCTCGGTCTCGTCACGCTGATGCTGCTGGACGACAACATCGACAAAGCGAAATGGCTCACCGAAGCGGAGAAGGGCGTGCTTCGCCAAGGTTTCGATGTCGAGATGGAACGAAAGCGAAGGGCAGGGCAACACGGTCACGCGAAGCTCGCCGAGGCGCTCGCGGATCCGAAAGTCTATATGCTCGCGTTCATCGATTTTGCCTTCGTTTGCGGCACGTATTCAGTGACGTTCTGGCTTCCGACCGTCATGAAAGACTCGGGCATTACGAATCTTTCGCTGCTCGGATGGCTTTCCGTCATACCGTACGGAATGGGCGCGATCGGGATGGTCACGATAAGCCGAAGCTCGGATCGCATGCTCGAACGCCGTTGGCATGCGGCGATCTCGGGTTTCATCGGCGCTGCCGCGTTGTTGATGGTTTCGCATCCGACCAACTCGCCCGCGTTGACCGTTGCGTTGCTGACGGTGGCCTGCGTCGGCATCTTCGCGACCAACGTGCTGATCTGGTCGCTCGCAGCGGATTATCTGAACGGATCGCCGGCGGCGGCGACGAGCATCGCGTTCGTCAATTGCATCGGCTTGTTGAGCGGCTTTTGCAGTCCCTTCGTCATCGGATGGCTGAAGACCGCGACGGGAACGCTCGTCAGCGGCCTCTACGTGATGACGGCGATACTCGTCGCGGGCATTCTCGTGATGCTGCTCGGCTTCAAACGTCATACCGAAACGCAGGCGCGCGCCGCGCTGACGGCAGGAACAGAGTGAACCCTATGCATAACATCGCCATTCTCGATGACTTCCAGAACACCGCGCTTCGCTTCGGCGAGTGGAACAGCTTGCGCGAACACGCGGACATTACCGTTTTCACGGACCCTATCCGCGACGAGAACGAACTGGTCGAACGTCTTCGACCCTACGACATTCTTTGCGTGATGCGCGAGCGCACATGGTTCACGCGCAGCGTGCTTTCGCGATTGCCGAATCTGAAATTGCTGGCAAGCACGGGGCCGTGGAATGCAGCCATCGATATCGAAGCCGCCGATGAACTCGGCATTGCCGTATGCGGAACCGCATCGTCGCCGACGGCCGCCGCCGAGCTTGCATGGGCGCTCATTCTCGCCGCGACGCGGCACATCCCGAGCGAGGTGGCATCGTTCAGAAGGGGAGGCTGGCAGGTGTCGGTGGGCGGCGATCTGCACGGCAAGACCATCGGACTGATAGGACTCGGCTATACCGGCGGCGCGACCGCGCGAGTCGCGCAGGCTTTCGGGATGCACGCCATCGCATGGAGTCAGAACATGACGCAGGAGTCCGCCGCGAAATTCGGCGCGCGCTACGTGTCGAAGGAAGAATTGCTCGCATCGAGCGATATCGTTTCGATTCATGTGCGGCTATCGGAGCGCACGCGCGATCTCATCGGCGAGAAGGAGCTGGCGACGATGCAATCGCACGCGCTGCTCGTGAACACGGCACGCGGACCGATCGTCAACGAACGCGCGCTGATCGATGCGTTGACCGCGAAACGAATCGCGGCCGCCGCGCTCGATGTTTTCGATCAGGAGCCGTTGCCCGCCGATCATCCGTTCCGATCGATGGATAACGTGATCGCGACATCGCACATCGGTTATGTCACCGATGACTCTTATCGCATCTACTACGGCGAGTCTGTCGAAAACATTCGCGCATGGATCGCGGGCACGCCCATTCGCGTGCTGACGTCCCAGAAACGCGAGATCAGTTACGTCAGCGGGGTCGCATAGCGGTCGCTAGAACCGATACAACTCAGCGGGATTATCGACGAGTATCTTGCGGCGAACCGCGTCGCTTTCCACGAGCCGCATCGTCCAGTCGAACATGCGCGCGTCGTCCGGAACGGGCTTGACGTTCGGATGCGGCCAGTTCGACGCCCACACGCCGCGCTCGGGAAAACGCGCCGATATCGCGCGCACGAGCCACGACACGTCGTCGAAATCGGGCGCGCCGGTGCGCGAGCTTTCATACGGCGCGGACAGCTTGATCCAGGAACGCGGCCCGTCGAGCAGGCGGCACAGCGACGCGAATCCATCGTTTTGCGATGTGACCGGCGCAAGGAACTTGCCGAGATGATCGATGACGAGATTCGACGGCAAACGCGCGAGCATCGCTTCGTGCTGCGGCAGCGTGTGGCCGTCGAGCTGAAGGTTGATGTTCCAGCCGAGCGGTGCAATGCGCGCCGAGATGTCCGCGAGTGCGTCCCACGGCAGCACGCCGCCCGGCAGCATCATGAAGCGCACGCCGCGAATGCCCGCATCGTGCAGACGCTGCAGTTCGTCATCGCCGATATCCGGCGGGACCACCGCGATGCCGCGCGCGCCGTCGCCCAGTTGCGCGATGGCCGCGAGCGTGCAGCGATTGTCGAAGCCATACCCGGTCGGCTGCACGACGATCGCGCGCGAAAAGCCCAGCGTGCGCTGCACGTCCCGATACGCCGATGCGGGCGCGGGCGGCGGCGCGAACGTCGCGGTCTTGGCGAGCGGATAGCCTGCTTCGTAGACGTGAATGTGGCAGTCGCAAGCGCCTTCGAGTTTCATCGCGCGTGCTCCTGCACATCGAAACCGGCGAGACGGAACGCTTGCGCCGCGTTCACCGCGCCCGCGGGCACGCGGCCTTCGAACAGCGCTTGCGTTTGTGCGACCGTTTCCATCGATTGATGCTCGATCGCGCCCGGCGTCAGCCCGCCGACATGCGGCGCCGCGATCACGCGCGGATGCGCCGCGAGCGCCGGCGCGGGCATCTGATCGGCCGCGCGTCCGACATCGAGCGCGCATCCCGCGAGATGGCCGCGCTCGAGCGCATCGAGCAGCGCGTCATCATCGACGAGTTCACCGCGCGCGGCGTTGATGAAGTACGCGCCGCGCTTCATCGCGGCGAAGGCGCGCGCGTTCATCAGATTCGCCGTCTGCGCATTGGCCGGCGCGAGGCACACGACGAAGTCCGACTGCGCGAGCAAGTCATCGAAGCCGGTTTGATGAAGCCGCGTATCGTCGATCGTCGCGTAAGGATCGGACACGACGGCGCGCATGCCGAATGCCAGCGCCAGATCGCAAAGATAGCGCGAAATCTGTCCATAGCCGATCACACCGAACGTGCTGCCGCGCAACTCGCGGCCCATCATCGGCGCGGGCGCTTCGTGGCGATGATAAGCCTCCGCATACGCGGTCGTGCCGCGCGCGAGATCGAGCATGGCGCCGATCACCCACTCCGACACGGACGGCACGAAGCCCGCGCTCGCCTGCGTGACGAGCACGCCGAGCTCGCTGGCGGCATCGACATCGACGGTGCGAATATCCACCGCGCAGCGCACGAACGCGGCGAGCTTCGGCAGCGCCTCGAACAAGGCGCGCGGCGCGGGCGTTTGCCGGTACGCGATGATGACATCGGCATCGCGCGCGGCATCGGCGAGTTCGGCGGTCGTCAGCTCGCGATCCTCGGTGTTGTACGCGACGTCCGCGAACGCCGCGAGCGCAGCCGAAGCGCGTGCGCCGAAGTAATGATCCAGCATGTGCCGGGGATGACTCACGAATACCTTCTTCATGTCCTCGTCCTGATTCGTTTCGCGGGCGCGGCGACCGACTCGCGCTCCACCAGCGTGATATCCGTGAACAGCGCCTGCTCCGATGCCGGCATGGGTTCGTCGTGTGGACGCATCGCGCGCTCGACCATCGCGGCGGCCATGGCGGGCACGGGAAGCTGCACGGTCGTGAGCGCGGGATTCGAGATCGCCGCCAGAAAATGTCCGTCCATGCCGACGATCGACACGTCTTCCGGCACGCGCAAGCCGCACTCGCGCAAACCCGCCATCAGGCCGAGCGCCATCAGATCGTTGACGGCGACGATGCCGGTCGGGCGCGCATCGTCCTGCGCGAGCAGACGCGCGAGCGCGCGGCCGTTTTCGGCGATCATCGAATCGCCGTATTCGTTCACCGGGCCGCTATCGAGCACGCGCGCCGTCTGCGCGAGACCTGCATCGTTTGCGGCGGAAAGAAAGCCGTTGATCTTGTCGCGCCGGCTCATCGTCACGCCGGTCAGCGTGGCGAAGGCGAGCCGCGTATGGCCATGTTCGATGAGATGCCGCGTCGCGATGCGCGCCGCTTCGAAGTTGTCGGGCGTGACGTGCTCGACGCGCGTCGCTTCGCCTTCGGTCGCGCGCCGGTCGTAGCTCACGACGACCATGCCGCGCTCGACGGCAGTTTCCAGATGCCGCTCGTTCGCGAGCGACGAGATCACGATCACGCGCCGCACGCCTTGCGAGAGCAAGTCCTCGAAGAACGACGCTTCCTTCGCCGGATCGCGATACGTGTTGCCGATCATCACGCGATAGCCGTAGCGCTCCTGCGCATACGTTTCCACTTCGCGCGCGATATAGCCGTACATCGGATTGGCGATCGATGGCACCAGCAGTCCGATGATCGGCGTCTGCCCTGTCTTCAACTGACGCGCAAGCGTGCTCGGACGGTATTGCAGCGCGTTCATCGCGGCCTGCACGCGTGCGAGCGTTTCCTGGCGCATCTGGTCGGTGCGGCCGTTCAGCACGTTGGATACGGTGCTTACGGACACACCGGCCTCGCGGGCGACATCCTGAATGGTGCTCATAAGGTTTGACATCTGCCGGCTACAGGCCGAGCCGGGTCGGCAACCACAACGAAAACGACGGCACCAGAATCAGCGCAACCAGTGCGATGAACAGCACCAGCAGATATTTGAGCATAGGACGCGCGACGGCTTTCATTTCCGTGCCGGTGATGGCGCAGGTCGCGAAGAGCCCGAGCCCGACCGGCGGCGAGAAGAGACCGAGGCCCATTGCGACGACGATCACCGTGCCGAAGTGCAGCGGGTTGATGCCGAGCTGCGTCGCGATCGGCGTGAGCAGCGGCCCGAAGATGATGAGCGCGGGCGCGCCTTCCAGCACCGCGCCGAACACGATCATGATGAGCACGGACAGCAGCAGGAACATCGTCGGGCCGTATTGATGCGCGAAGGCGATCATCGAATCGGACACGAGCGCGGGAATCTGCTCGATGGTCAGCGCGAAAGACACGCTCGAAGCCGCCGCCACGATGAACAGAATGCTGCTCGCCATCGACGCGGAGCGCACGAACACGCGCGCCACCGACTTCGGCGTGAGCTCGCGAAACGCGATCCAGCCGACGATCAACGCATACACGACGGCGAAAGCCGACACTTCCGTCGATGTCGCGATGCCCGAGGTCACGCCTTTGCCGATCATCGTGATCATGACGAGCGCGACCAGCGCGCCGCCGGCGAGCGGCAGCCACTTGCGCGGGTTCGTGAGCGCATCGGCGAGATTGATGCGCCGGCCGCAGATCACCGCGACGATCGCGAGCGCCACCGCCAACACCGCCGCCGGAACGACGCCCGCGAGAAACAGACCCGCGATCGAAATGTTGGCGACAAAGCCCATGATGATCATGTTCACGCATGGGGGAATGGTCTCCGCCATCACGGCGCTGCACGCGAGAAGCGCCGCCGCTTCGTTCGGATCTTCCTTGCTCTGGCGCACGGCAGGCATGACGACGCCGCCGACCGCCGCGATATCCGCGAGCTTGGAGCCGGATACGCCGGAGAAGAACGCCGTCGCCATGATCGTGATGAGGCCGAGTCCGCCGCGCACGCGCCCGAAGATGCGCAGCAGCAATTCGATCAGGCGCGACGACATGCCGTTGGTTTCCATCAGCAAGCCCGCCAGCACGAAGAACGGAATCGCGAGCAGCACGAAGTGGTCGGTGCCGGCCATCACTTGCTGCGAGTAGACGAGCATCGGCAGGGTCGGTTCGGCGAGGAAGTAGAGCAGGGCCGAGAACGCGAGCACGAAGCCGATCGGCACGCCGAGCACGAGTCCGCCGATGAAACCGGCCATCAGCAGAAAGCCGGGCTTGAGCGCGTGGGCGGGCACGAATGCGTTCCACGCGAACACGGCTGCCGCGAGCAGCACGCAGCCGGCGAGGGTGCCGAGCACGGTCTTGCGCGCGCCGTTCAGCGCGTTGGCGAGCGCGAAGACCGTCATGAAGACGCTGCCGATCACGAGCGGATAGACGTTGATCCACGCGGGCAGGCCGCTCGGCGTCATCTGGCCGTAGGAATCGACGAGCAGCAGACACGACGACACGCACAGATTGCCCGCGACGCCCGCGATCACCCAATGTCCGACGTGCACGAGCGCGGGTTGCCAGCGCCTCGGCAACATGCCGCGAAACAGGTCGACGCCGACGTGCTGGCTGCGTCCGAGCACGGTGGCCGCGCCGAAGAACACGAGCACGATCATCAGCGCGCCGGCGACTTCCTCGGCCCAGTCGAACGGATCGTGCAAGAAATAGCGGTAGATCACCGAAAGGAACACCACGATCACATCGGCCGCGAGCACGGCCGCGCAGAAGTATTCGATCCAGTGCATGAGGCGCGCGAGGCCGCGCGCGAGCACGGTCTCATGGCCGAAGCCGGGCGCGGCGAGTTGCGCCTCGGGTCCGGGCGTCGCGGAGAAGGTGGTCATGGTGTCGGCCTCTTTGGCGTCGTTGGCTGCGCTCAAGCGCGCGCGGCGGCGATGGCGGTGAACAGCGGCGCGGTCGCCGGATACTGCTTCGCGAAACTCGCATACAGCTGCGACTGCATTTCAGCGCGTGCGGTGTCGCGATCGGCCTTCGACATCGGGTAGAAGGTCATGCCTTTCTTCTTCAGTTCCTGCTCGGCGGCGGCGGCGGTCTGAATGGCGGCGGCGCGCTGCTTCGCGGTCGCGTCCTGCGCCGCTTTCTGAAACGCGGGACGCAGGTTTTCCGGAATCTTCGCGAGCGCGCGGCGGCCCGTCACGACGACGAGCGGGCTGAACACGTGCTGCGTCTGCCAGCACGACTTCACGACTTCGTCGTACTTGCTTGCGAGGACCGTTGCGCAATCGTGTTCGAAGCCATCGACGACACCGGTCTGCGCGGCCATATACAGCTCGCCGATGGGAATCGGCGTGGGCACCGCGCCCATCAGCTTGAAGGTTTCCATGAAGGCGGGTGTGGGCAGCACGCGCAGCTTCACGCCTTTGATATCGGCGAGCGACTGCGTGGGCTTCTTGGTGAACACGTTGCGCGCGCCGAAGGAATAGCCCCACGTGAGCACCGAGCAGCCCGCGCGCTGTTGCAGCAGCGTATCGAACGATTTGCCGACGGTGCCGTCCATCGCGCGGCCGACGTGATCGAAGTTGTCGAACACATACCCGAGATCGAGCATGCCGAGCTCGGGCAGCGCGGTTGCCCAGATCGACGAGCCCGTCACCATCATGTCGACCGCGCCGACTTTCACCTGCTGGACGACGTCGCTTTCCTTGCCGAGCTGGTTGTTCGGGAAATAGTCGATGCGAATCTGATCGCCGACGCTCGCCTTCAGGTTCGCGGCGAGGTTCTGATACCAGACGTAGTGGGCGGCGTTTTCGTTCGGCGGCATCGATGACGACAGCCGCAACGTGGCCGCGGGCTGCGCGCGCACGATCGCGGGAAAGCCCGCGCCCGCCGCCGCGAGCGTTGCCGCCGAGGCCGTCTGAAGGAACCGTCGGCGGGAAATGCCTGAACCGAATTGCATGGTGTTGTCTCCTGGATGCCGCTCTGGGCGCGGGCGGAAATAGGCAGCGCGACACGATAGGCGTGGCGCGACTGTATCGATTTAGTGTATCGATACAGTAAAGGGAAGCGTGGGTGGGTCATATGGGCGTATACCCGCGGGCAATCACGCGCCGAGGTGGGTTCGAAGAGGGAGAAAGCGCTGAAACTCGACTGCCGCGGCAACCGCACTCCACCGCATCCTTTCGCGGCAGCGCTTCTAACCCCCCAACACCTCCTTCTCCGCCACCAGTTCGTTTCGCAACAGCCGCGCCCCGGGCGACAGCGGCGCACCTCGCGTGGTCACGAGCTCATACGGCTCGCTGCGCGAGGTGAACGACAGCGGCAAAATGCGCGTGGCTTCGTGCCTGACGAAGAACTGAGCCACGTCGATGGACACCAGCGCCACGAACGAAGGATTGTCCTGAAGCAGGCTCAGCGTCGCGAAGGCCGACGTCGTCTCCAGCAGGCTCGACGGAAAGCGAATCGCGGCTTGCTGAAATTCGCGCTCCAGCAGCACGCGCATGGGCATGTTCGCGCGATAGACCACCCAACGGTACGCGGCCAGATCCTTGAGCGTCACTTTCTTCGCCTTGCGTAACGGATGCTGCACGTTCGCCACGACCGCGAGCGTTTCATCCTGCAGCTTGATGCTCTCGTACATCTCCGGATGCTGGCTGACCGAGGTCCGGCAGATAGCCAGGTCCAGCCGTCCCGCATCGATGAGACTCAACAGCGTCTCGCTGGCGTCCTCGATGATCTCGACAGACATTTCAGGCTGCCGCGCGATCAGCGCGGACACGGCCCGGGTCAGCAAAGGCACGGCGCCCATGATGACGCCGACCGCGACACGTCCGCCATGTCCCCGCAGGATGCCCGCGATCTCTTCCCGCATGTGCGACAGATCGGTGTAGATCAGCCGCGCATACCGGATCGCGCAATGGCCCGCGTCATTCGCTTCGAGCCCGCGCCGCGTGCGCGTGAACAGCGCTGTTCCAAAGGTGGTTTCGATTTCCTGAAGCGCCTTGCTCGCGCCCGGTTGCGTCAAGCCGACTTGATTGGCCGCTTTCAGAAGCGAACCATGATCGCCCAGCGCAACAAGCAACCTGAGTTGCCTGACGTGGAGGCGCGAGGCGATCGAATTCACGTTGGGTGTCATGAGACTTGAGAGAGAGTTATATCAGCATGAGAACTTCTCAATTTTGCTCCGATGCGCCGCTCTCTATACTTCGCCGAAAGAACGCATGAAAACAGCGCGCCTCGATCATTTCCGGAAGATGGGCAGCGCAAACCGACAGCGCGTCGAGTATCGGAAACTATAACGGAAGGTCATCATCATGTCTCTCATCAACTACGTTACGCAGATCCAGTTCGACTTCGGCGCGGTGAACCTGCTGAAGAGCGAATGCGAACGCCTTTCGATCCGGCGGCCGCTGATCGTCACGGACCGGGGCATTCGTGCCGCGGGCATTCTCGACACGGTGCTGAAGGTGCTGGAGCGCGCCGACGGCGAAATGATCTACGACGCCACCCCGCCGAATCCCAACGAAGCCGCGGTGCGCGAAGCGGTCGCGCTGTACCGGCAAGCGGAATGCGACGGCATCATCGCAGTGGGCGGCGGCTCGTCGATCGATCTTGCAAAGGGCGTGGCCGTCTGCGCGACGCACGAAGGCCCGCTCCAGAGCTTCGCCGTCATCGAGGGCGGCGCGAGCCGGATCACCGCGAAAACCGCGCCGGTGATCGCGGTGCCGACCACGGCGGGCACCGGCAGCGAAGTCGGACGCGGCGCCATCCTGATCCTGGACGACGGCCGCAAGGTGGGCGTGATCTCGCCGCATGTCGTGCCGAAGGTCGCGATCTGCGATCCCGGCCTGACGGTCGGCCTGCCGCCGCAACTCACCGCCGCCACCGGCATGGATGCGATCGCGCACTGTCTGGAAACCTTCATGTCGCCGATGCGCAATCCGCCGGCCGACGGCATCGCGCTGGACGGGTTGCGCCGCGCCTGGGCGCATATCGAACGGGCCACGAAAGAGCCGACCGACCAAACCGCGCGGGAAAACATGATGATGGCTTCGATGGAAGGCGCACTCGCTTTCCAGAAGGGACTGGGCTGCGTCCATAGCCTGAGCCATTCGCTCGGCGGAATCGACCCGCGACTGCATCACGGCACGCTCAACGCCATCTTTCTGCCGGCGGTCGTGGAGTTCAACCGAAGCGCTCCGTCCATGCGCGACGAAGAAAAGATGGAGCGCATGGCGAGCGCCATGCAGTTGCGTCAGGACACGGAGATTTCGTCGGCGCTGCGCGACATGACGGCACGCCTCGGCTTGCCGACCGGCCTTCGGGCGCTGGGCGTCACGCGCGAGATGTTTCCGCGCATCGTGTCGGGCGCGCTCAAGGATCACAGTCACAAGACCAATCCGCGCGAAGCATCGGAAGCGGATTATCTCGGCTTGCTGGAAGCGTCGTATTGACGAAGAGACGGACGCCCGGCCAACGAGGCGTCCGCGCATGACACGGACGGAGACACCGCATGAACAAGAGCAAACGGATCGTACGGATCCAGCGCATTTCGATCTTCTTTCTGACCCTCGCCGGCAGCATCAACTATCTGGATCGCAGCGCGCTCTCCATTGCGAATAGCGTGATTCGCGGCGAGATGGGCCTGAGCGCGTCGCAGATGGGCCTGCTGCTGTCGGCCTTCTCGCTCGCCTATGCGTTCGCGCAACTACCGGTCGGCGCGATGCTCGACCGTTTCGGCGCGCGCGTGATGCTGGGCTGGGGCATGATCCTGTGGTCGGTCGCGCAGGCCTGCTGCGGGCTCGTCGGCAATATCCAGCAGTTCTTCCTGGCGCGCGTGTGTCTCGGCATCGGCGAGGCGCCGCAGTTTCCGGCCGGCGCGAAGGTCATCGGCGAGTGGTTCGCGGTGCGCGACCGCGGCACGCCGACCGGCATCTTCGTCGCGTCGACGACCGTGGGCCCGGCGATCGCGCCGCCGATCCTCACCGCCATGATGCTCGCGCTCGGCTGGCGCAACATGTTCTTCGCGACGGGCGTGTTCGGCGTCATCGTGGCGATCGGCTGGTATGTCGCCTATCGCAATCGCGACGAAGTGAAGCTCGCGGCGGAGGAGACGGCCTATCTGAACCAGGACTCGCAGGAAGACGAAAACAGCAAGCCGCTCAGCGGCGCGCAATGGCGCAGCCTGTTCCGGCAGAAGACGACGTGGGGCATCTTCTTCGGCTTCATGGGCGTCATCTATACCGTGTGGCTCTACCTCACATGGCTGCCGGCGTATCTCGAACACGAACGCGGCCTGAGCATCGCGAAGGCGGGCTGGGTCGTCTCGATTCCCTATGTCTTCGGCACGCTCGGCATGCTGAGCAGCGGCTTCACGGCAGACCGCCTGTACCGCAGAGGCCTGCAGGCGATCACGAGCCGCAAGTGGCCGATCTGCATCGGTCTCGTGGGCGCGGCGGCGTTCACCGTTCCGGCGGCGCTGACGCCGTCCACCACGCTCGCCGTGATCTACATCTCGGGCGCCATGTTCTTCATCAATCTGGCATCGGGCGGCGCGTGGTCGCTGATCTCGATCGCCGCGCCGCGTCAGGCGGTGGCCTCGCTCGGCGGCATCCAGAACTTCGGCGGCTTCCTGGCCGGCTCGGCCGCGCCGATCGTCACCGGCATCGTCGTGGACCGGACGCATTCGTTCGTCGCCTCGCTGATCGTGAGCGCGGTCATCGCGCTGCTCTCGGCGGTGGCGTATCTGCTGCTCGTGCACCGGCCAGTCGCGGTATCGGAAGACGTCGGGGAAACGGCCGTCGGCGCGCTTTCCTGATTCGCTCGCCATGCCGGCGTTGCGTGTCGTTTGAAAAGATCTTCTGTCGGAGTTCGAGCTTCAATGCAAACAGTAACGTGTGTCGAAGACCTTCGCCTCATGGCGAAAAAGCGGGTGCCCAAGGCGTTCTACGATTACGTCGATAGTGGCTCGTACACCGAATCGACTTATCGCGAGAACGGTCGCGCGTTCGCCCGGCTGACGCTCAAGCAACGCGTGGGCGTGAACGTGGAAGGGCGCAGCACCGCAAGCACGATGCTCGGACAGCGGGTCGCAATGCCCGTGGCCATCGCACCGACCGGACTGACGGGCATGCAATGGGCCAACGGCGAGATCCTGGGTGCGCGCGCGGCCGAGCGCTTCGGCGTGCCGTTCACGCTCTCGACCGTGAGCATCTGTTCGATCGAGGACGTTGCGGCTCATACGAAGGCGCCGTTCTGGTTTCAGCTCTACGTCATGCGCGACCGTGGCTTCAACCAGTCGCTGATCGAGCGCGCGAAGGCCGCCGGTTGTTCGGCGCTGGTGGTCACGCTCGATCTGCAGATCAACGGGCAGCGTCACAAGGATCTCAAGAACGGCATGACCGTGCCGCCTCGCCTGACGGCGGCGAACCTGCTTGATTTTCTGCGCAAGCCGGGCTGGGTGATGCGCGCCGCTTCGGGCAGACGCAACTTCGGCAATCTCGCCGGCTTCATCAAGGGCGGTGACGATGTGATCGCGATCAGCAAGTGGGTCGCATCGCAATTCGATCCGAGCCTCGACTGGAACGACATCGCGCATATCCGCAGTCTCTGGCCCGGCAAGCTGGTGCTCAAGGGCATCATGTGCGCCGAGGATGCGCGCATGGCGGCTTCGCTGGGCGCCGATGCCATCGTCGTCAGCAATCATGGCGGACGGCAGCTCGACGGCGCGCCGTCGACGGTCGAGGCCTTGCCCGCCGTGGTGGATGCCGTGGGCGACGCCACTGAAGTGTGGGTCGATGGCGGCATCCGCACCGGCCAGGATGTGATGAAGGCGCTCGCGCTGGGCGCGAAGGGCACGATGGTCGGCCGAGCCTTCATGTATGCCCTCGGCGCGATGGGCGAACCCGGCGTCGCGCGCATGCTCGAGATTGTGCGGAACGAACTCGACGTGACGATGGCGCTGACCGGCGTCCGGTCGATCGAGGAGATCGGGCCGCACAACTTTCACGAGCCGCGTGTTGCACAGGCTTTCCGCGCGCGCACGGCCGGGGCCATGACTCAACGAGAAGAATCTGTCATTTGATTGGAGGTTGGACGCGCAATGGATCTGCAAATCGAGGGTAAATGGGCGCTCGTTTGCGCCGCGAGCAAGGGGCTGGGGAAGGGCTGCGCCGAAGCGATGGTCGCTGAAGGCGTCAACGTCGTGGTGACGGCGCGCGGCGAGGACGCGCTCGAATCGACGGCAGCCGGGCTTCGGCAACTGAACCCCCGCGTTCAGGTGATCGCGGTGGCAGGCGATATCACGACGAGCGCCGGTCGGGAGCGGGCACTGAGCGCGGCGCCTCGCATCGACATCCTGATCAACAATGCGGGCGGCCCGCCGCCGGGCGATTTTCGCGACTGGACCCGAGACGACTGGATCGCGGCGCTGGATGCGAACATGCTGACGGCCATCGAACTGATGCGCGCCACCGTCGATGCAATGGCCGAGCGAGGCTTCGGCCGGATCGTCAACATCACGTCGGGTGCGGTGAAGGCGCCCATCGATGTGCTCGGGCTGTCCAACGGCGCGCGTTCCGGCCTGACCGGCTTCGTCGCGGGTCTGGCCCGGCAGAAACGGATCGCGGAGCATAACGTGACCATCAACAATCTGCTGCCGGGCTTGTTCGATACCGACCGCCTGAAGCAGTCCACCCAAGCGGCCGCTACCGCGCAGGGCAAGGCGTATGACGCTGTGCTCGAAGCGAAACGTCAGGCAATACCGGTAGGGAGATTCGGCACGGCGCAGGAGTTCGGCGCGATGTGCGCTTTCCTGTGCAGCGGACACGCGGGCTACCTGACCGGTCAAAACATCCTGATGGATGGGGGCTCGTTTCCCGGGACGTTCTGACGGATCGTTTCATCGCGGCCGTCAGTCACGAGCGGCGTTCTTCTCCGAGCGCCAAAATCAGGCGGCGTTACCGGCGTGCAACGCGTCGTCCAGTCGCCGCCTTTTTCGGCATTGATAACGTTGGAACATCAATGCTTCGAAAAATTGCACTTCTTGTTTCAGCCTTCTTGCGCAAGTATCTGGTCTCAAGACGTTCATAAAAGAGAACGCGTCGGAGACAGGCACGAAGCGCAGCACAGCGTTTCGCTGCATCCCGGTGCACGCCCGTTCAGGGCTGCCGTCAAGAGTCGTCGACGCCTATCTCGCGTAACCCACCTCGCTACTTGAATCCTGCCGCCGCTTTCGAGCGCGTCTACGGCAGCGGTGCATCTCGCGCCTGCCGCAGCGAGTCGATGCACTTCCAGTATCCGCTTCATTCGTCATTGCTCAAATCAGGAGACACGTCACATGCAGATCACCGGAATGTTGCACGGCTCGCGCCTGCTGCAATTCGTCGGCTTTCCGTCCAGCGAAGTGCTGGGCCCGGGCGCCAGCGAAGAAGAGATCAAGTCGCTCATCGACCGTCACGGGCAGATATTCATCAAGCCGGTGTTCAAGGGCGGTGTGGGCAAGAAGGGCAAAGCGGGCTTGCTCGGCCGCGCCACGGATCTCAAGACGGCGCTCGCCGAAAAGGAACGACTGTACTTCGCCGAACACGCCGTAGGTCATGTGAAAGCCAAGGCGAACGGCGTGACGTTCGAAGCGGGCGTGCCGGCCAAGCACGAGGTCTACTTTTCGATCACCGATTCCACGCGTTTCCGCGCGCCGACGATGACGCTTTCGCACATGGGCGGCATGGACATCGAGGAAGTCGATCCGAAGCACGTCGCGATGGTGCCGTTCGATGCCCTGACCGGATTGAAGGCGTTCGTCGTGGCGAATGCGCTGAGCGAGATCGGCGCGCCGCGCGAAATCATCTCGCCGCTCGTGCAGCAGTTGCCGAAGCTCTGGGAGTTGTTCCACGACTTCGGGATGACGACGCTCGAACTCAACCCGATCCGCATGCGCGAGGACAAGAAGGGACGTCTCACGCCCGTCGCGTGCGACTTCAAGTGCGGATTCGATCGCGACGATCCGCGCTTCTCGCGGCTCGGCCTGCCCCCGCATCTGTTCGCCGCCGACTACTCGGATTTCGAACAGGAGATCAACCAGTTGCGCACCCACCAGGGTCAAAGCGATGTCTACGTGATCAACGACAAGGGCACGATCCTCGCGCCCACCTTCGGCGGCGGCGCGAACTCGCTCGTCACGGAAATGCTCGGCGATGCGGCCATCATCTCGTCGGACTTCGGCGGCAATCCGCCCTACGAAAAGATGAAGGAAGTGGCGCGCATCTGCTTCCGGCACTGGCTGAAGCAGTCGAATGTGCTGTTCATCATCGGGGGCAAGTCCAACAACACCGACATCTTCGAAACCCTGCGCGCGATGGCCGATTCGCTGCGCGAGCACTTCAGCGAGCACGGACCGACGCCGCTCTATGTCGTGCTCGGACGCGGCGGCCCGAACCTCGTGCGCGGCATGTCCGCGCTGCGCGACACCTGCGATTCGCTCGGCCTGCCGTATCGCCTTTTCGGTTTCGACTCCGACATCAGCGAGGTGATCCAGTACGCGCGCCGTGCGGATACATGGATGCAATCGGGCGGACGCGCGCAAGTTGCGACGCGCATCGGCGCGCGCGACGCGCAATCGCACACGGCATCGGCTTGAGGAGATCGGACATGCACAAGCAAGGCAATAGTCGTTTCAAATACTTCGTCGGCATACAGTCGCTGGCGGATATCGCGACGCGCGAAGACCGCGTCTGCGTGCTCAACATCCTGGGCGGCGAATCATCGGACGTGACGCCGGTGAGCCACGCTTTCTCGGGCGCGAATGTCGTCTTCGGCACGGCGCCCGGCAAAGGCGGACAGATGCTTGCGACGCCCGCGGGCGACATTCCGGTCTTCAACAACGTGCGAGAAGGGCTGGAAGCCGGACATCGGTTCAACTGCGGCGTCGTCTATCTGCCGCCTTCGGCCGCGCGCGACGGCGTGGCCGAACTGATCCGCGTGAATCCGGATCTGCGCAAGATCTTCATCATCACGGAGAAGATCGCCGTGCACGATGCGCGTGAGATTCGCGCGATGGGTCAGCAGGCGGGCATCGACATCTTCGGCGCGAACGGGCTGGGCGTCGCGGACTCGTGGCAACGCGTACGCATCGGCGGCGCGCTCGGCGGCGACGATCCGGGCGCGACCTTGCGCCAGGGATCGATCGCGATCTTCTCGAATTCCGGCGGCTTCAGCACAACGATTGCGCAATACCTGCGCATGAGCGGCTGGGGCACCTCGACGGTCATTTCCAGCGGGAAGGATGTCTACATCCACTATGCCGCGCCGGAATTCGCCTTCGCGCTCGCAAACGATGCGCGCAGCAAGGCTGCCGTGCTGTACTGCGAGCCCGGCGGCTATTACGAAGCCGACGCGGACTTCACGAAGCCCGTGGTCGCGTGCGTGGTGGGCCGCTGGAAAAGCCGTCTGACGCGCGCGGTGGGACATGCTGGCGCGATGGCGGGCGGCGCCGACGATGCGCTCGCGAAGGAACGCTGGTTCAAGGAGAAATTCGGCGTCGAAAGGCTTTTCACGCCCGGCGATCCATGCTGCTCGGCGAAGGGTGCGGTGGTGACGAACATCGCGCATATTCCCGCCGCGCTCACGGCGGTCATGCGGGCGAACGCGACGATGCCCGACTTCGAGCCCGAAGGCAGCCTCGCGCTCAAGCCGTGGTTCGGCTCCGATCAGGGGCTCGATTTGCCCGACGATCTCGCGCTTGCGGTCGTGAAAGCCGTCGCGCCCTATGACGAACAAGTCGCGCGGGTGAACGACCAGATCGGCGCGATTCCGCCGCGGCGGCCGTTGAAGGACGCATCGGGCGCCTCGCAGATGGATGCGAAGACTCAGGTGAGCAGCCTGCACGGCGTATCGATGCTCGACGCGTCGACGCATTCCTTCGAAGCGAACGTGTGCCTCGCGCTGCTGCACGAGTTCGGCGGCGCGAACGATGAGAAACTGATCGACGTCGCGGTCGGCGCGGCGGTCAACCTGTACGGCACGCCCGAACTGGCGGCGGCGCAGGCGGCGCGCGAGGCCGGCAATGCGCCCAATGCCGTGCTCGCGGCTGCTGCCGCCATCGTCGGGCCGAATCGCCAGCGCGCGGCGCGCGAGGCGGCCAAGCTGATGATCGACCGGTTCGCCGCAGCAAGACTCGTCGACGCATTCGATCGCGATTTCCACATCGACGCGATCGACACCGAGGGTAGCGCGGCACTGTTCTGCGAGGAACCGGATCCGAAGGCCGAAGCCATGCTCGCCGGTCTCGCCGCCCGTGGCGTGAATTCCGTATTCGTGCGATGGATTGCCAGCGGCCCGGGCCATCCGCGCGCGGACGCCGTGCTCGCGGCGATCACGACGACCCTCGCCTGGGGCCCGCTCGTGCGCAAGCGCATCTCGCGTCTGACGGCGGAGAGTCTGCCGTGGTGGACGAAGCTGTTCGGCACGCTGATCGGCGCTTCGGCGGACGCGTCGCGCCATCGTCCCGACAGCTTCTGCGATGTTTCCACCGAGGCGTTGCTCGGCGAGCGCTCGCTGACGGAGATTGCGTTCGCGGCGCTGCTCGGCCTCGAACCCTCCGCCGACGACCTGTTCGCTTTCAGGACGCTGACCGGATTGCTGCTCACGAACGGACCGGGTGCGATCTCGGCGCAAGGCGCGAAGGGTGCGGTATCCGCCGATGGCCCCGAATCACCCGAACGCGTGCAACTGAACAAGGCGTTGACGGGTTTTCTGACGCACACCGGCTATACGCACGGCGGCAATGGCTACGAAGGCATCGCCTTTCTCAACGATGCGTTTCGCGACAGCGCCCTCGACGATCCCGCGGACCCGCATCACGGCGTCGATCTCGACGCGCTCGCGCGCCGTTCCGTCGAGCATTACGCGCGCTACAAGGCGAGCCAGAAGCAGGCCGGCAGCCTCGACATCGCCAAGCTGCCGGGCGTCAATCACCCGGTTTTCAAGGACAAGCCGGTGAATCACGATCCGCGCGAGGTGTTCATCGCCGATCTGTACGAGGCGCGAGGCGAGTACAACGCGTTTCATGCGTATTACCGCGCGCTGGTGCAGGCCTTGTTCGACGCGGGCGTCTCGCGCAACGTCTACTGCGTCAATGTCGATGCCGTGATCGCCGCGCTGCTGCTGAAAATGCTGTGGCAACCGCTCAAACGCGGCGCATTCAGCGAGGCGGATCTCGAAACCGCTGCGTTCACGATCTTTCTGTATCCGCGCATGCTCGGTTGCGCCGCGGAAATCGACGATCACCTGAACCGCGGTCGAAACATGGACACGCGCACGCCCGCTTCACAGTGCCGTTTCATGGCCTGAGCGCCGACATCCGGGAGGTCGGCCGAGCCGACCGTTTCCGGCGATTGATAACCATAGGACATCAATCGTTGAGAACATTGCACTTATCGTTTTGATGGCGACGCGCCATCATTCCCGAAAGACAAGAGCGGACACTCCGCAAATTTCGGGACTTCAGGAGACACATCGATGCATCCCTCACCTTCCACCCTTTCGCCGGGACATTCCAAGGCTGCGGCGGTTTTCCGCGTAACGGCCGGCAATTTCCTGGAGCAGTTCGACTTCTTTCTGTTCGGCTTCTACGCGACGCAAATCGCCGGCGTGTTCTTTCCGGCATCGAGTGAATTCGCTTCGCTGATGATGACGTTCGCGGTCTTCGGCGCCGGATTCCTGATGCGTCCGATGGGCGCGATCGTGCTCGGCGCGTACATCGACGATGTCGGCCGCCGCAAGGGCCTGATCGTCACGCTTTCCATCATGGCGAGCGGCACCATCCTGATCGCATTCGTGCCGGGATACGCGACGATCGGTCTTCTGGCCCCCGCGCTCGTGCTCGTCGGACGTCTGCTGCAGGGGTTCTCCGCGGGCGCCGAACTGGGTGGCGTATCGGTCTATCTCGCTGAGATGGCCACGCCCGGCCGCAAGGGCTTCTTCACGAGCTGGCAGTCCGCGAGCCAGCAGGTCGCGATCGTCGTGGCCGCGGCGCTCGGCTTCGCGCTCAACCAATTCCTCGACACCACGGCCATCGCGAGTTGGGGATGGCGTGTGCCGTTCTTTGTCGGCTGCATGATCGTGCCGTTCATCTTCATGCTGCGTCGCAATCTGGAAGAAACGCAGGAATTCAAGGCACGTCAGCATCGCCCGAGCATGAAGGAAGTGTTCCGCACGCTGGCCCAGAACTGGGCCGTCGTGATCGCCGGCATGATGCTGGTGGCGATGACCACCTCGAGCTTCTATCTCATCACGGTCTATGCGCCGACTTTCGGCAAGACGGTCCTGCATCTGAGCACGGCGGATAGTCTGCTCGTGACCTTGTGCGTGGCCGTGTCGAACTTCGTGTGGCTGCCGATCGGCGGGGCGCTCTCGGACAAGATCGGCCGCAGGCCGCTGCTCGTCGGCATGACGGTGCTCGCTATCGCAACCGCATACCCCGCGCTGTCGATACTCGCCCACGCGCCGAGCTTTATCAACATGCTGCTCGTGCTGCTTTGGCTCTCGTTCATGTACGGCATGTATAACGGCGCGATGGTCGTCGCGCTGACCGAGGTGATGCCGGTTCAGGTGCGCGTGGCGGGCTTTTCGCTTGCTTACAGCCTTGCGACGGCGGTGTTCGGCGGCTTCACGCCGGCCATCTCGACGGCGCTCATTCACATGACCGGCGACAAGGCCGCGCCCGGATACTGGATGAGCTTCGCCGCCGGCTGCGCGCTTCTGGCGACGTTCGCGCTCTATCGCCGGCGTGCGGCGACGCTGACTCCGGCGCACTGACGCGTCGCTCGTTGCGCCAAGCGTCTATCGAACCCTACACGACTCCGATCATGAAAAATCTGCTTCCGAAACTATGCGCGGCTGCGCTCATCGCCACCTCGGCCGTTGCGTTCAGCGTGCAGGCCGCCGACCTGCACGTCATGAGCTCGGGTGGCTTTACCGCGGCGTACAAGGTGCTCGGTCCGAGGTTCGCGTCCGAGACGGGCAACACGCTCGACACGGCGCTGGGTCCGTCGATGGGCAAATCGCCCGAAGCCATTCCCAACCGTCTCGAACGGGGCGAGCCGGCCGACGCCGTCATCATGGTCGGATACGCGCTCGACGAGCTGATCAAGCAGGGCAAGGTCGTGCCCGGATCGCGCGTGGAACTGGCGGACTCGCGCATCGGCATGGTCGTGCGCGACGGTGCGGCCAAGCCCGACATCAGCTCGGCGGAAGGCCTCCGGCAGACGCTGCTGCATGCCAAGTCGATCGCCTACTCGGACAGCGCGAGCGGTGTCTATATCGAGCGGGAGCTGTTCACGAAGCTCGGCATCGAGGATCAGGTCAAGCCCAAGGCGAAGATGATCCCGCGCATACCGGTGGCCTCGGTCGTCGCGAACGGCGATTACGAGATCGGCTTTCAGCAGGTGAGCGAGTTGCTGCCGGTCACGGGCGCGACCTTCGTCGGAAAGATTCCCGAGTCTTTGCAGTCCGTCACGCGTTTTGCCGCTGGCATTCCCGTGAGCGCACAGCATCCGAAGGAAGCGAAGGCGCTCCTCGACTATTTGGCATCGCCCGGCGTTCAGGCAGATGTGAAATCGACGGGACTCGATAGCGTCGCCGCGCATTGATACAGCCTTCGCCGTCAACTTCTCGAGGTGCTGCTCGGGTGGTCCTCTGCGCCGTCGGCGTCGCCCGGCGCCGGCGCGCGCAGCATCCGGGCGAGGCGCGCGCGATCGCAGGCGCCTTCCCACATCGAAACGAAGATCACCGCGCACGCGTTGCTGATGACGCTCGTGAGCGCGCGCGCTTCGGACATGAAGCGGTCGATGCCCACCAATAGCGCCACGCCGGCGACGGGAAGATCCGGAATCACCGTCAGCGTCGCGACGAGCGCCACGAGGCCGCTCCCGGACACGCCCGCCGCGCCTTTGGACGTGAGCAGCATGACCGCGAGCATCATCGCGATCCGCGGCGCGGAGAGCGACACGTCGCACGCCTGCGCGATGAACATGGAAGCAAGCGTCAGATAGATCGCGGTGCCGTCGAGATTGAACGAATAGCCCGCGGGCAGCACGAGTCCGACGACGCCCTTGTCGCAGCCGAGCATCTCCAGCTTGGTGATGAGGCGCGGCAACACCGGTTCCGTCGACGAAGTCGCCAGTACGATGAGCAATTCCTCGCGCAGATAACGCAAGAGCCGCCAAAGCGCGAAGCCGTGCAAGCGCGCAAGCGCAGCGAGGACGAGCGCGACGAACAGCACGCATGCCACGTAGAACGACACCATCAACATGCCGAGGGAGCCGACCGAGTGAATCCCGAAGCGGCCCACCGTGAAAGCCATCGCGCCGAATGCGCCGAGCGGCGCGAGCCGCATGATCATCGCGAGGATGCGAAACAGCGCCTGGGCGATGCCATCGATGAGCGCGAGCACGGGCCTGCCTGCGCCGGGATGCAGATTCAGTGCAAAGCCGAATAGCAGCGAGAGCAGCAGCACCGGCAGCACCTCGCCCTTCTCGAAGGCGCCGAGCATCGTTTCGGGGATGACGTTCAGTGCAAAGGCGACGAGACCATCCGGATGCGCCTGCTTCACATACTGCGCGAGGATCGTCGTATCGAGACTTCGGGCGTCGATATGCATGCCCGCGCCGGGCCGCATCAGAAAGGCCGTGACGAGTCCCAGCGCGAGCGCCACGGCAGTCAGAAAATAGAAGAGTCCCAACGCCCGGAAGATTGCGCGCCCGATGGCTTTTCCGCTCGCGACAGACGTGATCCCGGAGACGATCGTGCAGAAGACGATCGGCGTGATCATCATCCTGACGAGGCCGACGAAACCGTCGCTGACAGGCTTGAGGAGCGAGCCGGCTTGCGGCCAGAAGTGCCCGAGCGCCATGCCGAGCAACATGCCAAGCACGACCTGCACATAGAGCAAACGGAGCGTTCTCGCCACCCTCACGACGCGGGCTTCCTGCTCGGGCGCGCTTTTGGAGCGACGTCGTCGGTTAATGTGTCGCTGCTCCTGACATCGCCTCTCATATCCAGAATCGTTTGATGAAACTCCTGCGCGGCCGGCGTCAGCGTACGCCCGCGGCGTCTCACGATTCCCACTCGTCGCTTCACGACGGGGTCGACCAGCGGCACACTCGTGAGGATGTGATGATTGCGTCCGGGCATGGCCATCGACGGTACGGCGGCGACGCCGAGGCCCGCTTCGACGAGACCGAGCATGGTCGTGACGTGGCGTGTTTCGCACACGCTGGGCGCGCGCGGCGATACGGCCGAAAGAGCCTGATCGAGCAACAGGCGATTGCCGGACGTCTTGTCCACGGAAACGTATTCGTGTTCGTAGAGCTCGTTCCAGGTCACGCGTTTCTTGCGCGCGAGCGGGTGGTCACGACGGCAAGCCGCAACGAACTGCTCCTGCAGCAGCACTTTGAAGTCGACCTCGGACTCCTGGCTTCCCATGAAGCTGACGCCGAAATCGGCCTCGCCGCTGATGACGGCGGAGAGCACTTCGTTCGCGCTCGCATCGAGCAGTTTCACCCTGATGCGCGGAAAACGGCGATGGAAGCTCGCAACCGCGCTTGGCAGAAAGTAGTAGGCCACGGATGGCACACAGGCAATGGTTACGTGACCCAATCGGCTCGATGAGACATCGCGGATGCCGAGCAGGGCGACATCGAGATCGTCCAGCAGTTGCTCCGCGCTCGGCGCGAAGGCGCGGCCCACAGTCGTGAGCGTCACGCTGCGCGTGGTGCGTTCGAAGAGACGCACGCCGAGCGCTTCCTCCAGCTTGTCGATCCGGCGGCTCAAAGCCGGCTGGGATATGTTCACCGCCTCGGCTGCCTTTCGGAAGCTGCCCAGTTCCACCACGGCTCTGAATGCCTGCAAGTCGTTGAGGTCGAAGTTGACGCCCACGGGCCATTCTCCGCGTTCTTAGATGCCGATATTGTGCATTACGCGGAGGGGGGCGGCTAATTGTGGGGGCGGGTTGTGATCTTGGTCTGGTCGGACGAGGGCGGCGGTGGGGCTTCGCGAAGCCGTGCGCCGGGGATGATGGCGAGCGGATAACGATTGATGCGTTCGATGCTATTTTCCGGTTGTCGATCGGCGCGCGTTTTCAAGCGGCAGGGAGCGGGTGGGCGGGTCTCTCGGCACTAGACGTCGATCGTTACAACCCCGACCGCACGGCGGAGGTTTGGGCAAAAAAGCGTGCAGTGAGCAAGCGGGTCGATCAGAGTCGGAAGTTGGTTCGAAGGGGGCTTATCGGCCATAAAGGGACCTTCGAGCAACGCAGTACCGAGGAATTGAGACGGCTGCTCCACTTCAGCAAGCGGTCAGTCGATCGGCAACAGCTGGCGAGTCATTCGTCCCTGCCAACTCGATGCGCTTTTATGGGATTGGATGAGGAAAGCGCATCGTTGCAACAGTCCGGTGCAGGCGCTGGAGCCTTGGTCGTTTCATGTTCCGCGAACATGCTTCACATCTCGTCAGTTGCACGGGGTCAAATCTGCGTGTAGCGAGGCGTCAGGCCGCTCGCTGATGAAGCGAGGCAATAGCCCTCCACATCAGCACGGGATTCGAATACATCGGGAAATGCCCACAGTCAGGAATCTCGGCCAATTCGACGCCCTGCTCGCGGATGTAGTCAAGATAGGAAAGCGACGCATTTTGCTCGCCGTACATGAACATGCGCGGAAACGGTAGGCCGAGGAACTTCGTCATCAGGTCGCCGTTGTCCGACAGGTCGACCATTGATCGGAAGATCCCACCAACCGCTTCGGCGCGTACCTTGTGGCGTAGGCTCGCCGAATAGAGCGCACTGGCATACGCCGGCGCGAGCAACGTGCGTTCAATGAAATCATCGAAAAACTTTCGCGCGCCGTCGCGCGGGTGCTCGATGATCTGCCGGCTGAGAAAGCAGTCTTCCGGGGCGATGTTGCCCTCGATATCGACAAAGCTGATCACGCGCTTCGGATGCCGGTGCGCAAGCATCAGCGCAGTCAGACCGCCCATCGAATGGCCGACCAGATGAAATCGTTCGAATCCGGCGCGCTCGAGCACGGCGAGCGCCGTATCCACCAGGAACGGGATGCTGATCTTCAGGAGGTCAGCGCAATGCGTCTCGCCGCAACCCGGCGCGTCGTACGCTATGAACGGATGACCGGCGAATTCGGCATGGCGGACGATGTCCGCATAGTCTTCCTTGGTCGACCCAAACCCATGCAGGAAAAGGATCGGCGCCTTGTCGCCGTCGCGACGGATAGCTGAAACCTCCAGCGCTGTTCCGTCGACGGACAACACGAACTGTGCACGGGAAAATTCTGCAGGCATCGTTTTTACTCTTTGAATAGGGATCGCGTGGTCCCGCTAGGAACGCGTTGGGTGCCGTCGAGGCCGGCCATGAGGCCATGGACGCGATGCGTTAGTTTGTCAGTGTCCGGCAGAAGTCCCGAATGGCTGTACACGCGCGCAAGAGCGACTCGTCATCGAGCGCATACGCAATGCGGAAGTAAGGTCCGTGACCGAATGCACTCCCATGCACGGTCGCAACGCCCATCTCGTCGAGCAGCGCGTTGACCACGGCTTCGTCGCTATCCAGACGGACTCCCGACGGCGTGGTCTTGCCGATCAGGCCTTTGCAGGATGCGAACACGTAGAACGCGCCTTGCGGCACTGCGCAGTGCAAGCCAGGAGCGCGGTTGATCTGGTCGACTACCAGATCGCGCCGGCGCTGGAATGCCACGCGCGAATGCTCGATGGAGTTCTGCGGCCCTGTCAGTGCGGCTAACGCCGCGTATTGCGAAATCGTCGACGCTCCGGACGTCTGCTGGCCCTGCAACTTCTCCATCGCTTCGATAAGCCATCCGGGGCCGGTGCCAAAGCCGATGCGCCAGCCCGTCATCGCGTACGCCTTCGACACACCGTTCATCGTCAGGACACGCTCGTGCAACCGGGGCTCGACCTGGGCAATAGTGAAGAATTCGAGGTTGTCAAAAATCAGGTGCTCATAGATGTCGTCGGACAGTACCAGCACCTGCGGATGCGCGAGCAGCACTTCGGCCAGCGCCTGCAGTTCGGCGCGGCTGTAGACCGCGCCGGTCGGATTCGACGGCGAGTTCAGGATCAGCCAGCGCGTGCGCGGCGTGATCGCGGCCTGCAATGCATCGGCCGTGAGTTTGAAGCCGCTGTCGGCCTCGCACGAAACGAGCACGGACTGCGCGCCGCACAGTTGCACGATTTCCGGGTAGCTCACCCAGTACGGCGCCGGTACGATGACTTCATCGCCTTCGTTAAGCGTCGCGGCCAGCGCATTGAAGATTACCTGCTTGCCGCCGCTGCAGACGAGCGTATGGCGCCAGTCGACGTCGAGACCGTTTTCGCGCTGGAACTTAGTGGCAATCGCTTCGCGCAGCGCGCGCAGTCCAGCCACCTGCGTGTAACGCGTATGGCCCGCGCGGATTGCTGCGACGCCCGCGTCGCAAACATGCTCGGGCGTGTTGAAGTCTGGCTCGCCGGCGCTCAAAGAGATCACAGTAGCGCCGCTCGCCCGCCGTGCTGCGACGCGATCCATGACTTTGTAGGTCGCCGACGGGCGTGCAGCGGCAAGGAAACGATTCAGACCTTCAGTCGGCGCGGTCATTGCTGCTCCCTCCAGTTCGTGAGTCCCATCAATTCCAGCGTGCTGCGGCCTTCACGTAGCGCGTCCATCATCTTCGCTTCCTTGTCTGCACGAGCTTGCCCCTGCGACAGAGTCTCTCCAACGTGTGCAGCGGGGATCACGAGCACGCCGTCATCGTCCGCGACAACCAGATCGCCAGCCGCCACGGGTGTTCCCGCGATGTTGATCGGCTGCCCGACCGATGGCGAACTCGCCTTGACCGTGCCGCGCATGCAGACGCCGCGAGTGAACACCGGGAAGCGTCGCGCGGTCAGAGCCGCGACGTCACGAACACCGCCATCGATAACCAGACCGACGACGCCGGCTGCTTCCGCCGCGACCGTCAGCACCTCGCCCCAGTAGCCGGCAACAAAGCCCCCGGTCGATATGACAAGCACGCTGCCGCGCGGTACTCTCTCCATTGCGATATGGATCGAGAGGTTGTCGCCGGGCGAGCATTCGAGCGGATACGCCGCACCCGCGACCGACGCGCCAGGCCACGCCGTGCGGATGGCCGGATCGACTGCACTTGTGGAAAGACCTGATGCTTCGAATAGCGTGGACGTACCCAGTCTGCGGGCTTGCTCCAGCAGAGGCTGATCGTAGGATTGAACGATGGTCATGGTTAGCCTTTGGTTTGCAGCGTGTGATAGCCGAGTGCGGCACGCGCATCGCCCAACGACTTGCCATGGGCTATCTGTTTGCGGATGTGCGATTCGACTTCCTCTATCTCGCGGGCGATCTGCGCGACTTCGCGTGCGCGGCCGCGCGGTACGATGACAACGCCATTCGCGTCAGCCACTACAATGTCACGCGACGCGGCGCGAGCTGTGCCAATCCCGACCGGCAAGTTCACCGACTCGACCTGCACGCGGTCCTTGCCGGTGCGCATGAAGCGGCCTGCCGTGAACAGCGGATAGTTGTCGCCGAGCGCCTTGTTGACATCGCGGCAGACGCCCGCGATTACCGTGCCCGCGATGCCGCGCAGCCCCGCGTACTGGGTCATGATGTCGCCCCAGACCGTGCAGTCCGTGCGGCCGTCGTTGTCGAGCACGATGACATCGCCTTCCGCCACGTCGTCGATGAAGTCGCCGACCGTGCCGGGCGGATTGCTTGCGGGTACGTATTTGACAGTGTATGCAGGCCCCACCACGGCCTTCGCATAGTTCGCCAGCGGCATGATGCCGAGCGCCTGACCATGCAGACCGAGCTTGTCCATGGCATCGGAAACGCCTGGAGTATCCAGTCCAGCGAAAAGCGCGACCAGTTCCTGATCTTCTGCGCCCGCCTTCTTCGGGTTCGTCATTTCAGAAATTCCACAAAAACGATGTCTGATCACCCCACAGCGATGGCTTCGAATTCCTTGTCGTGCATGACTTCGGCAACCGGGCGGCCAGCGCGCACGGCCGCCACCATGCCATCCTGGCGGCTTGCGATACGCTCCCCAAGATCCAGCACTTCCTCGATGCGAGCAGCCGCAACGAATACGGTGCCGCAGCGGTCGGCGAGCACGTAGTCATCTTCGCTTACGGTGACGCCCGCCATCTGGACAGGCTTACCCGAATCAATCTGGATCACGCGGTTGCGCGCGCTGATCATCGTCACGCCGCGACCGAAAACGGGATAGCCGATCGACTCACTGCCGTCGATGTCGCGGCTCAGGCCGTCGATGACAGATCCGCGGACCTGCTTTGCGGTGGCGGCATTGGCCAGGATGTCGCCCCAGCAGGAGACGCCCTCAGCTCCGCCGGCGATTACCAGTACGCGGTCGTCCGTGATCACGGCGTCGATGACCGGCGAAATCAGATGCACGGTCGGCTTGGCATCGGCTTTCGGTCCGAGCTGGATGGTGCTCGCCCGACCGACGATCTTAGGGCAGTTCCACAACGGACGCAGTCCGTACGTCGCACCGGGCAGACCGAGAAAGTCCAGTGCGTCGGAAACCGTGTTGGTGTCCAGCGCCGCGAGGCGATCAAGAATGGATTTCGGGTTCATCGAGGTGGTTCCTTAGGGAAGTGTGGCAATCCTCGCGCTGTAAAGTTGATATGTAAATTTCGTATTTCGTATCTCAGTGATACTGTTTGCAGAACAGGCACAATGGGAGATTCACTTCGCTTCCCTTAGACAACGAACTAGCATGAGCAATACGATCGATTTCAGGCTGATCAGGCAGTTATGGATGTTTCTCGCCGTCGCGGAGGAGCAGCATTATGGGCGGGCGGCAAAACGGCTAAACATGTCGCAGCCGCCGCTGACGGAGCAGATCAAGGTTCTTGAGCAGTCGCTTAAACTGCAGCTTTTTTATCGATCGCGTCAAGGCACGCAGTTGAGCCCCGCGGGCGCGGCGATATTGCCCGCCGTCCGGCAATTCGCGGAGCAGGTGGAACGACTGGAACGCGTAGTCCGTGAAGTAGCTGCCGGCCAGTCCGGCGTGCTGCACGTCGGTGCTATCACTTCCGCCATGCTGGAAACGGTGCCACCCGTGCTGGAAGCGCTCAAGCGCGCTCACCCGCATCTGACCGTCTTCGTTCGCGAAATCGATAGCGTCGATGCCATCCCCGCACTGGAAGCGGGCGAGATCGACTTGGCATTTGTCCGTGTCGATGGCGAGGTGGGAAACGGAATCGCCACCCTGCCGCTAGCTGAGGACAGGCTGGCTGTAGCGCTTCCGAGGGATCATCCGCTGGCCGCCTTGTCCAGGGTGCGATTGCAGTCGCTGGCGAATGAACAACTTGTGATGTCCTCCCGACAAGTCAGCCCGGTCTACTTCGACCTGCTGACGTCGGTCTGCCGTTCACATGGATTGACCCCACACGTCACTCGTGAGGTGCGCTCGGTCACCTCGCAGATCGCATATGTCGGGTGCGGGCAGGGCGTAGCGCTGGTACCAGCGACCATGCGAAAGCTGGCACCAGAGAATGTCGTGGTGAGGCCTCTTAAAGAGAAGGTCATGGTCGTAACCGCAGCTTTGGTATGGAATACCGAACGTCACCATCCGATGGTCGACGAAGTCGTTTCATGGCTGGCAAAAGGAGTGACGCGGTCCTTAGGACACTGACGCAGATATGAACTCAGGGGACGCGAATGGCAGTTGGTCGGATGACCGCTTAGCCCCTCTCAAGCCGCCATTGAAGCGGCGTCGTCAGGAACGGCTGGTTCGGGTTGGCTTCAGCCCTTCGGACCACGGTCGTAGCAGAACAACGAGGCGGTATTCCGCGAATTTCGGCTGATGGTCATCGAGGGCCGTCAGAGATTGCATCCGCATCGAATCGTCGCTGCTGCTTCCAGCCCCACCGCGCCCGTCCAGCAACCCACAAAAAAGGCGGCACAACCAAGTGCCGCCAATCCAAAAACCAATACCCCTACCGCACCTTACCCGCCTTCCACGCGGACAGCAGTTGCTCATACTTCACCGTTTCCCCCTTCGGCTTCTCATTGGCAAGCGCCTTCCACGGCGCGTGCTGGTCGGACAGCCACTTCGACGGATCGCTCTGCGCATTCAGCTCCGGCGCGCAAACCTTCATCCCCGCCCGCTGCAAACGGGACAACACCTGGTCCATTTCCTTCGCCAGGTTGTCCATCGCAGCCTGCGGCGTCTTCTCACCGGCGACAGCAGTGCCGACGTTCTTCCACCAGAGTTGCGCCATCTTCGGATAGTCGGGCACGTTGTTGCCGGTCGGCGTCCACGCGACGCGCGCCGGGCTGCGATAGAACTCGATCAAGCCGCCGTATTTATCCGCGTTCTTCGTGAAGTAGTCGCTATGAATGTCGGAGTCGCGAATGAACGTGAGACCGACAATCGACTTCTTGAGCGACACGCTCTTCGACGTCACGAACTGCGCGTATAGCCACGCGGCAGCGCGCTGATTCGGCGGCGTCGACTTGAAGAAGGTCCATGAGCCGACGTCCTGATACCCGTTTTGCATGCCCTCCTTCCAGTAGGCGCCGTGCGGGGAGGGCGCCATGCGCCACTTCGGCGTGCCATCCGCATTCGTGACGTTGCCCGGCTTGAGCATCGACGCCGTGAACGCGGTGTACCAGAACACCTGTTGCGCGATGCGTCCCTGCGCGGGCACCGGGCCCGCTTCGCTGAAGGTCATGCCCGACGCTTCCGGTGGCGCGTATTTCTTGAGCCAGTCGATGTATTTGGTCGTCGCGTAGACCGCTGCCGGGCTATTAGTGCCGCCGCCGCGCGATACCGACGCGCCTACCGGGTGACAGCCATCAGGCGTCACGCGGATGCCCCATTCGTCGACGGGCATGCCGTTCGGAATGCCCTTGTCGGCTTCGCCCGCCATGGAAAGCCACGCGTCCGTGAAGCGCCAGCCGAGCGACGGGTCTTTCTTGCCGTAATCCATATGGCCGTAGACCTTTTCTCCGTCGATGGTTTTCACGTCGTTCGTAAAGAACTCGGCGATGTCTTCATACGCGGACCAGTTGACCGGCACGCCGAGTTCGTAGCCATATTTCGCCTTGAACTTGTCCTGCAAGTCCTTGCGTGCGAACCAGTCCGCGCGGAACCAGTAAAGGTTCGCGAACTGCTGGTCGGGAAGCTGATAGAGCTTCTTGTCCGGCGCGGTCGTAAAGCTCGTGCCGATGAAATCTTTCAGGTCAAGACCAGGGTTCGTGTATTCCTTGCCTTCGCCCGCCATGTAATCGGATAGCGGAACGATCACGCCATAGCGATAGTGCGTGCCGATCAGGTCCGAGTCCGAAATCCAGCCGTCGTAAATGCTTTGGCCGGATTGCATCGAGGTCTGCAATTTCTCGACGACGTCCCCTTCCTGAATGATGTCGTGCTTCACCTGAATGCCGGTGATTTCACTGAACGCTTTCGCTAGCGTTTTCGATTCGTAGGTGTGCGTGTCGATGGTTTCCGACACGACATGAATCTCTTTGACGCCCTGCGACTTGAGTTTCGCCGCGGTATCGATGAACCATTTCATCTCGTCCATCTGCTGCTGTTTCGACAGCGTGCTGGGTTGAAACTCGCTGTCCACCCATTTCTGCGCCTCGGGCGTTCCCGCCAGAGCCTGGTTCGCGAAGGCACCCGACACGATACTTGCCACTGCCAGCGCGACGATCCGTCTCCTCTGATGCATGGTCTTCTCCTGTGTCTTCCGTGCCCCTTCGATCTTGTCGGCGCCCGCTGGGGGCATCAGCGGAACCGGCAGTTGTCAGTCATCGCTGCATGCGTCGGCTTGCTAGCCTTTCCACATGATCGCGAGCAGCACCAGCACCGAGGCTACGAAGCCCGGCCACGAACTCGAGCCCTCCGCGCTGATCGCAAGCCACGCGAGATTCACATAAGCGGCAGTCAACAGGCCGATGAAAAGGCGATCGCCGCGAGTCGTCGCGATAGGCAGAAAACCCTTGCGTTCATGAGTCGGCGAGCACAGTTCCCATACCGTCATGCCGCCCAGCATCACGACGATGCAGCCGAAAAAAATCGCCACCTCGGGCGTCCAGTACATCCACGTGAACATCACACTCTCCCCATCGCGAAGCCCTTCGCGATGTAGTTGCGCACGAAGTAGATCACGAGCGCGCCCGGAACGATCGTCAGCACGCCCGCAGCCGAGAGCACGCCCCAATCCATGCCGGCCGCCGACACGGTGCGCGTCATCACGGCAGCGATAGGTTTCGCGTTGACCGAAGTCAGCGTGCGCGCGAGCAGCAGTTCGACCCAGCTGAACATGAAGCAGAAGAAAGCCGTCACACCGACGCCCGACTTGATGAGCGGCAGAAAGATCTTCACGAAGAAGGCGGGAAACGTATAGCCGTCGATATACGCGGTTTCGTCGATCTCGCGCGAGACGCCCGACATGAAGCCTTCGAGAATCCATACGGCAAGCGGCACGTTGAACAGCATGTGCGCGAGTGCGACGGCAATGTACGTGTCGGTCAGGCCGATGCTCGAATAGAGCTGGAAAAACGGCAGCAGGAACACGGCGGGCGGCGTCATGCGGTTGGTGAGCAGCCAGAAGAACATGTGCTTGTCGCCGAGAAAGCGATAACGCGAGAACGCATACGCGGCAGGCAGCGCGACCAGCACGGACATCACCGTGTTCATCAGCACGTAGATGATCGAATTGATGTAGCCCCAGTACCACGAGGGATCGGTGAAGATCACCTTGTAGTTGTCGAACGTGACGTGCTGCGGCAGCGTGGCGAACGTCGACATGGTCTCCTCGTTCGTGCGCAGGGAGATCGACAACATCCAGTAAAGCGGAATCAGCGCGAACAGCATATAGACGACGAGCACCAACGTCCGCATCCAGCGGCGCTTATCCTGCATGGTCGTCTCCTTGCGCAGCGGGGCCGCCTCTGCCGACGCGATTCATCCAGTTATAGAGAATGAAGCACAACAGCAGAATGATCAGGAAATAGATCAGCGAAAAAGCCGCGGCCGGGCCGAGGTCGAACTGGCCGACCGCTTTTTGCGTCAGGTACTGACTGAGGAAGGTCGTGGAATCGCCGGGTCCGCCGCCTGTCAGCACGAACGGCTCGGTGTAGATCATGAAGCTGTCCATGAAGCGCAGCAGCACGGCGATCATCAGCACGCCGCGCATCTTCGGCAACTCGATGTAGCGGAATACCGCAAAGCGGCTCGCGCCATCTATCTCCGCGGCCTGATAGAAGGCGTCCGGAATCGCGCGCAAGCCCGCATAGCACAGCAGCGCGACGAGCGGCGTCCAGTGCCAGATGTCCATCACCAGCACCGTGAGCCATGCGGCGGTGGGACTCGCCGTGTAGTTGTAGTCGAAGCCGAGACTATTGAGCCAGTAGCCGAGCAGTCCGATATCCGGGCGCCCGAAGATTTGCCAGATCGTGCCCACCACGTTCCATGGAATCAGCAACGGCATGGCGAGCACGACGAGCGTCGCCGATGCGCGCCATCCCGAAGCCGGCATCGACAGTGCGAGGCCCACGCCCAATGGAATCTCGAACAGCAGAACGCACGCAGAGAAAATGACCTGTCTGCCGAGTGCCTGGCGCAAATCCGGATCGGTCATGGTGTTGCGAAACCACTCCGTACCGACGAACACATGCTGCGTCGGGCCGATGATGTCCTGCACCGAATAGTTGACCACGGTCATCAGCGGCAGGATCGCGGAGAACGCGACGCAGATGAACACCGGAACGACCAGCAACCACGCTTTCTGATTGACGGGCTTCATCGCGCGGCCTCTTCGGAGATGCGTGTTTCGACTCGTTCGTCGTTGCAGAAGAATACGGTCTCAGGCGCAACCAGATGCAGCCAGGCAGGTCCGTCGACAATCCGTACATGCGGTTCGAGCCTCGCATTGAACACATGGCCGTCGCATTGCGCGGTCACCAGTTGATAGTTGCCGAGTTGCTGTGCGCGAAGCACCCGCGCGTTGAGCGCACCCGCTCCGCCTTCATGCGAAAGCCGTACGAATTCCGGGCGAATCCCCAGCTTGAGCGCGCCGTTTGTCTGCTGATGCGCGGCCCGTAGCGTCGCGAGCGTGCCCGCGTCGAGCGGCAGGCGCTGCGAGCCGATTTTTGCGCCGTCTGCGTCGAGCTCGATCGGACAGAGATTCATGCCGGGACTGCCGATGAAGTAGCCGACAAAAGCGTGATCCGGCCGCAGAAAAAGCGCATCGGCTCCGCCTTTCTGAACGACGCGGCCATTCGTCATGACCACGACTTCATCCGCGAAAGTCAGCGCTTCTACCTGATCGTGCGTCACATAGATAAGCGTGAGCTTGAGTTGCTGATGGATCTTCTTCAACTGCCGGCGCAGCATCCACTTCATCGCGGGATCGATCACGGTGAGCGGTTCGTCGAAGAGAATCGCCGCGACGTCCTTGCGCACGAGGCCGCGCCCGAGCGATATTTTCTGCTTGGCGTCGGCGGCCAGATTGCTCGCCTTGAGCGGCAGGTCGCGCGTCATATCGAGGATTTCCGCGACTTCGTGCACGCGCTTCGTGACCTCGGCGGTCGACATCATCCGATTGCGCAGCGGAAACGCGAGGTTGTCGAACACGGTCATCGTGTCGTAGACCACGGGGAACTGGAACACTTGCGCGATGTTGCGCTCGCGTGCGCCGAGCGCAGTCACGTCGCGTCCGTCGAACAGCACCTTTCCCTCCGACGGCTTGACGAGCCCCGACACGATATTCAGCAGCGTGGTCTTGCCGCAACCCGATGGCCCGAGCAACGCGTAAGCGCCGCCGTCATCCCAGACCATGCTCATGGGTTGAAGCGCGTAGTCGTCGAGCGTCGCGGGGGCCGGTCCGTACGCGTGCCCGAGATTCTGGAACTCAATGCACGCCATGAGCTGCCTCCGGGCTGGACACCAGTTGGGTATCCGCGCCGAACACGAACAGTTCGTCAGGGTCGATGAACACATCGAGCTGCGTGCCGAGCTCGATCTGATGCACGCCCTGCAATTGCGCAACCAGGTCGACCGCGCCGGTCAGCGTGCGCAAGTGCAGGTATGTTTCCGAGCCGCTCAGTTCAGCGAGTTCGAGCCGGCACGCAACGGCGATCGCATGAGCGGCCTTCGCCTCGAGACGCACGTGTCCCGGCCGGATGCCGATGCGGCATGCGCCGTTCGCGGCGAGACCGTGCCGGACCGGAACCTCGACGCCGATCGGCAGACGCGCGCGGCCGTTGCCGCAGTCGCTCGTCAGCATGTTCATCGGCGGATCGTTGAAAACGGCTGCGGCCGCGACGTTGACCGGTGCGTTATAGACATCGAGCGTGGGACCGAACTGCAGAACCCGGCCTTTATCGACGATTGCCGTATAGCCGCCCAGCAGCAGCGCTTCGAGCGGTTCGGTGGTCGCGTAGACGACCGTCGTCTTGCCGTCGGCGAAAAGCGTGGCCAGTTCGAGGCGCAATTCCTCGCGCAGCTTGTAATCGAGATTGACGAGCGGTTCGTCGAGCAGCACCAGCGACGTGCGCTTCACGAGTGCACGCGCGAGCGCGCAGCGCTGCTGCTGTCCGCCCGACAGTTCGCCTGGCCGCCGCTCCAGCAAATGGTCGATATGCAGTCGGGCCGCGACTTCGTGCACGCGCCGGCGGATTTCGGCAGGGTCGGTTTTTTGCAGACGCAAAGGCGAGGCGATGTTCTCGAACACCGTCATCGCGGGGTAGTTGATGAACTGCTGATAGACCATCGCGAGATTGCGCTGGCGCACGCTGACGCCTGTCACGTTCTGGCCGTCGACGAGCACCCGGCCGTCGTTCGGCCTGTCGAGACCCGCCATCACGCGCATCAGCGTGGTTTTGCCGGCCTGCGTGGGTCCGAGAAGCACGTTGATGGCGCCTGGGACAAGGCGCAAATCCACGCCGTACAGATACGGCTGCCCGCCAGAAACGACGCTGACCCGCTCCAGTTCAAGGACCAAATCGCTCTCCTCTCGGCATGCACGACGCCAGCCGCAGAGCTGGCGCTTCAGAATGACGTCAATTGGGTTGCGCTTCGATTACATGCAGCAGCCAGAATGTCCCTTTTGTTGGTTTGCGTTTAAATCGGGGTAAACCTTACGACAGGATGAAATCCGGAAACCGGCTGCGGGCGGGGGGCGATCGGCATGAGACACGTTGAAATAGAGCATTGACTCAATTTCTTTAGACGCACGTTGGACGGTCCGATTGCTGCGTAGCAAAAAGGCGGATTCGTATGCTGCCCGTCGGCACGAACGGCGCATTCGCCGAGCCTCAGAAGAGAAACCACGCCTCGGCGTCTTTCGCGAGCGGCGAGGCTGCGGTGCGTTCGGGCAGCGCGCGGAGATGCGCGCGTGCATGCTGAAGTGCATCGGAGAAACCGCGCAGTGTCTGCGTCGTCGGCCGGTCGTCGAGGCGGCGGCGTTGCACGGCCTGCGCGACGTTCCGGTGTATCAGCGCCGTCTGCGCATCGATATAGGCGATGCACGCGCGCGCGAGCGCCGTCGATAACGTGCCGATACCCATGAGCGCCGGCACGCTCGCAATGGTGCGATAACCGTCGGAAGGAAGCATCGCGAGCGCGCGGCGCGGATCGGCGAAATCGCGTCTCAGGACATCGAACAACGGCGCGGCCCATAGCTCGCGCTCGATGCCTAGCGCGTGCCGTCTGCGTTGCACGGCCGCCTTGGCCTCTTCATCCACGATCTCGCCAGCCCTGAGGAGCAACGCACCCGGATGCTCGCCCGGGCGGATGCATTGCGCGCCGATCCATCCCGCGCCATGCGAGCGCTGCGCAAGCACCGCATGTTGCAGGTGATCGGGCACGAGCGGGTCGAGCGGCACCGCGATGCACTGATCCGGCTTGCCCTTTGCATGAAGGCCGCACAACCCGTCATGCGCGAGCGCGGGACAGCGGCCGAGCGACGGGTAATCGAGCGCAAGCGTCGTGATGGTGATGGCACTGGCCTCATCGACGGGAAACGCGTGCAGTGGCGTGTCTGCGCCTCGCGGCATACGCCCGAGCGCGATGCAGCCGACGAATACGTCGCGGTGTTCGAACAGTTCGCGTAGCGACATCGCCGGCGGACTGTTGCAGCATTTGCCGCACGCGGTGCAGTCGAACGAGTAGCTATTCACCAAGGCCGGCGCACGGAATCCTGATACTGCGTGAGGATGAAATGCGCGACGTCGTCGGAATGAAAGACCCGAACGAGTCGCCCGACCCAGGCGGCCTTCGCGTCGCGCGTACGCACGGCGAGAACATGCTGATAAGGCGAGCGCGCATCTTCGATGCCGATGCTGTCGCGGCCCGGCTTCAGCTTGTTGCGCGCGGCGTCGTCGGCGTTCATCGCGACGAAGCTCGCCGTGTCGAGCGCTTCGTAGAGCTTCGCGCGTTCCACGCGGCGGATCTTCAGACCGAAGCGATTGCCGGCTATATCCCCGAGCGTCGGATGAAGGCCCGCGCCGTCCTTCAGCGTGATGAGCGCATAGTTCTGCAGGAGGATCAATGCGCGCGCGGTGCCGGCGGCATCGGCCGGAACGGCGACGGTCGCGCCGCGCGGCAAGTAGGCGATCGATGCGAGCTTGCGCGAGTAGAGCGCCATCGGCAAGGTCACGGTCGCGGCGACGCTTTCGATCGCGTAGCCGTTGCGCGCGCTGCGGGCGGCGAGGCTGGCTTCGTCCTCGAAACTGGCGGCATCGATCGTACCGTTTGCGAGCGCGGCGTCGATGCGCGCGGCATCGTCGAAAGCCACGACGGCGAGCGGCAAGCCCTGCTTCGCGGCGACTTCACGCACATGCGCGACGATCGTCGCTTCCTCGCCCGGCATCACGCCGATGCGAACCGTCTGCTCCGCGGCATGCGCCGTCGTCACGAAAGAGGCTGCCAGAACCGCCCCCGCGAAAACGAATCGCGCGCGCATCAGCCGTCCCTCAGCACGGTGCGAAAGCCGATATGCGACGCGGGCAAATCCGCTTCCTGCTGCTCGCGCGACGACGCCCGGTAGCGCACGCAATAATCCTGCGCGCACAGGAACGAGCCGCCCTTGATGACCACGGCCGTGTCGTGCTTGCGCGCTGGGATCACCGCCGCCGTGTCGCCGTTCGAATGCGGCTGACGCGGACCGGTGTAAGGATCCTTCGTCCATTCCCATGCGTTGCCGATCATGTCGTACAGCCTGAAATCGTTCGCCGCATAGCAACCGACCGGCGCCAAACCCGCATGGCCGTCTTCGGCGGAGTCGAGCACGGGAAACACGCCTTGCCAGTAATTCGCCGATGGCTTGCCGCGCGCATCGCGCGGAGCGGCGTCGAGCTGCGCGCCTTCCCGCCCGGCCTTGCCCGCGTATTCCCACTCGGCCTCGGTCGGCAGATCGCGGCGGAGCCAGTGCGCGTAGGCGAGGGCGTCGGCGAGCGTCACCATCGTCACCGGACGATTTTCGTGCCCTTTCCATGTGCTCGACGATCCCGTGGGATGCTTCCACGACGCACCTTTCACCCACGACCACCACGCGAGATCGCGTGCGTTCATTTCTTCGCGCGTCGGGACATGGAACACGACGGCGCCGCCCTGACGCTCGGCTTCGGTCACATAGCCCGTCGCGTCGACGAAAGCGGCGAACTGCGCGTTGGTTACATCGGTCTGGTCGATCCAGAAGGCTCCGACCTTCGTCTTGCCATCGCCCACCGGGCGCTCGTCGTCATAACCCAGTGTGCTGCCGAAGACGAATTCGCCGCCGCGCAGGTGCACCATGCCCGCGCGCGGATCGTCGCGCCACTTGGCGGGAATGCCCGAATAGCGTTCGCATTGCTGCTCGGAGCCGAGCGGCGCCAGCGTGCGCGCGAGATTGCGCGGATCGAAGCCGTGCTCCGCGTTCACGGCGAGCGCCCCGCCGAAGCCCGCGCCGAACAACGCGAGCGTCACGGCGCCGGCGCCTGCAACGGATGTCCATCGACGACTCATCGCGCGCTCAGTAGTAGCCGCGCGGCCGCAGCGGTTCGACGCCGCCCACCGTGCTCATGTAGCTGTTCCACTGCTGCACGAGACTGTCGATGACCGACGGATTCTGCGCCGATACGTCGTTGTTCTCGCCGCGATCGGCCTGCAGGTCGAAGAGCTGCCAGTGACCGTCGGCGGGACCGGTCGGCGGCTCGGTCCAAAGCGCCTTCCAGCGGCCATCGGAGCTGCGCAGATAGCCGCGTCCATAGGCTTCGTCACCGAACGCGGCGGTGTGCACTTCCGCGGTGCCGTCGCCCTTGAGAATCGGGAGCAGCGACTGTCCGGTGACCGGATAGACGTAGCGGTTGTTATAGACCACCTTGCCCTTGTTCGAATCGACGCCCGTAAGCGTATTGATCGAAGCCGGCGCGGGCTGCGTCGGCGGCGTGATCTGTGCGACGGCGAGGAAGGTCGCGGTGTTGTCGGTGACGTGCGTGAAGGCGCGCAAGGTGGGCAACTGCGCCGTCTGTCCGGGCAAATGTGCGATGAGCGGTGTCGATACGCCGCCTTCGCCCGCGTAGCCCTTGGTGAGGCGGAACGGCGTCGCGCTGACTTCGGCCCAGCGCAGGCCGTATTGCAGACGCCGTGCGTTCTGCTGACCGTTGTCGGTGCCGAGCGTCGAATAGACCGCATCGGATGCGTTCGCGGTATCGGTCGCGGTCGGATCCGCGCCCGAGTCGATCGGCCAGCCTTCCGCGCCGTTATCGGACTGAAACAGGATGAACGTGTTGTCGTATTCGCCGATGTCTTTCAGATGCTGGATCAGCAGGCCGATGTTGTGATCGAGATTCTCGACCATGCCGGCATAGATTTCCATGTAGCGCGCTTGCGCCTTCTTCTCGGCGGCGGACAGGCTGTTCCACGACTTGTTGACCGTGCCGGGACCATAGTCGCTGTAGCCTTGCGCGGCGTTGTGCACGGCGCTGATGTATTTCGCGTTCGCGGTGCCATTGTTCGCCGTGGCGGGCGACGAGGTCAGCGTTTCCGGCGCGCCCTGATACGGATTGAAATCGGCGGGAATGATGCCGAGCGCCTTCTGCCGCGCGATCCGCGCATTGCGGATGACGTCGTAACCTGCGTCGTACTTGCCCGCATAGTTGTGCAAGTAAGGCTCGGGCACCTGCAAAGGCCAGTGCGGCGACGTGTACGCTGCGTAGGCGAAGAAGGGCTTGCCGTCGCCCTTGTTCGAATCGATGTAGGAGATCAAGCGCTGCGTATAGAAGTCGGTCGAATAGAAGACGCTCGGACTGCCGCCTGCGCCGCCTGGCTGGCCGGGCTGTCCCGGCTGAACGTATTGACCGTCTTCCGTGTAGTTTTTCGAGCCTGCGGGTTCGTGCGCGAAGTGATTCGTCGCGGCGCCGCCGAGCAGCGCATAGCTATGCTCGAAGCCCCACTGATCCGGCGTTTGCCCGCCGCCTGTGGTGCTGCCTACGATTCCCGAGCCGATGTGCCACTTGCCCGCCATGTACGTGTGATAACCGCCATCCTTCAGCAACTGCGCGACCGAGAGCGCCCGGTCGTTCAGATAGCCTTCGTATCCCGGCAGGCCCTTGCGTTCGTCGGTCGGCGTGCCCATCGTGCCTTCGCCGACGAGATGGTGGTCGGTGCCTGAGATCAGCATGGCGCGCGTGATCGCGCAGACCGTGCCGGTGTGATGGTTCGTGAGGATGCGGCCCGATGCGACGAGCGCATCGAGATTCGGCGTGTTGATTTCGCCGCCGAACGCGTGGATATCCGAGTAGCCGAGATCGTCGGCCATGATGTACAGGATGTTCGGCCGTTTGGCGGCGGCGACCGGCGCGGTCGTCGGCGAGCTGTCGCTGGAAGAGCCGCACGATGCCAGCGCGAAGAGGCTGGCGACGGCGAGCGCAACGGCGGCGCGGCGGGTAGCGATCGAGCGGTGCAAGGTCATTGTCGTTATGGCGGTCCGTTGAAAGCGAGCGGCGATCTTAGCAACCGGCTCAAGGCCGCCAAAGATCGATTTCTGCTTTGCTTGTCGCCTTCAGAGATTTGAAAGAACCGCGATTGCGCGTCGCGCGAATGCGCTCGGCGACGCTCGAAGCACGAGGCTTCGAGCGTGTCTTCCGGATGCGCCCGATTCGTGTAAGCGCGTAGGGAAACGGTGTGAGCGCAGCGTATCGAGGGTGTCGTTCCGCGCTTTCGCCGCGGGATTTTCACCGGTTCGATGCGGTTCTTCGCAGCTCAGAAGCGCACGCGCACGCCGCCGAACGCCGCCACTTGCCGGTTCGTCGACGACGGCGTGCCCGCGTCGGCGATAGCCGCGATCTTCTGATAGCCGTTGCCGACGCGCGTCGAGGCATCGCCCGCCGCGAGCTGATAGACGCCGGAGAGATAGAGGTCGGTGCGCTTCGACAATACATAGTCGACGCCGAGCGTGAACTGATGCCAGCGCGGCTTGAGTGTCGCGCCGCCGGTGCCGGGCAGACTGTTGGCGCGGCCATCGGTGAAGGTGTACACGCCGATCAGCGTCGTCGCCGGCGTAATGTTGTAGCGGCCGTTCACATCGTAGTTGTTGAACTTGCGCGACGAGCCATCGTTGTAGTCGAGCTGCGTGTGGCTCCATGCGAAGCCGACTGTCGCGACCGATCCGATCGCATAGTTGCCGCCTGCGACCGCCACTTGCTGCCGCGCGACGCCGCCGTTCAGGCCATAGAAGAAGGCGCCGCTGTAGTCGTCGCCGGACGTGGTCGATGCACCGCCGACCGCGCCGCTCGTGTTCGACGCGACATTCGGATGATCGAGCAGCAAATAGCCCGCGCCGAGTTGCAACGGCCCGCTGGCGTAGCTCGCCGATACGCCCCATGCGCGGTTGTTGCCGAAGCCCGCGCCCGCGCCGTTGCTCGCCTGATTGCTGAACCCGTAGAGCGCATCGACAGTCACGCCCGCGAAGGTATCGCTCTTGAACTTCACGGCATTGTTGATGCGGAAGGTCTGATTCAGATTGTCGTTATCGCCGACGTGCGTGGCGGGCGACCAGAATCCCGGCCCCGCGAAGAGCGCAACGAGATCCGTGTTCGGATCGTACTGACGCCCGAGCGTCAGCGTGCCGATGCCCGTCTTCGCCACGCCCACATAAGCTTGCCGCCCGAATTCGCGTCCGCCTTGAGCGAGTGTGCCGTCGTTGACGCGATAGCCGCTCTCGAGCGTGAACAGCGCCTTGTAGCCGCCGCCCAGATCTTCGACGCCTTTGAGGCCCCAGCGGCTGCCGTTGAGCTTGCCGCTCGTCGCCTGCACGTTGGATGCGCCACGCTGATTGTTCGTATAGGCGAGGCCGGCGTCGATGATCCCGTACAAGGTGACGGAACTCTGTGCCTGAACGATGCCCGGAAGGGCGGCCAGTAAGCCAGCGGCGCCGGCGAGTGCGACTCGTTTCATTCGCTTCCTTAGGTATTAACCATGAGTTCGAGGAAGCCGGATACTACGGTCGTGCTTACCGAAGTCCAACAAAGGATTTTTCGTTTGTAATGGTCGGAGCGTCTGATTTGGATTCCGGATTACATCGGAGAAGCGATGCAGAAATCGCGAGCAGGCGCGCAACGAACGCTTCGCGCCGCGCGAGGCCGGTCATATCGATATGAGGCTTCGTTGGTTAGCGCGCCGGCCGTTGCTGCATAACATGAGCGGCTGCGCGTGATGTCACGCATTCATACCGACAGGAGCACCATGAGCGCTGACGAAAGACTCGACCGTCTGATCGACCCCGAACGCACTTCGAGCAACCCGAAGGCTAACTATCGCAATGCCACGCGCTGGGGCGATCTCGTGTTCGTGTCGGGCAAGTCGGCGGGCGCCGCCATCGACGGTAAGCCGTCCAAAGGCAGGCTGGGTGACACGCTCACGCTCGAAGACGGCGTTTCGTTCGCACGCGAGGCGGCAGTGGAACTGCTGCTCGTGCTGCGCGATGAACTCGGCTCGCTCGAACGCGTGAAGCAGGTGCTCGACGTGCAGGGCTTCGTGAACGCCGACGCCGCCTTCGAAGACCACGCGAAGGTGCTCGACGGCGCATCGGATCTGCTGGTCGAGGTTCTGGGCGATGCCGGCGTGCACGCGCGCTCGGTGTTCGGCGCCGTGTCGTTGCGCGGCGGGCAGCCGGTGATCCTGCGCGCCGTCGTCGGCGTGAGCGACTCATGATGTCATCGCATTCGCAGGAACGCGTCAGACGATGGCGCTTAAGCAACCCTTGTCATTTGCATAGTCGCAATCGCGATTGGGCATCCCGAAACCGCGACCTATAATCGGGCGCCCGACTGCCTGTCTTCTCTGCCCGACTCATCGAGCATGCCGAAAATCCCGCGTTTCTCATCGTTTTCCGCCACACGGCCCGGCGATCCCGCGAAGCCGGAGCAACACGCTCCCGCGTCGCCGCGACGCCGGATGCTGGGCGGCCTCGCGCTGTCGGCAGCCGTGGCGCCTCACGCGAATGCGGCGTCCGGACTCTTGCAGCCGCTCAGCGTCGAGCCGTGGACGCGCATGCCTGGCGCGCCGATTCTCGATCATCCCTATGGCCTGCCATCCCCGCGCGAATCCGAGGTCGTGCGTCGCGCGGCGCGTGCGTGGCCGGTGCCGGGAGCGGCTTCGTCGCTGACGCCGCTCGCCGATCTGCACGGCGCGATCACACCGAACGGGCTTGTCTACGAACGCCATCACGCCGGTGTGCCGGATATCGACCCGGACCAGCACCGGCTCGTGATTCATGGCCTCGTGCGCGAGCCGAAGCTCTTCACGATGGACGATTTGCTGCGGCTGCCTTCCGAGTCGCGCGTGCACTTTCTCGAATGTTCGGGCAACACCGCGAGCGAATGGAAAGGGCCGAGCGGGCTGCCCGTTCAGCTCACGCACGGGCTTCTGTCGTGCTGCGAGTGGACCGGCGTGCGGCTTTCGACGTTGATCGAGGCGGCCGGCGGGCTCGCTGCGAACGACGGCCACGCGCCGCGCTGGATTCTCGCGGAGGGCGCCGATGCAGCTGCGATGACGCGCAGCCTGCCGCTCGATCGCGTGCTGGATCGCGCGCTCGTCGTGTATGCGCAGAACGGCGAGCGGCTGCGGCCGGAGAACGGCTATCCGCTGCGGCTTCTGGTCCCCGGCTTCGAAGGCAACACCAACGTGAAGTGGCTGCGCAGGCTGAAGCTCGTCGACGCGCCGCTCGAAACGCGAGAGGAAACGTCGAAATACACGAACTTGCTGGCCGATGGTCGCGCGCGCCAGTTCGTGTTCGAGATGGATGCGAAATCGGTCATCACGCGGCCATCGCCCGGGCACAAGTTGACGACTCACGGTTACTACCCGATCGTGGGGCTCGCCTGGTCGGGACGCGGTGCGATCCGTCAGGTCGAAGTATCCGTCGATGGTGGCCGTTCATGGCAAGCGGCGCGGCTCGATGGCACGCCCGGCGATCGCGCGCTCACGCGCTTTCATGCGGGATGGGTGTGGAACGGTGAACCGGCCACGATCCTCTCGCGGGCAACGGATTCGACCGGATACATCCAGCCGACGCGCGAGGCGCTCGTCGCCGCGCGCGGGCTGAACTCGAACTACCACTACAACGGCATTCAGCAATGGCGCGTCGACGCCGATGGCAGCGTGAAAAATGCATAGGGAATCAACTCGACAACTTCGCGCCGTGCGCCCGCTGATCGTGGGTCTGACGGCGCTGTGTCTTACCGCCTGCTCGGGGCCGTGGCTAGACGGGCGCGCGTCGCAGGCCGGGTTGGACGATGCAACGCATCGCGCGGCTGTCGGCATGATCGGCACGATCGGCACGCCCGTGAGCGCGGCGGACATCGCCGCGTGGAACATCGATGTCGCGCCTGACGGTCGCGGCCTGCCCGCGGGCAGCGGCGACGTGGTGACCGGTGCGCGGATCTTCGCGGCCAAGTGCGCCTCGTGTCACGGCGCGAAAGGCGAGGGCGTGCTGGGCGACCGGCTGATCGGCGGGCGTGGCACGCTCGCGAGCGAGAAGCCGGTGCGCACGGTCGGAAGCTACTGGCCATACGCGACGACACTCTTCGATTACATTCGCCGCGCGATGCCCTATAACGCGCCGCAATCGCTGAGTGCGGACGAGGTGTATGCCGTGAGCGCGTGGATCCTGAATCAGAACGGCATCGTTCCCGACGACGCCCGCCTCGATGCGCATTCGCTTGCCGCCATCCGCATGCCGAATCGCGATGGATTCGTTCCGGACCCGCGACCGGGACGCCTTTGACATGCATAGCATGACGTAATGACGAATCGATGCGGCCGGTGATTTGCAAACGTAAAAGGATTGGTTGGCCATGCGTTCGTCGGCCCCTAGCATGAAGCGGTTCGGGCAATGTTGCCTGAATTTGCCGCGAGGACTCGCTCCATGCAATACAAAGGTTATGAGGTTGCACCCTCCGCTCAGGCCATGCCGAGCGGCTTGTATGCGGCCAACCTGACGATCGAACATCGCCGGTACGCGCACGGTGCAAGCTTCACTTTCGATGCGCTCGATTACTTCTTCGAGCGCGATCATGCGATCGCCTATGCGGCACGCTGGGCGCGGCTGTGGATCGATCAGCGCAGCGCGCGCAAGAAGCGCGGATAACGTCGACGAAGCATCGGATAGCCGCATGAGCTGTCGGTCCGGAAGGCGCCCGCGATCCGTCTTTCGTCATGCGCGCCGCAGATTTGGTTAGCAGATCCAATTCGTTCCAATCTCCGCGCGGGATGGTTACGCTGTGGCGGCTCTCAACCACGCATGACGCCGACCATGACCCAACGCGATCTACTCATTCTGCTGGAACCGGGCTTCACCGATCCGAAGCGCCCGGGCGAAGTGTTCATCTGCCCGGACGGTGCGCCGATCGAAGGTCTGCTCGCAAGCGATCCGGCGCGCAACGCGCGCCTCGATATCCGCCGCGTGCCCTTCGAGCGTCCCCGCAAGGCCGCGGTCGAAGCACTAAGCGAGGCGCATCAAAGTCTGCTGGTGCCGGTGCTGGTGCTGGGCGATGCGTACCCCGCGCCGTCCGACGCGCAAACCGTCGGCGAGAAACGCTTCGTCACCGATACGCGCCGCATTCTCGCGTTGCTCGCAGAGCGCCACGGTTTTCCCAAAGTGCATGACTGATCCGGCAAACGAGACTATTCGCTCATGCCCCGACCTATACATCTGAATCTCTTCGTTCACGGACGCGGCCATCATGAAGCAGGCTGGCGTCATTCCGGCGCGACGCGCCAGGCGCTGACCGATATCGACTATTTTCGCGATCTCGCCGTCAGGGCGGAGCAAAGCCTGTTCGATTCCGTGTTTTTCGCCGATGCCCTCGCGCTCGGCGATGGCGCGCAATTCGTCGCGTCCGGCGCGCTCGAACCGATCACCACGCTCGCGGCGCTTTCGCAGGCGACTTCGCGCATCGGACTGATCGCGACGGCATCGACCACGTACACCGAGCCGTTCAATCTCGCGCGTCAGTTCGCTTCGCTGGATCACATTTCGCGCGGGCGCATCGGCTGGAACATCGTGACCTCGTGGGTCGGCGGCGCGGGGCCGAACTTCGGCTACGAGCAGCAGATCGAGCATGCGGAGCGCTACGCACGCGCGCACGAGTTTCTCGAAGTCGTCACGCAACTGTGGGATAGCTGGGCCGATGACGCCATCATCGATGACGCGTCGAGCGGACGCTTTCTCGATCCGGCGCGGGTGCGCAAGATCGGCTATCGCGGGAAGTTTCATCGCGTGGCGGGGCCGCTGAATCTGCCGCGCCCGCCACAGGGGCATCCGGTGCTGGTGCAGGCGGGCTCGTCGGCGACGGGCAAGGCGTTCGCCGCGCGCCATGCGGAAGCCGTCTTCACCGCGCATCTGACGAAGCAATCCGCGATCGACTTTTATGCCGAGCTCAAGGCGGGCGCGAGGGCCGCGGGCCGCTCGGAGCAGGACATCGTGATCCTGCCGGGCATCAGCGCGGCGATCGGTTCGACCGAAGCGGAAGCCAGCGCTCTGCTCGACGAACTCGACTCGATCACCGATGTCAGCGTGGGACTCGGCCGCCTGTCGAACCGCTTCGGCGGCTACGATTTCTCGACGCTGCCGCTCGATCAGCCGCTGTCCGTCGATGACTTTCCGGACCCGTCGACGGTGCAGGCCGCGCAAAGCCGCGCGGCAGTCATCACGCAACTGGTGGCGCGCGAGCGTCCGACCTTGCGCAGCCTGTTGAGGAAGCTCGCGGCGGCGCGCGGGCATTTCACGCTGTCCGGCACGCCCGAACAGATTGCAGATGTCATTGCCGACTGGACCGAAAGCCGTGCCGCCGATGGCTTTAACGTGATGCCGCCCGTACTGCCCGCGCAGCTCGAGCACTTCACCGAGCATGTCGTGCCGATTCTGCAAAGGCGCGGCCTGTTCCGGCGCGAGTACGAAGCCGCCACGCTGCGCGGTCACTACGGTCTCGCACGTCCCGCCAATCCTTATTTCAAGTCTTGATGCCGATCCGATTCCTGAAATCCATCATCGCCGCCGGTTGCTTCGCCGCCGCGTTTGCCGCGCACGCTGACGAGGGCTATCCCGCGCAGATCAACATCGGAATCCAGAAGGGCGACGGTCTCGTCGCGCTGCGGGCATCGGGCAAGCTGGAGCAGGCTTTCGCTTCGCATCACGTCAAGGTTTCGTGGCACGAGTTCGTGTATGGCGCGCCGCTCGTCGAAGCCATCAATGCGGGCGACGTCGATGTAGGCACGGTCGGCTCGACGCCGCCGATCATGGCGCAGGCGGGCGCGGCGCCATCGGTCGTGTATGTGGCGTATGCGCCGAGACTCGTCAAAAGCTATGCGATCGTCGTGCCGAAGGATTCGCCCGTGAAGGACCTGCGCGATCTGAAGGGCAGAAAGATCGCGTTCGCCAAGGGCTCGCAAGGGCACCTGTTCGTGCTGAAGGCGATGCAGGATGCCCACATGGACCCGAACGCCGCGCAGTTCACGTACCTGTCCTATGGCGATGCGCGCTCGGCGTTCGAGCGCGGCTTCATCGATGCGTGGGCCGTGCCCGATCCGCGTTACGCGGACACCGAACTGACCACCGGCGCGCGGACCATTCTCACCATCGGGGATCTGTCGGTGCCGCAATACGGCTTCTATATCGCGACGCGCGACTTCGCGCAAAAGTATCCCGCCGCGCTGCGTCTGCTGTTCGATCAGCTTGCACGTCAGACGAACGACAGCCTCGCGCATCCGCAGGATACGGCGCGCTTTCTGTCCGCCAATACGGGCGTGCCGCTCGCCGTATGGAACCGGGCGATCTCGCGCCTGGAGTGGGGCGCGAGCTATCCGATTCCCGACGACGTCCTTAGCGCGCAGCAGGACTCGGCGAATCTGGCTTTCGATACGAAGGTGATTCCGCGCCGCATCGATGTGCGCCAGGCGGTGTTGCAGATCAGGTAAGGATCGACGCGCGCGCTACGCAAGCCTTATCCGTTTAGCGCCGCTTTTCATATGCTTCGTCGAATTCGTTCGTGGCGTCGTTCGCGTCGCCCGTACAAGATGGAGAGTTATCCCTTTCTGTGGAGCTTTCCATGAGCGGCGATGCCCCGCGCCAACTGCATCTGAACATCAACGCGCTTCATTCCGGATTCGTGCCGTCGGCATGGCGTCTGCCGGATTCGGATCCGAACGTATTCCTCGACGTGAGCCACTATGTGCGCCTGGCGCAGCTGGCGGAACGCGCGTGTCTCGATGCAATCTTTCTCGCCGATAGCGCCGCGATCTCCGATCAGCTCGACATGCGCCCCATCACGGCGCTCGAACCGACGATGCTCCTCACGAGCATTGCAGCCGCGACCACGCATCTTGGGCTGATCGCGACGGCATCGACGAGTTACAACGAGCCGTACAACATCGCACGCCGATTCGCGACGCTCGATCTGATCAGCGGCGGGCGCGCGGGCTGGAACATCGTGACGACCGCGGACCTGCCGTCTGCGCGCAACTTCGGTCACGACACGGTCCCCGACCATGCAACGCGCTATGCACGCGCGGACGAGTTCGCGGCGCTCGTCAAGACGCTGTGGAATAGCTGGGATGACGACGCATTCATCGCGGACAAATCGAGCGGGCGCTTCGTCGATCTCGACAAGGTGCATCCGGCCGATCATCGTGGGCGATTCTTCAGCGTGCGCGGCGCGCTGAATCTGCCGCGCTCGGCACAGGGTCATCCGGTTCTGGTGCAGGCGGGCGCATCGGGCGACGGACGCGAGCTGGCCGCGCGTCACGCGGAAGCGGTGTTTTCGGCCTCGCAATCGTTCGATGAATCGCGTGCATATCGCGAAGATCTCAACGCGCGCGCGGCGCGTTACGGACGCGGCGCGAACGCGGTGAAAGTGCTCGCGGGACTGACGACGATCATCGGTTCGACGGAAAGCGAGGCGCTGCGACGCCGTGACGAACTCGTCGATCTGATTCCGGTGCAGTACAGCCTGAACCGCATCGCTGGCACGCTCGGCGTGCCCGTCGATTCGCTTTCGCTCGACAGGCGTTTGCCCGACGACTTGCCGCTGCCCAATGGCGGCAACGGCAATCACACGTTCTTCAACGCGACGCTCGCGCAGGCGCGCACGCATGGCTACACGGTGCGCGAGCTCATCCGTGCGCTGGCGGGCGGCGGCGGACATCGCGTGATCGTCGGCACGCCCGAGCAAGTCGCGGATGACATCGAGCACTGGTTCAGGAACGGCGCCGCCGACGGCTTCAATCTGATGCCCGACGTGCTGCCCGATGGTCTCGAAGCCTTCACGGAAGGCGTCGTGCCGATACTTCAGCGGCGCGGCATTTTCCGTCGCGCGTATGAGGGCAAGACCTTGCGCAGCCATCTGGGGTTGTCGGTGCCCGAGGGCGCGGTGCTCGACATGCATTAGGCGGGTGGTGGGGGAGCGGTGCGCGTGGCGTAGCGATCGCCTCTCGGCATTGCACCCGACGTCACATGCTTTTCGCGCCGCCATGCTTTCCATATGCATAACCGTTCGTTCACGCGCGCGCGCAGCCGTTTTATCGTGATCGCCGCGGCGCGTCATATTCGGCCGTCGAACAACGAACAGAGAGGAATGGCATCACATGGCAGGCTTCAACCGACGCGATTTTCTGGTCTCATCAGGCGCGGCGCTCGCGTCCGCCGGCCTGTCTTCGCTCGCCTTCGCGCAGGAAGCGGCACCCAGGCGTGGCGGCACGCTCAACATGCTGATCAATCCCGAGCCGCCCGTGCTCGTATCGATCTTCCAGACGACGGGCCCCGCGCTCGTCGCGAGTTCGAAGGTGCTCGAAGGTCTGCTCGCCTATGACTTCGATCTGAAGCCGAAGGCGCAGCTCGCGACCGCGTGGAACGTGAGCCCGGACGGTCTCAAGTACACGTTCACGCTGCGCCAGAACGTGAAGTGGCACGACGGCGAGCCGTTCACATCGGCGGATGTGGCGTTTTCCATCGACTTGTTGAAGTCGATCCATCCGCGCGGGCGCAGCACCTTCGCCAACGTGACGCGCGTATCGACGCCCGATGCGCGCACCGCGATCATCGAATTGTCGAAGCCCGCGCCGTATCTGCTGAAGGCGCTGTCGGCGGGCGAATCGCCGATCGTGCCGAAGCATCTCTACGCGAACGGCGATCCGCTGACGAACCCGCATAACAATGCGCCCATCGGCACCGGGCCGTTCCGCTTCAAGTCGTGGACGCGGGGCGCGAGCATCGTCTACGAGCGCAATCCGGATTACTGGGACGCGGGCAAGCCGTATATCGATTCGCTCGTGTTCAAAGTGATTCCCGATGCCGCCGCGCGCTCCGCCGCGTTCGAAACCGGCGCGCTCGATCTCGGCGGCGAGAATCCGGTGCCGCTTTCGGATCTGCCGCGTCTCACGCAATTGCCGCAGCTCGCCGTGGAAACGCGCGGTTATCGCTTTCTGGAACCGCTCTCGGAGATCGATTTCAATCTCGCGCATCCGATCCTGAAGGACGTGCGCGTGCGTCAGGCGATCGCCCATGCGATCAATCCGCAGATCGTGCAGAAGACGATCGCCTACGGTTACGCCGAGATTTCTCCGACGCCGATCACGCCCGCCTCGCCGTATCACGACGCGAAGCTCGCGCCTTACGCATTCGATATCGCGAACGCGGAAAAGCTGCTCGATGCCGCGGGTTATCCGCGCAAGAACGGCGGCCCGCGCTTCCAGTTGACGCACGATTTCCTGCCTTATGGCGACATGTACCGGCGTCAGGCCGATTACGTGAAGTCGGCGCTCGCGCGTGTGGGCATCGACGTGACCGTGCGTTCGCAGGATCTGCCTTCGTTCCTCAAGCGCGTGTATGCGGACCGTCAGTTCGACTTCACGAGCATCGGCGTGAATACGTTGTTCGATCCGAGCGTGGGCGTGCAGCGTCTCTACTGGTCGAAGAACATCCGGCCCGGCGTGCCGTTCTCGAACGCGCCGCACTACAGCAATGCGGAAGTCGATACGCTGCTCGAATCGGCATCGATCGAAACGGATGAGAAGAAGCGCGTGGCGCTCTATCAGCAGTTTCAGCAGATCGTGTATCGCGACCTGCCGATCCTGAATCTCGTCGCGCCGCGCATGGTCACGCTCGCGAACCGGCGCGTGCGCAATCACACGGTGTCGGCGCAGGGGCTGGAAGGCAATCTCGCCGATGTGTGGCTGAGCGCCTGAGGACGGACGCCGATGAACCGACGCACGCGCTTCGCCGCCATCGCGCGGCGCACCGCATGGCAGGCCCTGCCGACGATGCTCGCCATCGTGGTCCTGAACTTCTTCCTGCTGAAGCTGATGCCCGGCGACGCCGCCGATGTGCTCGCGGGCGAAGCGGGCTCCGCGACCGCCGAAACGCTGCAGGCATTGCGCGCGAAGTTCGGCCTCGATCAGCCGGTGCTGCATCAGCTCGGCGCGTATCTGTCGCATCTCGCGCACGGCAGTCTCGGCTATTCGCCGCGTTACGACGCGCCCGTCATGCAACTGATTCTGTCGCGGCTGCCGAACACCTTGCTGCTGATGGGCACGGCGCTCGCCCTTGCGATCGTCGCGGGCATCGTGCTCGGCGCGGTCATGGCGCATTGGGCGGGCAAGTGGCCGGATCGCGTGCTGTCCGTGCTCGCGCTCGTGCTGTATTCGACGCCCGGCTTCTGGATCGGCCTGCTCGCCATCGTGCTGTTCTCGGTGCATCTCGGCTGGCTGCCGAGCGGCGGCGATATCACCGTCGGCGCGTCCTTGCACGGCTTCGCGTATGCCGCCGATGTCGCGAAACATGTGCTGCTGCCGGCCGTGACGCTCGCGACTTTCTTCGTCGCCATCTACGCGCGTCTCACGCGCGCCGCGATGCTCGAAGTGAAGCGCCAGGACTTCGTGCGTACCGCGCACGCGAAGGGGCTGCATCCGCTGCGCGTCACCGTGCGTCATGTGCTGCGCAACGCGCTGATGCCGCTCACGACGATGGTCGGCATTCACTTCGGCACGCTGCTCGGCGGCGCGGCCGTCACGGAAACCGTGTTCAGTTGGCCGGGCCTCGGGCGTCTTGCGCTCGATGCTGTCATGGCGCGCGATTTCAGCGTGCTGCTCGGCGTGTTGCTGCTTTCGTCGCTGCTCGTGATCGTCGCCAACGTGACGGTCGATCTGCTGCAGGCGTGGCTCGATCCACGCATCGTCTGACTCATCGAACCTGAAAACGCATGGCTTCCGATTCCACCGAACTCGCTTCATCCGGCCACGGCTCGGCGTGGCGGCGCCAGCTCGCCGGTGCGCTATTCGGCGCGCGGCGCGCTCAACGTGCGCCTTACGCTCGCGCCTCGCGCGGCGTGTGGCGCGCGCTGCTGCGCAATCCGTCCGCGCTCGCGGGCATCGTGCTGTTGACTGCGTTCATCGCGCTTGCGCTGAGTGCGCCGTATCTTTTTCCCGGCGATCCGCTCGATATGGTCGCCGCGCCCTTCGAATGGCCGGGCAGCGACCCGCTGTATCGCCTCGGCACCGATTCGCTCGGCCGCGATGTCGCCGCCGGCATCGCGCACGGCACACGCGTGTCGCTGCTGATCGGCGCATCGGCGGCGGCGATCGGGCTCGTCATCGGCACGCTCGTCGGCGCGATCGGCGGCTTCTTCGGCGGCGTCATCGACGATCTTCTCGTGCGCGTCACCGAGCTGTTTCAAACCGTGCCGTCGTTTCTGCTCGTGATCGTGATCGTCGCGATAGGGCGGCCGAACGTGACGGTGATCGCGCTGGCCATCGGCATCGCTTCGTGGCCGACGGTCGCGCGTATCGTGCGCGCCGAGTTCCGCACGCTGCGTTCGTCGGACTTCGTGCTCGCCGCGCGCAGTCAGGGCTTTTCCGACGCGCGCATCATCTTCGGCGAGATCTTGCCGAGCGCGCTGCCGCCGGTGATCGTGACCGCATCGGTGATGGTCGCGAGCGCGATCCTGATCGAGTCTTCGCTGTCGTTTCTGGGCATGGGCGACCCGAACGTCGTCACATGGGGCGGCATGATCGGCGCGGGGCGCGATTCCTTGCGCACCGCGTGGTATCTGACCGCCGTGCCGGGCGCGGCGATCGTGCTCGCGGTGCTCGCGCTCAATCTGCTCGGCGACGGCCTCAACGACGCACTCAACCCGCGCATGCGCGAACGTTCCTGACCCGAGACCTGTCCGTGGCGAATCTTCTTGAAGTGCGCGATCTGCGCGTGAGTTTCGGCGCGCATCGCGCGGTGCGCGGCATCGATCTGGACATAGCCGAAGGCGAGACGCTCGCGCTCGTCGGCGAGTCCGGCTGCGGCAAATCGGCGACTGCGCTGTCGCTCATGCGGCTCGTGCCGGAGCCGGGCCGCGTGACGGGCAGCGTCCGCTTCGACGGACGCGACGTGCTCGCGCTGAGCCCGCGTGAAATGCGCGATGTGCGCGGCCGCGACATCTCGATGATTTTTCAGGAGCCGATGACATCGCTCAATCCGGTGCTCACGGTCGGCGCGCAGATCGTCGAGACCTTGCGACGGCACGAAGCGCTGTCGAAGCCAGCGGCGATGAAGCGCGCCGTCGAACTGCTCGATCTCGTGCATATTCCGGAGCCGCATCGACGCGTCTTCGACTATCCGCACGAGCTGTCGGGCGGGCAGCGCCAGCGCGTGATGATCGCGATGGCCGTCGCATGCCGTCCGCGTCTGCTGATCGCGGATGAACCGACCACCGCGCTCGACGTCACGATTCAGGCGCGCATTCTCGAACTGCTTGCCGAATTGCGGCGCGATCTGTCGATGTCGCTGCTGCTCATCACGCACGATCTCGGCGTCGTCGCCGAACATGCGGATCGCGTCGCCGTGATGCTCGCGGGCGAAAAGGTCGAGGAAGCGCCGGTGCGTCAACTCTTCGAGCGGCCGCGGCATGCATACACGAGCGGGCTGCTGGGCGCATCGCTGAACGTGGCAACGGAGTTGCATTACCGCGACTGGAAGCTGCCGGAGATTCGTCACGTGCAAGGCGCCGATGACAAGCCCGCGTTCAACGTGACGCCGCTTGCGCCCGTCAGCGCGCCGGAAACGCGATTCGACAACGACGCGCCGCTGCTCTCGGTGCAACATCTGACGGTCGATTATGTGCATCGGCATGGCAGGGGCGCGTTGCGCGCCGTCGACGACGTGTCGTTCGATATCGCGTGCGGCGAAACCGTGGGTCTCGTCGGCGAATCCGGCTGCGGCAAGTCGACCCTTTCGAAAGCGATCCTGCGTCTCGTGCCGGCGTCGGGTGGCGCGATCCGCCTGCGCGGCGTCGATCTCGCGCCCCTGAGCGAACGCGCGTTGCGCCCGCTGCGGGCGCAGGTGCAGATGGTGTTTCAGGACCCGTATGCGTCGCTGAATCCGCGCCGCAGCGTCGGCGACATCCTCGATACGGTGATGATCGTGAACGGCATCGCCGATGCGCGCGAACGCCGCCGACGCGCAAGCGCGATGCTCGATCGCGTCGGTTTGCCGAGCGCCGCGCTTGATCGCTATCCGCACGAGTTTTCGGGCGGTCAGCGGCAGCGCATCGGCATTGCGCGCGCGCTCGTGCTCGAGCCCGCGCTGCTGATCTGCGACGAACCCGTCTCCGCGCTCGATGTGTCCATTCAGGCGCAGATACTCAATCTGCTCGTCGAGCTGAAACACGACCTCGGGCTCGCTTATCTCTTCATCTCGCACGATCTCTCGGTGGTGCGCTATATCGCCGACCGCGTCCATGTGATGCATGGCGGGCGCATCGTCGAAAGCGGCGATCATCGCGAGATATGGCGCGCGCCGAAGCATGCGTACACGCGCACGCTGCTCGAAGCGATTCCCGGCAAACGATTCGACGCGCAGGCCGCGTAGAGCACGCATCAATACCATAGGAACGTCACGTCATATGTCGAATAAAAATCAGAAACTCGAAGCCGCGCTCGCCGCGCTGCCTGAACTGGCACAGTCCATCGGCGAAGATGCGGCCGCGCGCGAGGCGCGCCGCGAACTGCCGTTCGATGCCTTTGCGCTGTTTCGTCGATCGGGCCTCGGGACGTTGCGCTTTCCGCTCGAATGGGGCGGACTCGGCGGCTCGCTCGAAGACGTCTTCGACGTGATCGCAACGCTTGCCGCGCACGAAAGCAACGTCGCGCACGCGTTGCGCATTCACTTCGACCAGACCGAAGCGCTGCTGCTTGCGCCGCGCACGCCGTTCAATGCATTGCAGATCAAGCGCGTGGCGGAAGGCGCGATCTTCGGCGGCGCATCGACCGAAGCGGGCACGTCGCGCCCCGGCGAAATCACGACGCAACTTCGGCGCGAAGGCGATCACTTTCGTCTGAGCGGCCGCAAGTATTACGCGACGGGCACCGCGTTCTCCGACTACGCGCGCCTGAACGTGCAGGACGAACACGGCGAGGCCGCCATAGCCGTCGTGCCGGTTCAACGCGAGGGGCTGCGCGTGCTCGACGACTGGGACGGCATGGGGCAGCGCATGACCGCGAGCGGCAGTCTCGAGTTCGACGATCTGATCGTGTACGCGGACGAAGTCACGCCGCGCGTGCAGACGACGCTCACGGGCCGTCACGGTGGCGCGCTGCGTCAGTTGCATCTGGTGGCGGTGGCGGCGGGCATCGTACGCAACGTCGTCGCGGATGCGGAGCGCTATGTGCTGAAACACGGACGCCCCGTGCTGCATAGCGCGGCGCCGTCGGCCCGCGAGGATGCGTTCATTCAGCAGGTCGTGGGCGAATTGAGCGCGAACAGTCACGCGATCGATGCGCTCGTGCGCGACAACGCGCGCGTGCTCGAACGATCGTCGCAAGCGATCCGCAACGGCGATGCCGACGCCGACGCGCTCGTGCTGGAAGGCGCGCTCGCGACGGCGCGCACGCAGATCGTCGTCAGCAAGCTCGCGTTGAGCGCGGCGGAGCGCATGTTCGAAGCGGGCGGCGCATCGGCGACGGCGCGCGCGCATAACTTCGATCGCCACTGGCGCAATCTGCGCACGATCTTCAGCCACAATCCGCTGATGCATAAGGCGCGCGTGATCGGCGATTACGCGCTCAACGGCGTGACGACGCATCTGACCGAAGGGCGCGTGTTCTGACGTCTTGCGCGGATCGCTACGCGATGCCGCGGCTTTCAGGCGCGGCGCCCGAGGCATCGATGGCCGTCAGGCAAGACCGGGCGGCGCGGCCCTCAGCACGTCGACATGTTTCGGCACCAGCCCGAGCTCGACGAAGGTGTCGGCGATCTGCTGCTGCTCCGCGATGATCGCCCGCGTGATGGCTTCCGTACCGAAGACCTGCCGGCTCACCGCGAGATCGACGACAGGTTTGGGCAGGCCCCAAAGCCGCGCGAGTTCGCTCGCGAGTTCGTCCGGATGCTGCTTGCCCCATTGATCGACGGCCTTGATCTCCTCGATGACGATGCGGATCACGTCGGCATTCTTCGCCACATAGTCTTGCGACGAAAAATAGTAGGCGCGGTTGCCCACGACGCCGCTCGCGTCCGCCACGACGCGCGCATTCAGCGACTGCTGCGCGGCGGCGAAGTACGGGTCCCAGATGACCCACGCATCGATCGAGCCGCGCTCGAAGGCGGCGCGCGCGTCGGCGGGCGCGAGATAGGCGAGTTCGACGTCGCGATACTGAAGGCCATGTTGGCGCAGCAGCTTCACGAGGAAGTAATGGACATTGCTGCCCTTGTTCAACGCGATGCGCTTGCCTTTCAAATCCGCCACCGTTTTGACGGACGATTGCGCCGGCACCAGCACGGCTTCGGAATGCGGCCGCGTCGGCGTGGCGGCGACGTAGGCGAGCGGCGCGCCGGCCGCCTGCGCGAAGATCGGCGGCGCTTCGCCCACGTCGCCGAAATCGATCGAGCCGACATTGAGCGCTTCGAGCTGCACCGGACCCGCGGAGAACTCCGTCCAGCTCACGGATACGTTGAGCGGAGCCAGACGCTTCTCCAGCGTTGCACGTCCCTTGAGCAGGTTCAGATAGCCTTTCTGATTGCCGATGCGCAGCACGCGCGGCTGCGCTTGCGCCGCTTGCTGGGCGAACGATGCCGGCGTGACCGCGAGCGCGGCGGCGCCCGTCGCGGCCCGCGCGGTCAGGGAGAGAAAAGCGCGGCGATCGGTGGTTTTTGTTTTCGACATGGCGGAAGCTCTGGTTGGCGAAAGCTTCCGATGCTAAGACGAGCGCCCATTCGGACCAACGTAGCGATGCACATATCGCTATGGCAACGGAAGTCATAAGCATGTGCACGCGACGGCAATGCGGGCGTCGCGCCAAATCTCCACGCCTGCTTTCTTCGTGACAAAAACTTCGTTCCGTCGGAGCGGCGGCACCGATAGAGTGCCAGCCTCGCCATCGTGCCGCCGCCCGGCGACGCACACCGGCGCAACGAACAAGGAACTCACCAATGAAAATCAGGACCTGGGGCGCGGTGCTCGCTGCACTGCTGGCAGTGGCTTCGAATGCCGCGCATGCGGACAGGCTCGACGACATCAGGAAAGCCGGCGTGCTGCGCGTCGCGGCGTTCGACAGCAATCCGCCGTTCGGCTTCGTCGATCCGAAGGACAATCAGATCGTCGGTCTCGATGTCGACTATGCGCGCGCGGTGGCGAAGAGCCTGGGCGTCAAGCTGGAAGTGCAGCCGACCAATCCGGCCAACCGCATCGCGTTTCTGAAGTCGGGCAAGGTCGATCTCGTCTTCGCCAACTTCACGATCACCGACGAGCGCAAAAAGGAAGTCGATTTCAGCACGCCGTACTTCGCATCGGGCACGCAGTTCATCGCGAAGAAGGGCGTGCTGAAATCGCCCGATCAGATCAACAGCCTGCGCATCGGCGCGGACAAGGGAACGACGAACGAACAGCAGGTGCGGGCGAAATTCCCGAACGCGACCATCGTCGCCTATGACGACACGCCGTTCGCTTTCGCCGCGCTGCGCACGGGCAACGTGCAGGCGATCACGCAGGACGGACCGAAGCTCGTTGCGTTGCTCGCGCGCGTGCCGGACAAGGCCAGCTACGAAATTCCGGCCTTCACGATCTCCAACGATTACGAAGGCGTCGGCGTGCCGAAGGGCGAGACGCGCCTGCTCGACGCCGTGAACGGCACGCTCACCAAACTCGAAACGGACGGCGAAGCGACGCGCATCTACGACAAGTGGTTCGGCCCGAAGAGCGCCGCGCCGCTGCCGCGCCTCTTCAAGATCGGCGATCCGCAGAAGAACGGTTGATCGCCGTCGATCATGCATAGCTGGCTCGATCCGAAATATTTCGCGTGGCTGGAGCAGGGCTTCGTCGTCACGCTGATGTTGTCCGCCTGCGCGGCGATCTGCGCGACGCTGCTCGGCTTCGCGCTGGCCGTCGCGCGCACGTCGGGCAATGCGGCGCTCGCACGCGTCGCGGCATCGTATGTCTTCGTCTTTCGCAATTCGCCGCTGCTCGTCCAGTTGCTGTTCTGGTATTTCGGGGCGGCCGCGTTGCTGCCGTCCGAATGGATGACGTGGCTCAACACGCCGCATGCCGCGACGTTCGGGCCGTTCGTTTTGCGTTGGCCGAGTTTCGAGCTGTTCGCGGGCTGGATCGGATTGACCTGCTACACGACGGCGTTCATCGGCGAGGAGTTTCGTGCGGGTATGCGTGGCGTGAGTGCGGCGCAAGAGCAGGCGGCGGCCGCGCTCGGCATGAGCCGCTATGCCGCGCTGCGCTACGTGATCCTGCCGCAGGCGCTGCGCATCGCGACGCCGCCGCTCGCCGGGCAATACATGAACGTGGTGAAGAACTCGTCGCTGACGATGGCGGTAGGCGTCGCGGAGCTTTCGTACATGTCGCGTCAGGTCGATACCGAGTCCTTCAGGACATTTCAGGCATTCGGCACGGCCACGGTGTTCTATGTGCTGACCATCGCGGTCATCGAAGCGGCGCTGGTCGTGTGGCAGCGCACCGGCGTGCGCGCGTTGCGGCGAGTCCACGCATGAACGAGGTCGACTGGTTCGCGTCGCTGCGCTATCTCCTGCTGGGCGCGTTTCCTTCCGGACCGCTCGGCGGCGTTGCGCTGACGCTCGCGCTTTCCATTTCCTCCGCGATTCTTGCGGCGATCATCGGGCTCGCGGGCGGCATCGCGCTTTCGATGACACGCGGCGTCGCGCAGATCCTGCTGACCGCGCTCGTTGCGTTCTTTCGCGCGATTCCCGTGCTGATGCTGATTTTCTGGACCTTCTTTCTGATGCCGATTCTGCTGCACGTCAATGTGCCGGGCCTCGCGACCGTCGTATGCGCGCTCGCGCTGATCGGCGGCGCCTATCTGTCGCATTCGGTTCATGCGGGCATCGTGTCGATCGGCAACGGGCAGTGGCAGGCGGCGATGTCGCTCGGCCTCACGCGCTGGCAGGCGCTGCGCGAAGTCGTGTTGCCGCAGGCCGTGCGCGTGATGATGCCGTCGTTCGTCAATCAATGGGTCTCGCTCATCAAGGATACGTCGCTTGCCTATATCGTCGGCGTGCCGGAATTCACGTTCCTCGCCAATCAGCTCAACAACCGGTTGATGGTCTATCCGGCGCAGATCTTCCTGTTCGTCGGCTTCGTCTATCTGATGCTGTGCGGTGCGCTGCAAGCGCTCGCGCACGCACTGCTCTCGCGCCGCTCCGCAGAGCGCAGCCGGGTCCGCACGATGCCTGCAATGCAACGCAGAAAAGCTCGTTTGTGAAACGCGTCGCGCGGGCCTAGATTGATGTCATCGTCATTCGAAGGTAGCGAGTCATGGCGCATATCCTGACGTCTTGCTGGCACATGCTGTCCAACCGTTTCGAACGGTCGCGCGAGCGCCGCTTTCTGCGTGAAGCCAGACGCGCGATGAATGCGTGCGGGTGCGAAGCGCCGCGCACTTCTACGCGCGGCGACGGAGAGGCGAGCAGCGCGGAGCGGCTCGAACACATCGCGTTATTCGCGCAGGCGGGCTACTTCAACATGGGCAATGCGGTCGACATGTTTCAGCCGCCGGTCGAACCGCCGCTGTTTCGCTGCGATGCAGGCGGCGCGTCGACCGCTCGCTCCCATCGATGAGTGCGCGCGACGAATTTACCGCTCGCGCATCGCGCGCCCACGCGAGCTGACCCATTACATAGAAAGGACTGCACTGTGGCTGTATTCGACATCGACGACATCGTCCAATCGCTTCAGACAGTCCGCCAGCAGTGGCGCGAAGCCCAGAAGCGCTCGCTCGAACCGGGCGGGCGCGAGCTTCCCGCACGCGAGGCGCTTGGCGACATCATCGGCGCACTGAAAGGCGCGCTCTTTCCGATGCGGCTCGGACCGCCCGACCTGCGACAGGAAAGCGAAAACTTCTACGTCGGCCACGCGCTCGACTTCGCGCTGCAAGGGCTGCTCGTGCAGGCGAAGCTCGAACTGCAATACAAGGCGCGTCATCTGCCGCGCGACGATCACGCCGTCGAAACGCGCGCGAGCGATGCGATACGCGCGTTCGCGAAAACCCTGCCGCGCATTCGCAGTCTGCTCGACAGCGACATCCTCGCGGCCTATCAGGGCGACCCGGCGGCGGGCAGCGTCGATGAAGTGCTGCTCTGCTATCCCGGCATTCTCGTGATGATTCACCATCGCGTCGCGCACGAGCTCTACCGGCTCGGGTTGCCGCTGCTCGCGCGCATCGTCGCCGAACTCGCGCATGGGGAAACGGGCATCGACATTCATCCGGGCGCGCGCATCGGCTCGGGCTTTTTCATCGATCACGGCACGGGCGTGGTGATCGGCGAGACGGCGGTCATCGGCAATCGCGTGCGCGTCTATCAGGCGGTGACGCTCGGAGCGAAACGCTTTCCGCGCGACGCGGAAGGTCATCTGGAGAAGGGCCTCGCGCGTCATCCGATCGTCGAGGACGATGTGGTCATCTATGCGGGCGCGACGATCCTCGGACGCGTGACGCTCGGACGCGGCGCGGTGATCGGCGGCAACGTATGGCTCACGCACGACGTCGCGCCCGGTGCTTCGGTGACGCAGGCGCTTTCGCAAAGCGGTGAGGAAGGCGCGCGTGCGTCTGCAGTGGAGGTTGCGCGGTAAGCACTGTGATTCGCGAAGCGCAAGCCTGAATGCAGAAGTTCAAGCGCGCAACGCATGGAAAAGTCAACCATGCGCCGCGACGCTCACGCCTGACCGAGCACCCCGAGCCAAGCCTGACCGATGACTTCATGCGCCGCATCCGCGTTCGGCGGATGAAACGCGCCCGCGCGCACATCGCGATACAGCCGTTCCAGCTCGCTATGACGCGACAGCGAAGCCGCGCCTGCGATCTTCAGCGCGAGGTTCACCACGCGCAACGCGCCATCGACGGCATGCTGTTTCGCCGCAAGCAAGTGCGCGATCCACGGTTCGCTTTCGCCGTAACCCGTCCACCAGCGCTCGGCCGCGCGCTCGACGAGCGCCTCGATGCTCGCAAGCTCGATGGCCGCCTGCGCGACCGCCTGCTGCGTCAGCGGCTTGTACGCATAAGTCTTGCCGCCGATGGCCGGCGATGCACGCCGCTTCGCCGATTCCACCGCGATGTCGAACGCGCGCTTCGCGATGCCGTAATAGACCGCGCCGAGACCGGGCAGCACCGCGCCGAGAATGCCATCGACGAAAGGATCGTCGGGAATGCCCGCGGGCAGCACGCGGATCACCTTGTCGCGCGGCGCGATGGCGCCTTCGAGCCAGGTATCGTCGCTGCGCGTCGCGCGCAGGCCGAGCGCATCCCAGGTCTGCACCGTGCGATGTCCCGCCGCGTCACGCCGGATGAATGCATGCACGATCTTCGGCGCCTGCGGATCGGAGTCGTCGATGCCATGCACGCCGAGCCAGTCCCATGCGGGCGCGAGCGAGGTGAAGATCTTGCGGCCGTCGAAGCGATAGCCGCCGTCCGGCAACGGCGTCGCCTTCACCGACGACCACGCGAGACCGAGATCGTTGCCCGGCTCGCCATGGCCTGCCGCGAACATTTTGCCCGCGCCCGCTTCCTCGAGGATCCATTGCGCGGACTTGTCGCCGCGCCGATACAGATGCAGCGCCGCGCCGACCCAGTACAGATGCATGTTCAGCGCAAGCGCCGTCGATGGCGCGCGGGCCGCGAGCCGCACCTGCTCGCGCAGCAGTTGCGGCAGCGTGAGGCCGAGTCCGCCGAATTCGATCGGCACCGTGGCGCGCAGGAAACCGGCTTCGTGAAGATCGCGCAGGTCGTCGGAAAAGAAGCGATTCTCGCGGTCATAACCGGCGGCGCGCTGGCCGATCGCATCGAGCAGCGCGTCGGACAGCAGATGCGAGGCATCGCCCGGCGCGGGCGACGCGATGACGGGTTCGAGTACGGCGCTCATCGAAACTCTCCTGTGTGCGGATGCGGGATCGGCATTACGCGAGCGCCGAGAAATACTTCTCGTCGGGCACGACGCCGGCCGCGATGAAGATGCGGTTCGTATGGTTGAACCACGACGCGGTTTCGATCGCTTCGAGGATATCGGCGTCGTCGAGGCCGAGCGCGCGCAGGCGGTCGAAGTCCTTACGGGTAATCGCGCGCGGCGATGTCGTGATGGTCTCGGCGATTTCGGCGAGCGCCAGTTGCCGCGCGGACAGATCCGCGAGGTGATAGTCGAGCGCAATGCGCCGGGCCTGCACGCGGTCGCCGAGCGCCTCGCCGAGCGCATGCGCGTGATGGATTGCGCACAGCCCGCAGCCGTTCGTGCGCGACACGATCACCGCGATCAGCTCGCGCTCGTCGAGCGGCAGTCGTCCGCCCGTCGCGCTGAAAAGTTTCTCGAAGTACTGCGTGAAGCGGCGCGCGGTATCGGCATTCAGGGACAGCGCCCGAATCCAGTTGTCGCCGCCGTGCTGCTCGACCAGTTGCCGGAGATCGTCGCTCAGCGCATCGTGCGTCGGAACATCGAGCCGTCCGATGACGTGCGTCTCAGTGCTCAGAACTTCTGCCATGTCACATGCCTCGCCTGGAAGGAGTGAAGAGAAGCTGTGGCTCATTATGCGCAGCGATCTTTCGTGCGATCCAATATCGATTTGCGATTTGCAATTCGGCGAGCGCGATGTGTCCAAACACCGATTAGCTTATGAAAAATCAGTCACACCGCGCGTCGGCGAGTGCGTTAATTTGGATGCCCGAACATAGCGCCAGGAGACTCCATACGATGTCCACTCTTGCACCTTCAGATCCGTTCGCCGATCAGCTGAATTCGGATGCCGATGCAATACGCGAACCGGTTTCCCGTTTCGGCTTGCCCGACGAGGCCCGCTTGCCGCCGCACGTCGCGGCGATCCACGCGAAGTTTCGCCGTCAGTATGGCTTCGTGCCCAACTGGCTTGCGGCGCTTTCCGTCAACCCCGATACCGCGTACCGGCTCGTCACGTTCTACGAGCATCTATTCGATCCGCACCGCAGCCATCTCACGGCAGCCGAGCGCGAGTTGATCGCGGTGGTCACGTCGGCCGTGAACGAATGCAGCTATTGCGTTTTCAATCACACGCAGGCGCTGGCGGCCGTCTCGGGCGATACCGTGCGTGCGCAGCGCATCGCGCAGGGCTTTCGCCATGTGCGGCTGTCCGTGAAGGAGGCGGCGCTCGCGGAGATCGCGGAGCGCCTCACGCGCGAGCCGGGCAGCATTCGCGATGAGCATCTGCAATGGCTGCGCTCGATAGGCTTCACGCAGCAGGCGGTGACCGAAGTGCTGGAGATATCGGCGTTCTTCAACTATGCGAACCGGCTGACCATCGCGTTGAATGTGGTGCCGGACGAACAGTTCTTTGCGGGCCGCGATCCGGCGACACTATGAAGCCGGAGCCTGTTTCCTTCCGAAAACAGGCCCCGCGTCCCGATGATCGGCGATGCTTCGCCGTCGCGTTCAATGCTGCGGCGCGTCTTCCCACGCCGGCAACGTCGCCCCGTGATACACGGAAAGAATCGACGACGCGACATTCGCCTGCTGATAGCTCTCGACCAGTGCCTTGACCCACGGCGCCTGCGCATCTTTCGCGTTCACCGCGATGAAGTTGCGATACGGATTGTTCGTCACCTTTTCCTGCGCGATGCGCTCCTGCGGAATCTGGATGCCCGCCTTGATCGCCCAATCGGTATTGACGACGGCGGCGTCGACATCGCCGATCGCGCGGCCGACGATACCCGCGTCCAGTTCCTTGATCTGCACATGCTTCGGGTTGCTCGCAATGTCACGAGCGGTCGGCAGCAGGCCGACGTTCTCGCGCAGCTTGATGACGCCGTTCGCCTGCAGGAGCAGCAGGGCGCGGCCTTCGTTGCTCGGGTCGTTCGGCACGCCGATCGACGCGTTCTGCGGCAGCGCGTCCACCGACTTCACCTTGCGCGAGTAGAGGCCGATCGGCTGCACATAGGTGAAGCCGACCGGCACGATGTCGTAATGGCGCGCCTGGATCTGCGCATCGAGATAAGGCTTGTGCTGGAACGAGTTGGCGTCGAGATCGTGCTGCGCGAGCGCCTCGTTGGGCTGCGTATAGTCGGAGAAGGTCGTGACCTTGACCGTGATGCCGCGCTTCGCGGCGTTGGCCGCGACGGTGCGCCAGACATCCTCGTCCTCGCCGGACATGATGCCGACCCGCACGGTCTGGTTCGCCGCGAACGACGGCTGCGCGCTCACGACGGCGCACGCGAGCAGGACCGGGAACAGGACAGTCTTGAATGAATGCTTGATCTTCACGAATGGACAGGCAGGCTGGTTGAAAGAAGCCGATGCTAGAGGCGCGGCGCGTGCGCGGCAAATAATATCGGGCGCTATGGATATGTCCCGTCGCATGATTTGCAAATGGTCAGCGCGATCGAGCGTGTTTGCGCGAGTTGGAGTAAGTTGACGCGGTTCGCCACTCCTTCATTCATCGACGCGATGCCACAGTCCCGACAACTCCATCTCGGCGCATTCATGCGTCCGGTGAGCCTGCACACCGGCGCGTGGCGTTATCCCGGCGCGTATCCCGATGCGAACTTCAACTTTCGACATCTGAAGCGGTTCGTTCAGACGCTGGAGAAAGCATGCTTCGATGCGTTCTTCATGGCCGATCATCTTGCCGTGCTGAACATGCCGGTCAACGCGCTCAAGCGCAGCCACACGGCGACATCGTTCGAGCCGTTCACGCTGCTGTCCGCACTCGCTTCGGTGACTGAGCACATCGGCCTGATCGCTACTGCATCGACGACGTTCGACGAGCCGTATCACATCGCGCGGCGGTTCGCATCGCTCGATCATCTGAGCGAAGGGCGCGCGGGCTGGAATCTCGTCACCACGTCGAACCCGGATGCCGCGCTGAATTTCGGCCGCGACGAACACATGGAGCACGACGAGCGCTATCGGCGCGCGCACGAGTTCTATGATGTCGTTACCGGTCTCTGGGATAGCTGGGCCGACGACGCCTTCGTGCAGGACACGCAAAGCGGCCTCTTCTTCGATCCCGCGAAGCTGCACGTGCTCGATCACAAGGGCGAATATCTGTCGGTGCGCGGGCCGCTGAACATCGCGCGGCCGGTGCAGGGCTGGCCGGTCGTGGTGCAGGCGGGATCGTCCGAAGCGGGCAGGCAGCTCGCCGCCGAAACCGCCGATGCCGTCTTCACAGCGCAGCCGAATTTCGCCGCGGGCAAGCGCTTTTATGCCGATGTCAAAGGCCGGATGGAGCGCGCAGGCCGCGCGCGCGAGCATCTGAAGATACTGCCGGGCGCGTTCGTCGTAGTGGGCGACTCGCGTGACGAAGCGCAGGAAAAGCGCGCATTGCTCGACACTTTCGTGCATGACGACAGCGGTTTCGCGTCGCTGTCGATCGCGCTCGGCCACGATGTCTCGTCGTTCGATCCGGACGGCCCGTTGCCCGAGATTCCCGAAACCAACGCGAGCAGAAGTGCGCGCGAACGCGTCATCGACATGGCGCGCGCGGAGGGGCTCACCGTGCGGCAACTGGCGCAGCGTGTCGGCGGCTATTCCGGCTTGCAGATGGTCGGCACCGCGACGGATATCGCCGACGAAATGGAACAGTGGCTCGTCGAGGAAGGCAGCGACGGCTTCAACGTGATGTTCCCGTATCTGCCCGCGGGCCTGGATGATTTCGTCGCCAAGGTGGTGCCGGAGTTGCAGCGGCGCGGCATTTTCCGTCGCGCTTACGAGGGTTCGACACTGCGTGAGCATCTCGGCTTGCCGAGGCCGGCCAACCGTTTCTTCGCGCGCGGCTGATGCGCTCGGCATCGCGCGGAACGTGCGTCGGGATACCAAGCATCGTCCATCGTCGAAGCGCACGGATCGACCGTATGCTTTCGACGTCTTGCCTGCCTCAGCGCTGTGCGAGCGCGACTTCGCGAGTCACTGCATGCCACGCATCCGGCCGGTGCGAAGCGAACGCGAGTGCGAAGTTCGACGCCTGCTGTCCGACGGTAAACAACTGCTCGACGACCTTCGGATCGGAACAATGGTCGGCGCTTTCGAAGCGCGTTTCCAGCGTGTTGACGGCGGCGCCGAAGGGCGTCGGCCAGCCGCGCAGCGCATGCACGATCGAGCGCAGCGAGGTCAGCACCGTGCCCGCCGCCTGCCAGCCATAAGCGGTGACGATGCTGCCGACCGCGCGGCCGTCGAGATAAGGGCGCTCGTCGTTGCGCAGTTCTTCGAGTGTGTCGAGCGCGTTCTTCACGAGCCCGGAGATACCGCCGTGATAACCGGGCGTCGCGATGACGAGCGCATCGGCGTCGCGCACGGCTTCGATCAGTTCGCGCTGGGCGTCGGTGAGATCGCGCGTTTCGGGCGCGTAGTGGGGCAGGCTGTGCAGAAATGCGCCGCCGAACAGGCGCACGCGAGCGCCGGATTCTTCCGCGCCTTTGAGCGCGAAGCCCAGCGCGCGTTCGGTGGACGATGCAGGGCGCGTAGTGCCGCCGATGCCGACCACGAGCGGCCGGCGAATGGGTTCGATACGGGACAAGATAACAACTCCGGATAAGGCGGAACAGCGCGCAGCGACTATTCAGCGGGCGGCTAAGACTGACCATGATAGTCGCCCGGATCGCCAAGCGGAAAGCACGAATCGAGCTAAGGATATGCGTGTACATGCCCGCGGCGCGGGAAGGCGGCTTATCGTCGGCGCCGATTTAATCAGCACGGGAAGTCATATCGCGTTCGCGCCGCACGGCTTATGCTGGAAGCCCTTTTTTATTTCGATCGCCAGAAGCCATGACGCACCGACCCGCACCGACCGATATCGACATTCATCCTTTGCTCGCCGGACGATGGAGTCCGCGCGCCTATGGCGAACAGCCCGTCGCGCACGCCGATGTGCTTGCGCTGCTCGAAGCGGCGCGCTGGGCGCCATCGGCGTATAACGTGCAGCCCTGGCGCTTTCTCGTGTTCGAGAAGACCCGGAACGCTGCCGCATTCGAGGACGCCTTCGCCACGCTGGTTCCGTTCAACCAGACGTGGAACCGGAACGCGCAAGTGCTGATCGCGGTGCTCGCGGATACGCTCAACGCCAAGGGCGAGGTCAATCCGAACGCGAGCTACGATACCGGCGCCGCGGCGCTGGCGCTGCTGCTCGAGGCGCATGCGCGCGGCCTCGCCGCCCATTCGATGAGCGGCTTCGACGCGAAGGCCTTGCGGGACGCGTTCGGCATCGCGGAGCGTTACACGCCGCTCGCCGTGATCTCGGTTGCGCATCATGGCGATGTAGGCGTGCTGTCCGACGCGTTGGCCGAACGGGAGCAAGCGCCGCGCAAGCGGCTGCCGGTGGTCGACATCGCGCAGTTCGGCGGGTGGAAGAACTGAGTAAAGCGGGAGCGCGCCGCGACATGGCGCGCGACTGTGCAGCGCACGGTTTCTCGTCCGGGGTGTAAAGCCCATGTCGATTCGTGTCGATAAAGACTAGTCAAAACGTGCGCCGCGTGCGCGATCCGAAAAATTCATGAAAGATAAGCCAGCCATCCAGCTCGCGCACGGCGATGCGTCGCACAAGTGCACGGGTTGCCGCGTCCCCGATAGCGACGTCATCGATCTGGCCTTCGCGTTCCAGCCTATCGTCGATACGCGCAATGGCGTCGCGTATGCCCATGAGGCGCTGGTGCGCGGCCCGAACGGCGAATCGGCGGGATCGGTGCTCGCGCGGGTCGACGAAGCCAATCGCTACCATTTCGATCAACGCTGCCGCACCGTGGCGATCGAACAGGCCGCGTCGCTCGAGATGAGCGGATTCCTGTCGATCAATTTCATGCCGAACGCGGTTTATCAGCCTGAAGCGTGTATCCGCAGCACCTTCGAGGCGGCCGAGAAATTCAAGTTCGCGACCGATCGCATCATCTTCGAGACCGTAGAGGGCGAGAGCGTCATCAGCCGCTCGCATCTGGTCGAGATATTTCGTGCGTACAGACGCTTCGGCTTTCAGACCGCCATCGACGATTTCGGCGCCGGCTACTCCGGGCTCACGCTGCTCGCCGAATTCCAGCCAGATTTCATCAAACTCGACATGGAACTGGTGCGCGGAATCGACACGGATTCGGTGCGGCAGAGCATCGTGCGGGGCGTGTTGTCCATGTGCGGCGATCTCGGCATCCGCGTGATCGCCGAAGGCATCGAAACCCGTGGCGAGCGGGACTTCTTCTTCGCGCAGGGCGTCACGCTGATGCAGGGGTATTTCTTCGCGAAGCCCGCGTTTCGCTCGCTGCCCGCGCCGACCGAAGACTGGACAGTCCAGTCCTGAGCGCGCGAAATTGCCGTTTCAGCCGTGCTTTTCGCAAAGCAAGCTGACTTGGCGACCAAAACTCTTCAAGGCCGAAAAATTGCTAGGAGGTAAAAAACACCACTCAAAGGTCGGTTATGCCAGAGATCGTTCCACTGCCGCTCACGAAGACAGGAATCCCCGAACTCGATGTCGTTCTGCGCGGCGGGCTGCCGACGCATCGGCTGCATCTCGTCGAAGGGGCGCCCGGCACTGGAAAAACCACCATCGGCATGCGCTTCCTCATTGCGGGCGTCGAGAAAGCTGCGAAGTGCCTGTATGTCACCTTTTCGGAGTCGGAGCAGGAGCTTCGAAGCGCGGCAGCCACGCATGGCTGGGACATGTCCGGTATCGATATCTTCGAACTGATACCGGACGAGGCCAACGCATCGCGTCAGCAAACGGTGCTCTTTCCGTCGGAGGTCGAGTTCGACAGGACCATCGAACGGATCATCCGCCGCGTGGAGGAGACAGGCGCCGAGAGGGTCGTCATCGACAGCGTGTCGGAGTTGCACATGCTCGCGCAAAACAAGCTCGCCTACCGGCGGCAGATGCTCGAACTCAAGCGCTTCATGCAGGGAAGGGAGGTCACCGCCATCCTTCTCGACGACCTTCTGAGCGGAGAGGACGGAGAACTTCATAGTTTTGTCCATGGCGTTATCACGCTCCAACTGATCGAGCGCGACTACGGCGCCGCGCGCAGGCGGCTGCGGGTCGCAAAAATGCGCGGCATGAACTTCCAGAGCGGATGGCATGACTACATGCTCGTGCCGGGAGAAGTGCTCGTGTTTCCTAGCCTGATCGCCGACGAACATGCGAGTCTTCCCGGCGGAGCGCCGCTCGAAAGCGGCTTCGCGGACCTCGATCGCATTCTCGGCCACGGACTCGATCGCGGGACGACCACGATGATGATCGGTCCATCGGGTGCGGGAAAATCGTCGATCGCCTTGAGCTATGCGCTGTCGAGCGCGAACAACGGCGAGTTTGCGTCCTACTTCTCGTTCGATGAGACCTACGAGACATTCCTGCGACGCGGCCACAGCCTGGGCCTGAGCGCGGACGAGGCCATGGCGAGCGAGCGATTCTCATGGCGGCGGATGAACCCGTCGCGTCTCTCGCCGGGCGAATTCGTGTGGGCCGTGCGCCGCGATGTCGAAGACCGCAACGCTCGCGTGGTCGTCATCGATAGCATCAATTCGTATCTGAGCACGATGCCGGAAGAGCGTTCGCTCGTGCTGCATCTGCATGAGTTGCTCACCTATCTGAATCGGCGCGGCGTCGTGACGATCATCGTGCTCGCTCAACAGGGCGTGGTCGGCGATGTCCAGAACCCGATCGACCTCAGTTTCCTCAGCGACACCGTGTTGCTTCTGCGCTTTTTCGAAGCCGCGGGCCGTTTGCGGCGCGCGCTTTCGGTCATCAAACAGCGAACGGGCCTGCACGACAACGCGATCCACGAATATCAGCTTTCGTCGATTGGCGTGGAAGTCGGGCCACCGCTCGAAACCTTGCGCGGCATTTTCACCGGCGTTCCGACCTACGAAGGCGCCCGCGAAGAATTGATCGGCGAGGGCGACCAACCGGCTGACGCGTCATGATGCGTGACGAAGCGCCGACGACGGTGCAGGTGCTCGCGCCGGTCGGACAGGATGCGCGGATCATCGTCGAGACGCTGCGCGCCGGCGGCATCGATGCGCTCGAAATCGGCACATTGGCCGATATCTGCAAACAGCTTCGGCAAAACGACGGCATGAGCATCGCGGGGCTGCTGTTGACCGAAGAGTCGCTTTCCGAGCTGGCGCCGTCGGGCGATTTTGCCGACTGCCTCGAAAAACAGCCGCCGTGGTCGGACATTCCTATCTGCATTCTGACCGTGCCGGGCGATCGTCCGAGCACGGTGCAACGCTGGCGTCTCTTCGAAGCGCTCGGCAATGTCACGTTGCTCGCACGCCCGTTGACCGCGGAAGTGCTTCAAAGCGTGGCGCGCGGTCTGATTCGCGCGCGCGCACGGCAGCTTCAGACGAAACGGCATCTCGACGAGCTCAAGGACGCCGCGCAGCTTCTGGAACGGCGGGTCGCCGAGCGCACCGAAGAGCTGATGACGGCCGAAGAAACGCTTCGGCAAGCACAAAAGATGGAGGCGATCGGTCAGCTCACGGGCGGCATCGCGCACGACTTCAACAACCTGCTGCAGGTCATCAACACCAACATGGAGTTGACCAAGCTGCGCATGCGCCAGGGCCGTTTCGCCGACATCGAACGCTTCGTCCAAAGCGCGCACGATGCGACGCAGCGAGCCGGCGCGCTGACGCATCGGCTGCTTGCCTTCGCACGCAGACAAACGCTCGACCCCAAGGCGATCTCGCCGAACCGCCTGATCGACGGCATGCTCGATCTGATAAGGCGCACCTTGGGACCGTCCGTCGAAGTGAATGCGCGGCTCGAAGAAACCCTGCACACGACGTTGAGCGACCCGGTGCAACTGGAGAACGCCGTGCTCAACCTGTGCATCAACGCACGCGACGCCATGCCCGCGGGCGGCACGCTGACGATCCGCACGAACAACGTCTCCTTCAAGGGACGCCTTGCGCGCCTGCACGGTTTGAGCGATGGCGATTACGTCGTGATCGCGGTCGCCGACACGGGATACGGCATGGCAGCGGAAATCATCGACAAGGCGTTCGATCCGTTCTTCACCACGAAGCCCTTGGGGCAGGGCACGGGCCTGGGCTTGTCCATGGTGTACGGATTTTCGCGTCAGTCGGGGGGCAAAGTGTCGATCGAGTCGCAGGTCGGCAAGGGCACGACGGTGAGCATCTATCTGCCGCGACTGACGGATTCGAAACCGGAAGCGGAAGATTTGCCGGCGACGATCGTCCTGCCTGCTGTCGGAAAGCAGCGCACGGTGCTCGTCGTCGATGACGAAGCCGATATTCGCCTGGGCTGCACCGAAGTGCTGAAGGATGCGGGTTTCAATGTCATCGAAGCCAGCGACGGTCCGTCCGGGCTCGACATCCTCAATTCGAACGCGGAGATCGACATCCTGGTTAGCGACATCGGCATGCCGGGCATGAACGGGAAGGAGATGGTGGACCGGGCGCGATTCAGGCGGCCTGCCTTGCCGGTCCTTTTCATGACGGGATATGCGGAGAAATCGGTGTTCGGCAACGGCAGGGTCGAAGAGGGCGCGCACCTGCTGACGAAGCCGTTTGCGATCGAAGAACTCGTGCTGAAAATCAACGACATGATCGACGCAGAAGACTGACGCGCTCGACGTCGAGCCTGCGAGACGGGAACGCCGGAGCGTCGTCTTGCCCTGTCATTTCGAGTACACTGCCGACCTGAAGTGGCGGGATCGGAACCGACAGGTACGGAACGGCGGCGGCAAATGGGTAGCGATGCCCGGCTTGCCACCCAACATAATGGATCGACGCAATGGACAAACTCGCGCGGCTACGCAGCGAAGTTCCGGGACTTGACGATATCTGCGACGGCGGACTGATAGCGGGCTCGTCTTATATCGTGCAGGGACGGCCGGGAGCGGGAAAAACCATCCTCGCCAATCAGATTGCCTTTGCGCAAGCCCGTCAGGGACACAAGGTTCTCTACATCACGCTGCTCGCGGAATCGCACGACCGGCTGTTCCAGTCGCTATCGGCGCTGAGTTTCTACGATGCAAGCCGCCTCGGCAAGGATCTGACTTACCTCAGTCTTTTTCGCACGCTTCGCGAGAAGGGACTCGATGCGCTGGTCGCATTGCTGCGCTCCGAGCTCGCGCGCACGCAGGCCAGCATTCTCGTGCTCGACGGATTGCTCAATGCCCGCGAAAGCAGCGAAACCAATCTGGACATCAAGACCTTCGTCGCGGAATTGCAAGGTCATGCTGCGTTCACCGGTTGCACGGTTCTCTTCCTGACCAGTGCCCGGATCGACGAATCCAGTCCCGAACACACGATGGTCGATGGCGTGCTGCACCTCGAGGAGAACCTGTTCGGGTCGCGCACCGTACGGCACATTCGCGTTGCGAAATCGCGCGGCAGCCGTGCGCTGAGCGGCTTGCATCTCTATGAAATTTCGGAGCGCGGCATCGCCGTATTCCCTCGCCTCGAAGCCGCTCTCGCTCGACCGTCCACGCAAGAGACCGTCGGGTTGACGAAGGTCGCCACGGGTACGGGCGGGCTCGACGAACGGCTCGGCGGCGGTTTGCCTGCCGCCTCGATGTCCGTCGTGGTGGGGCCAGCCGGCAGCGGCAAGACGACCTTCGGAATCGGCTATCTCAACTGCGCGACCGTCGAGCGGCCTGCCGTGCATTTCGGTTTCTATGAAACGCCGGAGCGGCTGTACGCGAAAGCGAAGGCACTGGGTCTCGATCTGCAAACGCTCGTCGAAAAGAAGGCGCTGTGCATGTTGTGGCGCCCGCTCACCGAAAATCTTCTCGACAAGCTCGCCTACGAGCTGCTCGACGCGGTTCGCACGACGCGCGCAGAACGTCTGTTCATCGACGGCCTCGCCGGTTTCGAACGCGCGACCGTCGATCCGCATCGCATGGTCGAATTCTTCGCCGCGTTGAGCAACGAGCTGCGCGCGATTGGCGTGACGACGGTGTGCACCTGGGAAACGAAGGAGCTGTCGGGGCCGTGGCGCACCAATCCATCGCCGGAAATCCTGTCTCAGATCGACAATGTGATCGAGATGCGCCATCAGGCGGCGGGTGGTCCTTTGCGACGCAGCATCACGGTGCTCAAGGTGCGCGACAGCCTCTTCGATACATCGACCGCGGAAGTGCAGATTTCCGGACTCGGCGATGGGCTGCACGTCACGGGAACGATGTCCACGGCGCGAGGCGCAATGGGCGACGACGCGAGCGGACGATAGCCAGGCTGCGCGCATGGCTAATCTTGTCGTCGTGGACGATGAACCTCTCGTTACCGATTTCCTGAAGTTCCTGCTGCAGGACTTGGGGCACGTCGTGCATGCTGCTTCGAACGGCGCGGACGGGTTGCAGACGATTCAGCGCATCAGACCGTCGCTCGTGGTGACGGATTTCATGATGCCCGTCAGTTCAGGCGTGGACCTTGCGCGAGCGCTCAGCGGCGACGATGACTTCCGGCGGATTCCGATCGTCCTGTGCAGCGCCGCCCCGCACGCGATCGATCCGGCCGATCGGGCGTTGTTCGCGGCAATACTGCAAAAGCCTTATCCGCCGTATCGTCTGATCGAACTGGTGACATTGCATGTTGAAAGAGGCGGCGCCGGATTGCGCGGCCAGCCGTAGTGACGAACAAGCAGGATACTGAGGATTTGACTCAGTCCCGCGCCGGGATTCCAACCGTTTTTGTATGGCTGTGAGCGGTCCATGACGCGTGTCCTTCTCGTTGATGACGAACCTGATCTGCTCGAAGCGTGGAGCTTCGCGCTCGAATATTCCGGCTACGAGGTGGAGCGCGCGCGCGATGGACGAGAGGCCATTGCCGCGATGCAACGCTCGGTGCCCGACCTGCTCATCACAGACCTGATGATGCCCGGCATGGACGGAGAGGCATTGTGCCGGGCCGTTCGCGAGCGGCCGGAATGGGCGGCGATTCCCATCGTGCTGCATACGTCCGCCCATGTGGCTCGGCCAAGCGGCATCGTTCTCTGGAACGCCTTGCTCAGAAAACCGGCCTCGATGGACCAGTTCCTGAAGACCGTTGCCGAACTCACGCAGGGATTTGGACAAGGAGAGGATCGATCGTGACGAAGCGTCCTCTGGCAACATCACCACGGCTCTTCCGATGACCGACTCGACTTCCCGTTCGGCGGAAGCGAGCGCTGTCGGCACGGCCGACCGGGCGATCTTCGACCGCTTGATCGAGCCGTATCTCATGCTCGATCAGGGCCTGAGAGTCGTGTTCGCGAACCGGGCATGGCTTGCGATGTTCGGCGAGACCGAAGCGGCTTTGGGGCAATGCGAACATCTGATCCGCGCGCTCGTGGCGAATCTGCACGCGGGTCAGCGCCGCCTCTCGCCCGCTTTCAGCCTGGACACGCCGGATCGCGCCGCCACGCACGAACAGCCGTCGCGGTACTGGCAGATCCACGTCTCGCATCTTCCCGCGACCGCCGATGAACCGCCGCTCATCCTGCTGCGCTTCGATGACGTCACGATGCACACGCTGGCGACGCGCACGGAACGGCGAGAGAAAGCGCGACTGCGCTCGCACGCGCGGCTCCGGCAGATTCTTGCGAGAGAAGCCGAGCAGCGCCTGCACGATCATCGCGTTCGGTTCGAACGGGCGTTGGCTTTCGCTGGCGTGGGCGCATGGGAGCTCGACGTCGGAACGGGCGCGGTGCATTGCAGCGAACAATGCGTCGAAGATCTCGGCTTGCCGGACATCGCCGGGCTGGATCGGCAAAAGCTGTTCATCGAGCAGCCCGATCCGGTTGCGGAGCACTGGCAGGCGCTGCAAGCCAAACGAAGCTTCGAGTGCGAACGATGCATCGATGGAGCGCGTGGCCGGCGCTGGGTCCTGATTCGCGGCACAGGGCAGTTCGCGGACGACGGCACCATGCAGTCGGTGATGGGCTTCACGCTCGACATCACGTCGCGCAAGGAACGTGAGCTCGAGCTGTCCGCGACGGCCGGCGAGGAACGTTCGGGGCGCGAGCGCAGCGAAGCGCTCGCCAAGACAATGGATCATTTCATCGCGGCCGTCAGTCACGAGTTGCGTTCGCCTTTGAACGCGATCGTCTCGTGGGCGGAACTGCTGCAGGTCGTCGCCGATCCTTCACACGTCGCGCGGGCGGGCGAAGCGATCCGCCGCAACGGCCGCCAGCTGTCGCATATGGTCGACGATCTGCTCGATAGCGGCGCGGTCGTTACCGGCAAGCTCTCGGTTCATCTGCAGCCGGTGGATATCGGTGCGCTCGCGCTCAACGTCGTCGAAGACATCCGCAAGACCGCGGAGCACAAGGGCCTGAGATTGCAGACGCCGCACGTCGAGCCGTGCATCGTCATGGCGGATGAAAGCCGCCTCGAGCAGGTCGTCTGGAATCTGCTCACGAACGCGGTGAAATTCACGGACGCGGGCAGCGTGTCCATTTCCGTGAGCACATCGGACGGCCAGGCGGTGCTGACCGTTCAGGACACGGGGCGCGGCATTGCACCCGATGCGCTGCCGGACGTCTTCGACCGCTTTCAGCAGATCGCGCCGCAGTCGAGCGGACGCGTCGGCGGCCTGGGGCTCGGACTGTGGCTCGTCAAGAACATCCTGAGCCTGCACGGCGGAACGGTCGATGTTGCGAGCGCCGGACGCGGGCAGGGCGCGACTTTCACCGTGCGTCTGCCGCTCGACTCGAACTTGCGTTGAGAGGCGCACGGCTCGTCGGCTCGTTACGCATGCGGAGCGAGCATCGCTTCGATGTATGCGGCCACCGCGCACACCGTCTCGTCATCGCCTTTGCGGCCGACAATCTGCAATCCCGCCTTGAGCGACGCCCCTTCAACCGGAACCGGTAACGTAAGCGCCGGATGTCCGCTCAGGTTGAAAGGCCGGATAAGCGACGACATTGCGATCACCGGAGTGCCCGCGCGCGCGGCCTCGATCGTGATCGGCAGCGATGGCATGGTCGGAAGAATGAGGACGTCGGCGTCCGCCAGCACGCGATCGACCTCGTCCGTGAAGTCGCGACGTATGCGCTCGGCTGCATCGAGCTCGGATACCGGCGTGTTCGCGGCGGCGCTCAACCGCGCCAGGATATCCGGGCCAAGCTTTCCGCTGCCGACGAGATGACCGAACGCGCGCCAAGTCTCGGCGTTGATGACGGCGAGACCGGCCGTGAACGCATCCTGAATGGATTCGAGCTGCACGGCGCGCGACGCGAGTCCGCTGCGCGCGACCGCGCTCGCCACCGCGTCGCGGATCCGACCTTCGGCTTGCACATCGGGCAACGCGACGCGTATCGCTGTCACGTCGCGGCGCGCACGGCCGCCCTGAAATGACGGATCGATTGCGAGCATTACGTCGATGACCGTGTTCATCTCCCGTGCAAACGGGCCGACACAGTCGAGCGACGTCTGGCGCGGCGCGACACCTTCACGCGACACGCGCCCGAAAGTCGGCTTCAGGCCGATCACGCCGCAGCATGCCGCGGGGCAACGCACGGAGCCGCCGGTATCGGTGCCGAGGGCGGCATCGACGAGCCCGAGCCCCACCGCCGATGCCGAGCCGCTCGACGATCCGCCGGGAATGCGCGCCGGATCTTGGGGATTGACGGGCGTGCCGCTGAAGTCGTTGAGGCCTGTCATGCCGAACGCCAGTTCGTGCATGTTCGCCTTGCCTGTAATGCGCCAGCCCGCATCGAGCAGCCGCTGCACGACTTGCGCGTGGCGCGGTGCGGGCGGCGCATCGGCGAGTGCGCGGCTGGCCGCGGTCGTCGGATAGCCGGCTATGTCGATACTGTCCTTGATCGCGATGGTCGGTGCATCGGCGGCGGCATGCGTCGCGAGATCGAATCGCTGCAAAAAGGCGCTCATGCACGGACTCCTTGCGCGGGGTTGAGTTGCCAGGGCGCGTCGAAAAGGCGTTCGGTGCGGAAGTGGCGAATCAGCCAAACGTCTTCATCGTGAGGCGACGGAGTGAAATCCACATCGAGCCGCGCCGAGATGAGCTCGGCGTGTGCATCGACATATCCGGATGCCTGCAACATGATCCAGCGGCCCTTCGCCGTATCGCCGTTCACTTCGATATGCTCGCTCGTCAGGAAGTGAACGTTGGTCGCGAAGTGCGGCGTGGGCGGCAGGTAGCGTTGCAGCATCGCGACGATAGCGTTCGGCCCCGCCAAGCGGCCGAACTTGTCCGCATACTGTGGACCGATGCCTTCCCACACGGCGTCATCGCTGAAGAGTGCCGTCAGCGATTCCCCTTCGAGCGCGCGTGCCGGCACATCGCAGAGCGCCATGTATCGGGCGATGGTCTTGCGCACCGCGTTCTGCGCTTCGAGCACGCGCAAGCGCGCCTGCAGGCTCTCGATGATTTTGTCCGTCATGGCTTCACGTATTCTTATCGGCCCAAGGCGCGAGCGGTCTTTCCGCCCAGGCCGAAATCGGTATTCGGAATGTCTTTGATCAACACGCGCGTGGACTGCAAGGGCACATTCAGCACGGAAGCGCCGGTCTCCGACAGATGCGCGATCAGCGCTTCTTTCTGCGTCTGCGTGCGGCCAGCAATCAGGATCGCGATGATGACGGGCAATTTCGCCGCGCTGACTTTGCCGCCGAGGCCGCTATTGGATGCGGGCAACTCCGACAGCAGAATGCGCACGGATTCGGCCGGCGCACCGATCGCGTCGACGGTCGCTTGCGTGAGCCCTTGAATGAGCGATGCCTTGCGTTCGTCGGCGTGACCTTGAGGCAAATAGACTTCGAGTGTTGGCATGAACGTAGCGAATGGATAGCGCGCGCATCGCTGAAAGCAATGCCGGACGACCGACATCGACACGACGCGCGCATGACTTCAAAGCAGAAAGCCGATGGCGCTCAGCGCCTCGGTCGAGTCGATCAGGCGGATCACCTTCTCCGACAGACGCGGCTCGCCGCTCGACATATCGATCTTGTGCGTCAGGTCGGCAGCAAAGATCGTGGACAGACCGCGCTTGTAGGCAATCACGATCTGCGAGGACTTGACCTCGACGAGGTCCGCGCTGTCGCCAGAGAGCGTGAAGCGCGACACCGTGCGTACCGTGCGCGCCGCATCGGAGGCCGACGCCGAAAAGCCGGACGTCATACGCTGCACGCGCAACTCGCGCATGTGATGGTCATCGTATGCGTAGTTGAGCGTGGACGCGTAGTCGGTCGTCCGCGGATCGATCGGCACGACGTAATGGCCTTTCGGGTCCCACATATCCAGCCAGGCGCGATAGTCCCGGCGGTCGAGCAGTTCCGCTTCCCGCCAGATGAATGCGATCGCGCGCGCCAAGGTCTGGTCCGTGAAGAGTGCGTTGCGTTCGTCCATCATGCTTGCTCCATCATCGCGCGCCATTGTCTGTAGGCTTCGCGCATGCCGGTTTCGTCGGTCGAATGCGCGGTCTTCTCACCGTTCGGTGCGGTCGTTTCGCGGTTGAGGCCGCGGTTCACGAGGATAGGTACGTCAGGGCCGGCGTATGAGCCGCGCTGCACGCGCTCCCACGCTTCGGCGTCGTCAGGGCTGCCGAAGCCCAACGGGCCCTGGAAGTGCTCGTGCATGCGCAAGCGCGCGCGATTGGCTTCCTCGGGGCCGCCGTCCATTCCCAGCGCGACATGGCGGATTTCCGTTTCCACCGCGGAAATCGGGCGCAGCACGCGGAAGAACGCCATCGAAAGCGCGAGGTTCGGAAACAGATTGAGGTTGAAGCCGACGCCCATCAGCGAACGCACGATGCGGCGCACTTCTTCTGGCGTGTGTTTCTCTGCGAGTTGCGCGGCGAGTTCATTGAAACGTTCGGGCAGCGGCGCGCCGTCGTCCTGATCGAGATCGACGAATTCCGGCATCAGCACGGCAAGGCTGTGACCATTGCCGAGCGATCGGCAGAACGCCTTGTCGCTCGTCATGAAGCTCGTGATGACGGCGGCCGTTTCATCGTCGATGGACTTCATCCATGACTTATGGACGACGGGAAAGTGATACAGGTCCGTCGTGTTCTCGAGCTGGATCTTCCAGTTGCCCTTGAACCTGAACTTGTGCTCGCCATTCGCCTTGATGGGGTAGCCCGCGCCCTGCTTCATGAAAAGATCGATCCACGGTTTGGCGCCGCCGAGGAAGTCCTCGAGCGGTTCGATCGATTCATCGAAGCTCGCGAAAATCAGCCCTTGATAAACGCCCACGCGCAGCTTCTTGAGTGGCAGATCGCCTTTCTCGCACACGCCTTCATAACCATCGCCGTAGGGCAGGGCGCGCAGCGTGCCGTCGAGCGCATAGGACCAGCTGTGATACGGGCATGTGAAACCCTTGGCGTTGCCCTTGTGCTCTTCGCAGACGGTCGCGCCCCGATGACGGCAACGGTTCTGCAACACGTTCACGGTTCCGGTCTTGTCGCGCACGACGATGACCGGCTGACGGCCGATGGTCGTCGTCACGAAGTCGCCGGGCTTCGGCAACTCGCTGTCATGCGCAACCCACACCCACGTCTTGTAGAAGATGCGTTCGAGTTCGGCCTCGAACAACTCCGGATCGTAGTAAAGCGAAGGCGCAATGCGATCGGACTCCGCGCGCCTGGCGAGCGCGCTGGTGTCGATGGTCTGATAGGTCGGCGTACTCATCGTATTCCTCGGAGAAGTTGAGTGGCTGATCGAACGACTGACGCGAGCTTGGCTGGGCGCTCGGCAAATCCTCTCGTTGACATCAGTCTCGCTTTTCGAGGATCATGCGTCAAATCGATTAAAAACAGGTCGTTCAATCAGTGCGGCCTATATCTCGGACGGCCCGTCATGACATCCATCGACCATATCGATCTGAATCTGCTGCGCGTTTTCCAGGCTATCGTGGAAGAGCGCAGCCTGACGCGCGCAGGCGAGCGTCTCGCGCTCTCTCAACCGGCGGTCAGCTATTCGCTCGGGCGATTACGCACCTTGTTCGACGACGCGCTATTCATCCGCACGCGCACGGGCATGCAGCCCACGCCCGTCGCGCTGGAATTGGCCGAAATCGTCGGGCGCGCGCTCGACACCGTGCGGCAGGCGTTGCGTTACGCCGAGCGTTTCGATCCGGCGACGAGCACGCGTACCTTTCGCCTGTCGCTCTCGGATGCGGGGGAGATGGCGTATCTGCCGGCGATCTGCGCCGCGTTGCACGATGCCGCGCCGCGCGCGAAGCTGGTGGTCGAGCCGTTGCCGGTCGAAGAAATCGAAGAAGCGTTGCGCGCGAGCCGGCTGGATTTCGCGATCGGCAACTTGCCGTCGCTATTGCCGCGCACGCGCCATTGCGTGCTCTTCGAGGAGTCGTATGTATGCATGACCCGCAAGCGCGACGATCTGCCCGAAGGCACGAAGCTGAAACTCGCGCAGTTCCTTGCCGCGTCGCACGTTCAGGTTCGCTCGCTCGAACACAGCCATGACGCGCTCGACGATGCGCTGCGCGGACGAGGCGTCGGACGCAATATCGCGCTGGCGTTGCCGCATTTCGTGGCGGTGCCCGGCGTGCTGGCTGCAACGGATCTGTTCGCCACGCTGCCGGAAAAGCTCGCGCATATCCTCAACAGAGGCGAGGCGTTCAACATTTACGCGCTGCCTGTACCGTTGCCGAGAGTGGCCGTGACGATGCACTGGCACGAACACTTTCACGACGACGAAGGCAACGCGTGGATGCGCGCCCTGATGACCGACACCCTCGCGAGCTTCAAGACGATGTGATTTCGCTCAGAGATCGAGCACCAGCACGGGCGAACGGGAACGCGACACGCAGCAGCAAATCACGCTGTTGCTCGCGCGTTCCGCTTTGCTCAAACAGTGATCGCGATGCTCGGGCTCGCCGCTCACGACATCCACCATGCACGTACCGCAAACGCCTTCGCCGCACGAGGTATCGACTTCTATGCCGATGGAGGCGAGCGCATCGACGATCGACGTGCTCTTGTCCACGCGAACCGTTTGTCCGCTGCTTGCGAGTTGCACCTCGAAGCTGTCCAACGAGGCTTCGGCCGTGGCAATCGGCTCGGCTTTGAAGCGTTCCAGATGGATCGCATCCGCGGGCAGGCGAGCTTGCGCCGTCTCGACCACGGCATCCATGAAGGCGCTCGGCCCGCATGTGTAGACATGTGCGTTCGGACCGGCATCGCGGATACATTCGTCGAGCTTGTCGCGCTGCTCGTGCCGCTCGACGCCGAAATGCAGCTTCACGTACGCGTTGAACGGGGCACGCGTCAGCAAGGTCATGAATGCCGCATGCGCCTCGCTGCGCGCGAAGTAATGCAGCGTGAAGCGCGCATTGCTCGCGACGAGCCGATAAGCCATCGACAGCAAGGGCGTGATGCCGATGCCCGCGCCGATCAGAATGTGCTCGCTTGCGGCCGCGTGAAGCTGGAACAGACTGCGCGGCGCGCCGACGGAAAGCTCGGAGCCCACGGTCACTTCCTCGTGAAGCGCGCGTGAACCGCCGCGCGATTGCGCTTCCTTCTTGACCGCGAAGATCTGCGTCCGGAGACATGCCGGATCGCCGCAGAGCGAGTACTGACGCGTGACACCCGAGGGGCCGGTCACATCGATATGCGCGCCGGGCTCATAGGGTTCGAAGGGCGCGCCGTCGATTCGCGAGACGCTGAACGAGCGCACGCCGTGCGCTTCCTCGCGCAACGCGTCGACTCGGACTTTCACGGTTTGAGCTTGCATGATCGCCTTCCTTTCGATGTGTTTCCCACAACCATGCATCGATCTTAGAGCCGCACGCCGAATAAGAAAAATAGGCTAAAAATCGTGTATCGCATCAATGTGACTGATGACGCGTTTCGTGCGTGAAGCGCAGCGTGACGACCGTCACGAGACTGAGCGCGATGAGAAACACCGCGACGGGCCAGGACGCGTGATAGTGCGAAAGCAACGCGGTCGCGAGGAGCGGCGACAGACCGCCAGCGAAAATCGAAGCCACTTCATGCCCGAGCGCAACGCCCGAGTAGCGCACTTCCGTGCTGAACAATTCGCCGACGAGCGCAGGCAAGGTGCCGATCATCGCGCCGTGACAGACGGCCGTGCCAAGCACCAGCGCAAGCCAGATGAGCGGCGTCGAATGCGTGTCCAGCAGCCAGAAGAACGGGAAGGCCATCGCCGCGAGCGATGCGGCGCCGATCATATACACGGGCTTGCGTCCGATGCGATCGGAGAGCTTGCCCCACAGCAGCATCGCGATCATTTCGACGACCATCGCGAGCATGACGCCGGTGAGCATCGTCGAATTCGGAATGCCGATGAACTTGCCGTACACCAGCGAAAACGCGAGAAAGATGTACGCGCCGCCGTTCTCCGCGACGCGCAGGCCCATCGCCATCAGTATTTCCTTCGGATGACGCTTGATCGCTTCGAGCACCGGCATGTGCGACGTCTTGCCCGCTTCTTCCGCGTTCTCGAAGTCGCGACTCTCAGGCAGGCTATGACGAATGTAGACGCCGAGCGCGAAGATCACGATGCTCGCGAGAAACGGCAGGCGCCATCCCCACGAGATGAACTGATCGTGCGGCAAGGCCTGCACCGCGAGAAACGCCGCCGAGGAAAGAACGAAACCGCCGCCGACGCCGAGCTGACTCCACGCCGCGTAATAGCCGCGCTTTTCAGGCGGCGCGTTCTCGCTGATCATCAGCACGCCGCCGCCCCATTCGCCGCCGGACGCGATGCCTTGCAGCAGGCGAAGTGCGACGAGCGCAACAGGCGCCCACAGACCGACGTGATCGTAAGTCGGCAACAGGCCGATGCCGAACGTCGCGAAGCCCATGATGAGCAATGTCCAGACGAGCGACGCGCGCCGTCCATAACGGTCGCCGATATGGCCGAACACGATACCGCCGAGCGGCCGTGCGACGAAGCCCATCGCGAATGCCGCGAACGCGCCGAGCGTGCCGATCAGCGGGTCCGCATTGGCCGGAAAAAACAAACTGCCGAACACTAGTGCGGCCGCCGTTCCGTAGACGAAGAAGTCGTACCACTCCATCGCGTTGCCCGCGACCGACGCAATGACGATACGTCTGAGCGTGCGATCCGGCATTGCTGCGCTGGTTTCGGCGGTCGAGGTATGAACTGTTGCCATGTCTGCTCGCATTGAATGAGAAGGGCTGCAGCCTTCTTGAGGCTTCGCATGACAAACAGTGTCGTGGCGACACTCACCCCGGTCAAATTCGCCGAAAAGAACGCGTGATATCAGCCCAGCAAATGAGCGTCACGCGTCGGGCTGGCGAAACATCGAATGGATCGTATTGCGCAGCCACGCTACGCCCGGATCGCTCGTGAATTGCGTGTGCGAGTGCACCTGAATCTCGATGGGCGGCAGCGCAAAAGGCAATGGCAGAATGCGAAAGGCCTTACTACGATTGAAGCGCAGCGCGATGCTCTTGGGGAAGAGCACGGCAAGGTCCGTGTTCATCACGATTTCGGGCGCCACGACGAAATGCGGCAGCCGGACCGCGACATCGCGCTTGAAATTCAGCTCGTCGAGCCATTGCTCGACCATGCGATGGCCCGTCGCGTTGGTGCTCGCGTAGACGTAGCGCAAGGCGGTCAGGTCGTCGCGTGTCGGCCGCGACTTGCGTAACGGATGATTGGCGCGCACGACGCATACATGCTCGTCGACGAATAGCGTCTCGCTCACGCATCCCGCGTCGAGACCCGGCACATAGCCGAGCGCAAGATCGATTTCTCCGGCGCGCATGGCGCTGCTTACGGATTCCACCGGAACATTGACCGCTTCGATTCGAATGCCGCGCGCCTCGCGGTCGAGCAGCGCGACGAGCGGCGGCAGAAAAAAGAATTCCGACATGTCCGACATCGAAATGCGAAACACGCGCCGGGCGGTCGCGGGATCGAAGCTGGCGAGTTGCTGGACCGCCTCGTTGATGATCGACAACGCCTGCGCGAGCGGCGGATACAGCCGATGCGCGGCATCGGTCGGCACCATGCCGGTGGGCGTGCGCACGAAAAGCGGATCACCGAAGATCGTGCGCAAGCGCCGTAGCGCATGACTGACCGCGGGCTGCGTCAGTTCGAGACGTTCGCCGGCGGCGGTCAGGCTGCGCAAATCCCAGATGGCGAGGAACACGCGCAGCAGATTGAGATCGGCGATACCGGAGTTGGGCTTCGTCATACACGGTTGACTCACGAACGAGCGCTGGTCGCGCCATGCGGCCATCAATGTGTGGCGAGATTACCGTATGTGCTGTGCATTGCAAAATGCGGCGTGGCTCCGCGATAGGGCGGCAAGGTATGGAAATCGCGCCGCATCGATTCGCGCACCGGCGAGGCGAGTGCGTCGGCGAGCGCGGACGCATCGTCGAAGACGACCTTGTTGCGCTGCATCGCATTCGCGCGCGTGCAAGGCAGGCCGATGGTGCAATCGATGCGCGTGTAGATCTCCAGCTCGCGCAATCGCGGCAAGGTGGACATCAACGGCGCGTGATGCCGCAGGTAATGCGCGAGCCATGTGTCGAAGTCCTCGGCCGGCCCTTCGTACGCGACGAGATAGGTGCAGCGCTGAATGCGCGCTTGGGTGGATGGCGCGTGCGAGGCCAGCGCGCGCACGGCCATGACTTGCTGCATGAAGCGCCCGGCGATCAAAGGTTCTCGAAGCGCGCGATGGATCGGGCCATCGAGTCTCGCGGCAGCTTCGAGCGCGGCGAGTTCATCGAAATACAGTTGAAGCACGCACGATGGCGCATCGGCCGCGGGCGGAATGCGCGGATCGACGTGTTGCGCCATCGGCTCGTGCACGACCAGACTGCGCAAGCCGTCGATGCGCTGCAATGGCGCAATATCGACCAGCGGGCGCTGTCCGCCCGCACCGATCAGAAACAGGCAGATTTGCATGCTTACGCCGCCTCGCAGGAAGCAGCCGCGCGCGCGAGCCGATGAAACTGCCGGCCGAAGTACACAAGCCCATCGCCGTCTTCGCGCGAGCCGATGTGTTCTGCCTGTACGAAAAGCACTGAATGCGAACCGACCTGCTTGCTGTCGACGATACGGCCTTCGAGACTCGCGATTGCATCGTCGAGCACGGGAAGTTGCAATGCGCCAGGCCGCGAACCGCAGCGCGCAAAGCGTTCGTCCATCGAGCCTCCGTCCATGCCCGCGAACACGCGCGCCAGTTCCTGCGCGTGCGCGCCCAGCACGTTGATGCACGCCCGGCCGTTAGCGAGCAACACATCGTGAACGTAGCTCGACTGATTGATGCAGACGAGCATCGTGGGTGGCGTATCGGTCACGGAGCACACGGCGCTTGCCGTGATACCGCAGCGTCCGTGCGGGCCGTCGGTGGTAATGACGTTGACGGCGGCGCCGAGCGAGGCCATCGCGTTGCGAAACTGTGTGCGCGCTTGATCGTGTGTCATGGCAGATGTCCTTTCGGATTCGCGGGTTCAGGGATACGGCGTAACGGGCGGAATGCCGACGAAGATCGCGCCCGATGCGTCGTAATTGCCTTCGCCGAGAAAGGCGTGCTGCGTGACGACGATCGAATCGCGTACCAGACGCTGCATCCGGTTCTCGCGGTAGATCGCGCCGATGCCCGCCATCTTGTACGCCTGCATCACGATATCGGCGCAGGTGTGGGCCGCGTGCGTCGCCGAAAGACGCAGCAAGTTTGCTTCGGCAGGCAACACCGGGTCGCCCGCGAGCACCGTGCGCCACGATGCTTCCGCGCACTCGAAGAAGAACGCCCGCGCGCTGCGCAGTTGTGCTTCCGCCTGCGCGAGCCCGGAACGATAGTAGGCGCGATCGGCGAGACGCGGCGCACCGGTCGTGGTTTTCGTCACGCCGGACATCCCCGCCAGCAGGTCGAGCGCCGCGCGCGCCAGGCCGATGTTCACTGCCGCATGCACCTGCGCCTGATACGCGACGGCGGGATACCGGTACAGCGGTTCATCGATCAGCGGCGTGCCGCCGCGCACGAAGGTCCATTGTTCCTCGACGTATTTGTCCTTCAGGCGCAGATCATGGCTGCCCGTGCCCTGCATGCCGACCACGTTCCAGTTATCGACGATCTCCACTTCGCTCGCCGGGAAAACCGCAGTAAAAGGCTTGCCGGCGTTCTTGTCGTCGGTGCCGGCCGGCGCCCCGCCGATTCCCACGCCGATCCAGTCCGCGCCCTTGCAGCCGCTCGCAAAGCGCCACTGTCCCGACACGAGGAATCCGCCGGGCGCGCGCTCGGCCTTTTGCAGCGGATACAAGCCGCCCGCGAAGACCTGATCGGGACCGGCCGCATAGATTCGCGCCTGGGTCTCCACAGGCAGTGAAGCCAGGTACGTGTTCGCGGAGCCGAACGCCGCGACCCAGGCGGCCGATCCGTCCGCGATCGCGATACGTTCGAGCATCTCGAGGAAGCGCGCGGGCGGCAGCGCATCGCCGCCGAAACGTTCGGGCGTGCTCGCGCGGAAAATCCCCGCGCGCTTCATCTTGCCGATCATATCGCGCGGCACGTGGGACAGGGCGTCGAACTCGTCGCGGCGGCGCTCGACTTCCTCGATCAGCGTATCGAGGTGCAGCGGTCCGGCGTACTCGGGATAGTCGTTTTGCGAATCGATGATGGCTTCGCTTCGAAGGGCTTGCATAGGTGATACCTCTCGGTCGATGTGTGTCGATGTCATTCGGGCTGACGGCGTGCAGCGGCGCGCATCGCTTTGGGATACGTCTCGCGTGCGAGCAGCGTGGCGACGACGGTGATCAGGCCCAGTACGCCCAGATAAATGGCGACCGGCACGGCGCTGTGATAGTGGGCGAGCAACGCGGTGGCGATCATCGGCGAGAGGCCGCCGCCGAGTACGGAAGAGACTTCCCGGCCAATGCCGAGTCCCGAGAAACGCAGGTGCACCGGCAACATCTCGCTGATGAACGCGGGCTGCGCGCCTTCGAGAATGCCAAGCGTGATGCTGTTCGCGAGGACGAGCGCCGCAACCACCTTCCAGTACTCGCCCGAGCCGAGCAGCGCGAAGTACGGCCACGCGACCAGTACGATGGCGATTGCGCCGGCGAGATACACCGGCTTGCGTCCGACCTTGTCGGTCACCCAGCCGAAGAAGAGCGAAACGGGGATCATCAGCAGCATCGAAATGCACAGGCCGCTCAGAACCCAACTCGACTTGATGCCCAGAAACTGCCCGTAGGCGATCGAAAATGCGAAGAAGAGGTAGGACGCCGCGCCCTCGCCGAAGCGCAGGCCGAACACGGTCAGCACTTCGCGCGGACATTGGCGCAGCACTTCGATGACAGGCATCCGGCTTTCGTGGCGCGTCGCCTTGACTTCGGCGAATGCGGCACTTTCTCCGACGGAGCGGCGCATCCACAAGCCGAGAAGAACGAGTGCGGCGCTCGCGAGAAACGGAAGGCGCCATCCCCAACTCTGGAAGTCGCCCGCCGGCAAGTTCTGCACCAGCAGGAACGCACCGGTGGACAGGACGAAGCCGAGTGCCGCGCCACACGGGCTCCACGCCGCGAGCGCGCCGCGCTTCGATTGCGGCGCGTTCTCGTGGATCAGCAGGATACTGCCGCTCCATTCGCCGCCGGCGGCCAGTCCCTGAAGAATGCGCAACAGAACGAGCATCGCGGGCGCCGCAATGCCGACCTGCTGATAGGTCGGCAAAACGCCCATCAGGACCGTGGCGGTGCCCATCGTGAGAAGGGTCAGCATCATCACGACCTTGCGGCCGTAACGGTCGCCGATATGTCCGCATAGCACGCCGCCGATGGGTCGCGCGATGAAGCCGACCGTGAAGCCGCCGAATGCGGCGATGGTGCCCGTGAGCGGATCGGTGCCGACCGGAAAGAACAGCTTGCCGAAGACGAGCGCGGCGGCGGTGCCGTACAGAAAGAAGTCATACCACTCGAGGATCTGGCCGAGCACTGCCGTCGTGACTGCACGGCGCACGTTGCTTGGGCGACGAGCCGATCGGGTTTGAGCGAGCGCGCTCAGGTCGGAATTCAGAGCTTCAGGGTTCATGGTTGGGGAAGACATGAGGTGATGGTTCCCGCTTCCCTGATGCTCAAGAAGCGGTGCGAGTCGTATCGATGCGATGCGATGGGCCCACGATATGAGCCTCGATAATCGCGGTCAAATTCGAGACAAAAATGCGCGACATGAATCTGGTGCATGTGCCGTTGCATGTCGTACGGAATAGCCCTTGCCTCGCATGACATATCGATCGCGCTTATCGCCGGTCATGCTTTTGGCTTATTTGCCGCGTGAAACGAGTGGCCGCAGACTGCGTGGCGCATCGCATTCATCACCGCAATGAGCCTTCATTGCGTCAATCAACAGAACGACTCGCATGGAACACGCACGTATGAAACTCGCCTTGGGAACTTCTCTGGCGCTGCTTGCAGTTGCAGGCACGGCGCACGCACAAAGTGCGGTGACGCTGTACGGCATCGTCGACGATGGCTTCAACTGGACATCGAACGCCGGCGGCCACAATCTCTACAACCTGTCGAGCGGCGTCATGCAGGCCAGCCGCTGGGGATTGAGAGGCAGGGAAGAGCTTGGCGGCGGGCTTGCTGCGCTGTTCGTACTCGAGAACGGCTTCGACCTGAATAACGGCTCGCTTGCGCAGAAGAACCGCGGCAGCACGCAAGGTCTGATGTTCGGCCGGCAGGCGTACGTGGGCTTGTCCAGTGCTTACGGCACCGTGTTGCTCGGGCGGCAATACGATTCGGTCGTGGATTATGTGGGCCCGTTCGAGTCCGGTACCCAGTGGGCGGGATATATCGGCGCGCATCCAGGCGATCTGGATAACCTCAACAACGCGTATCGCGTGAACAACGCGATCAAGTTCGTTAGTAAGGCTTACTACGGCGTTACCTTCGGCGGCGTCTACAGCCTGGGCGGCGTCGCGGGTGCGGTCTCGCGCAACCAATTGTGGTCGCTCGGTGCGGGCTATGCGAACGGCCCGCTGACGTTGGGCGTCGGTTACCTGAACGCGCGCAATCCGAACGTCGGCTTCTTCGGCGACAACGGCGCAAGCACGCCGCCCGCTGCGAGCGCGAACTTTATCTCTTCGCCCGTCTATAGCGGCTATGCATCGGCTCGTACCTATCAGGTGGTCGCGGCAGGCGCTGCTTATGCATTCGGCGCGGCCACGGTGGGTGCAACGTATTCCAACGTGCAGTTCAAGAACCTCGGCGATACCGCGAACTCCGGTCCCAATCCGCGCGGCTATTCCGGCAATGCGAACTTCAATAACGTCGAAGTCAACTTCAGGTATCAGCTCACGCCGGCGCTCCTGCTCGGCGCGGCATTCGACTACACGAAGGGCGGCGACGTCGATTCGGCCACCGGCAACAATCCCGGCGCCAAGTATTACCAAGGCGCGCTCGGCGCCGATTACTTCCTGTCTAAGCGCACCGATGTCTATCTGATCGGCGTGTACCAGAAGGCATCCGGCATCGATTCCACCGGCACAGCGGCGGTTGCGGCGATCAACAACCTCACGCCGTCGACGAGCGATCGTCAAAGCACGGTCCGCGTGGGCATCCGCCACAAGTTTTGAAGCCAGCCGACATTCGCGCCGGGATGTCATCCATTTCATGGATGGCATCAACCACATTTGATCTATTTGACGGATATGCGGGTGCGGCCTAATTTGTCGTCGAGACGACGCGTGAGTCCGCGCGTGGTACCGCGGAACGGAAGACCTGTGTCGTACCCCCATACCTATGGAGACAACATCGTGAGCGTCAAAGTATTCGATACGAAGGAAGTTCAGGGCCTGCTTTCGGCCGCCGCCAATCTCAACAGCGATAACGGCAATGCACGTGCGAAGCAGATCACGCATCGGCTGCTAAGCGACCTGTTCAAGGCCATCGACGACCTCGATATGACGCCCGATGAAATCTGGGCAGGCGTGAACTACTTCAACCGGCTCGGTCGCGACGGGGAAGCGGCCTTGCTCGCGGCGGGTCTCGGTCTCGAGAAGTTTCTCGACATTCGCATGGATGCGCAGGACCGTCACGCGGACATTCACGGCGGCACACCGCGCACCATCGAAGGTCCGCTGTATGTGGCGGGCGCACCGTTGCGCGATGGTGTGGCGAAGATCGACCTCAATCCGGACGATGACGCCGGGCCGCTTGTCATTCGCGGCACCGTAACCGGTCCCGACGGCAAGCCTGTCGCGGATGCCGTCGTGGAGTGCTGGCATGCAAACTCCAAAGGCTTCTACTCGCATTTCGATCCGACCGGCGCACAGAGTGACTTCAACTTGCGTGGCGCGGTGAGAACAGGACCAGACGGCAAGTACGAGTTCCGAACGCTCATGCCCGTAGGCTATGGATGCCCGCCTCACGGTTCGACGCAAGAATTGCTGAACGCGCTTGCACGGCATGGCAATCGTCCTGCACACGTTCATTTCTTCGTGACGAGCGATAACTTCCGCAAGCTGACCACGCAGATCAACATCGAGGGCGATCCGCTCATTTGGGATGACTTCGCGTATGCCACGCGCGAGGAATTGATTCCTCATGTCGTCGAAAAGAAGGGCGGCTTTGCGCTCGGTCTAAAGGCGGACGCTTACAAGGAAATTCAGTTCGATATCGCGCTGACTCGCCTCGTCGAAGGCAAGGACAATCAGCTTGTCAGTCGTCAGCGCACGGCGGTGACGGCTTAAGTCGGCGAAGCGGCTGACTCCGCTTCCATTTGCTGCGGCAGCGACGATGTTCATCGCGTTGGCGGCGATGGGCGAGACGGACGAATCACCTGATCGCGGGTGCTACGCTCTGCAGCAAAGCCTGAAGGTCGTCGATGTTGAAGGGCTTGGAAAGAATCGTTACACCGGCGTTTTTTGCTCGTTCGAACTCATCGGCATAGCCGGTCATCAGCGCAATAGCCTGCTTCGGCCATTTCCGCCGCACTTTTTCCGCAACATCGATTCCGTTGTTGAGCCCAGGCATTTGAATGTCGGAGAGAATGAGATCGAACTTCGCGCCGTCCTCCAGCAGACCTAGCGCTGCATCTCCGGTGAGTTCGTGTCGGGATTGCCAGCCGAACACCTCCAGTACGGCCGAAAGTCCCGCGGCCACTTCCTCGTTGTCTTCGACCAGCAAAATGGAACCCTTGGTCGCCTCCGTCACCGTGACGGGTGGTGAGGGAGACACGGTCGTCGCTTTGGCTTTGGCTTCGGCCTGCCCGGAGCCACGGGGAAGAATGAGCGACACGGTCGTTCCTTTACCTTCCTCGCTCTCGATACGTGCTGTTCCGCGCGCCTGCTCGCACATCGCGATGACCTGCGCAAGGCCGAGCCCCGTGCCAGCGTTCGCGGCTTTGGTCGTAAAAAGCGGCTCGAATGCGCGTTGCATCACTGATGCCGGCATGCCGACGCCGGTATCGGAACAAGCGATGACAACATAGTCACCGGGCTTCAAGCTTCCTTTCGAAGTATCGAGCGTGATGTTCCTGGTGCGAATGGTAAAGTCGCCGCCGCCGGGCATTGCATCCCTGGCATTCACCGCAAGGTTTATCAGCGCCGATTGAAGTTCGGTTTGGTCAACGTAGATTGGCCAGATTTCGTCAGAAGACCTGATGTGAAAGCGGATGCGCTCATTGAGCGACATCTGAATCAGAGAGGCTTCCCGTTCGAGCCAATCTTTGACATCCACGAACTCCTCACGCAGCGGCTGCTTGCGAGCGACGCTGAGTAGCCGCCTTGCCAGGACCTCCGCCGAAGCGGAAGCCCGTTCCACTGCGATGACTTCTTTCTCCAGTCCGTTGAAGTGCTTGCGACGGGCCAGTTCCATGTTCGCCTTGACCACCATGAGGAGATTGTTGAAGTCATGCGCGACGTTTGCCACGAGATTGCCGAGTGCGCCCATACGCTTCATCTGACGGCTTGTTGCTTCCGCGGAAACGCGCATCCCGAACTCGGCTTTCCATCTGTCCCACGCCGTTCGTTCACGTTTCAGACGGCTCAAACTGAACACGACCAGAAACCAGATGCCTACGCATGGAACCAGCGTCGCGATGGCGATAAGACCGTCGTGTCGCAACCATCTGTATGTAACCGTCGAGACCGGGATTCCGGAGGTCACGTAAAGCGGGTATGAGCCGACCTCTCGATACACCAGGAGCTTCTCGACGCCGTCGAGCGTCGAGAAACCCTTGAGACGTCCGCTTTGCCGATTAGCCTGAATAGCTTCCAGCAAGGGTTGACTGCTTGTCGGTGCGCGTCGCGCTTTCGGCTCGGGAAATCGAACGAGCGTAGTACCGTCGCTTCGGAAAAGGCCCACCGTCAAAGCCCGGTCATGTGCGGTCAGCCGGTCGTAGAACGACGAGAAATAATCGCGTCGAAGGGATATGGCCAAGACACCGAGATACTGGCCACTCGAGTCGTATCGAGGGAACGTCACATCGAAAACGTCCCGAGCCGGGTCGGATATTTGTTCGGGCCGCAGCATGCCAACTGCCGCAGAAGCGGCATGGCGTGCAGACCAGATATCCGAGCGGTCTCCAATCGATTGAAGGCCGACCGGATAGGTGCTGCTGCTGGCAAGCAAATTTCCTTTCCGGCCAAAGACAGCAATCGAGAAAACCGATGGCACCCGCTCGGCGGTTTGCCTCAGAAAGCGATGAACAGATTGCTGTCGCGCGCGAAGTGGGACATCCCCGTCGTCACCGAGAAAGGCCATTATTCGAAGCGATACCTCCTGATTCACGTCGAGGACTTTTACGGCCTGCTCCTCGGCAACTCGCGAGAGTCTGTCGATTCCTTCAGTCGAATCCGCGATTCTGGTTTGAAAACCGAAATAACCGTACGTGGCGAGAAAAAGCAATGGTGTGATGATTGATGCTGCAAGCACGGCGAGCAGCATGCGCCGGGTCACGCCGAAGTCGCGTGGCGGAACGGGGATATCGAGCGCAGTGCTGTCCGGGACAGATGTTTCCTGATGGGCAATCATGGGACTTCGAGGCGGGGCGCGAAGGCGAAGTCTATTCAGATGTTCGTACGACGTCAAACTTACCGTTGGCGCGGCGGTCGTCGGCGTGTTTAAGGGCCGGATAGATACGGCGTCATGGATTCTTTTGTTTGCTCGCACGATTTTCTTGAAGCCGTGCGTCTGTGTTTGGCGAGCGTTCGTATTGACTGATACGTCGGTAGATTGTGGCCAACGCCGTAAAACTTACTTGAATCTGAACAAGATTGGAGAACTCCCATGCTTCACCAACTCGATGTCCGTAGAACCCTTGCGTTGTCGGTTTCCATCGCGACGTTGTTAGCTGCAAGCTCGGCAGTTGCAGGTGGTAATGGCAACGGTGGAAATGGCAGCGGCGGATCTCACGGTGCCGCCACGTCGGGCATGACGTATCACAGTGAGCCGGTATCGAGCCCTTGGAATCGAATTCCGGGGGACATGCCGAGAGAGGTAAGTTCGACGGATGCCAAAGCGCGCTCGACGTCGGCGGGTACGCCCGATATGTCGATGGCACCGGGAGAATAGGGTATCGGGTAATCGACTGGAAGAGGGCGGCGACGTTCTCGCGATGTGAATGTTTCGGATGCCGATTCAATTGCGCAGCAATCGACGACTTACCCGCACCGCATCCGACCGACGGCAAAGCCGGTCAACCCCGGCGCGGGCGAAGCCGACCTGGCAATGCGCGGCGCGACGCCGCCTCGCCAGTCGTACCTGTTCGCTTACTGGCTCGCACCCGCGGGTGCGTCGCTGGCGGCGGTCGCCGGGAAGCGGGCGGCAGCCGGCGCGGATGACCCTGCGCTGTCGCTTGCCGCGGTGCTTCCGCCGCTCGTATTGCGGTTGCAGCCCGACGTAAAGCAGACGGACGCCGTCACTGCGGCGATCAACATGGCCCTGATCGTGATGGTTCGGTTCATGGCGTGCTCCTCATGGACTTATCGAGTCAAATGGCGCTGCGTTCGACCGGCAGCGCCGATGTCAGTCGGGTGACTTCAGGCGGTCGCCTTCGCTTTGCGTGCCCGGCGGTGTTCCCGGCTTGGTAGCGGGACCGGCGTCCGGCGCGCGATCCTCGTTGGGGCCGCGCGGCGCCGGCTCCTTCGGGTTCGCCGGGATGTTCTCGGTGTGTCCCGGCACCGGCTGCCCTTCGATATGCTGCGGCGTCTGTTCGTCGGTCATGATTGCCTCGTCGATGCCTGATGGTTGTCCGGCTTGGGATCGGGTTCCGCCGTGGTATCGGTGCCGCTCTTGCCATTGCTGCGGTTGGTGATCTCGCCGGTTTCGTCGAGGACGTCGTCGGGATCGTCGTCGGCATCCTCGTCGGGAGCCGACAGCCATTGAAGCAGCGGCAGACGCGCTGTGTACTGCGATGCAGGCATGAAGAAGTGGGTCATGGTGATCGCTCGATTGGCTGAAGGTAGTGAGATCGAGCAAGCGTTATTCCATCAGCGTGACGAGCGCATGCATTGCCGACTCCGCACTCAGGCGCCGTTGCCATCGCTTCGCGCTGCGCCGCGCATCTCGTCCGCCGGACGCGGAAAGCCCGTGCGGTCAAGATAAAGCTGGGCGTAATGCTCCGAGCGTTCGCTGCGCTGCCGCGCCCGGTCATCGGACAGCGAAGTCACCGCGCGCGCATCGAGCGCGGTGACGCCCGCGACGTTGAGCAAGGCGCCGAGCGCACGCGTGTGCGCGCCTTGCCGGCGTTCGCGTGGCGCCGTCGCCACGGTCATCAGATCGAGCGCGTCGCCGCCGATGCGCGCCATCAGATACGGAGACGGATCGCGCGACGAAAGTATGCCGATGCCGCAGGCAATCTCTCTCAGCCCATACAGCCTGACGAGGCCAGGGCTGACGCGCAGGCCGGACATGCGTGCGACGGTACGGGGCGCAAGCAGTTGGGCGGTTCCCAATGCGAGACTGAAGAATGCGAGTCCACGGGCAAGCGAGTGGCCCTTCGCTTGCTGGTTGTCGGTCGCGGGATACTGGCTCATGGTGTGTTCCGGCTAGGTATGACGACTGGATGAACGAACATGTCGAAGCCTTCTGCAAGGCTTATTTCTTCGCTTCCTGACCGGATGCCGAGCGGTCGAGATATTCGGTCGAGATGGAAGGGATGTGTTCGAGCAGCCATTGCGCCATTGCCTGCTCCTGAGGCAGGATCCGTTCGCACGCGGCCCGGGTTTCGGCATCGCCGCAGCGCGTCGCTGCCGCAATCAGCGAGGTGTAGGACGCGATCTCCATGTTCTCGAACACATAGCTCATGATGGCGCCTTTCACGACTTCGTCGGTCATGGTCATGCCGCCCGCCGCTTGCGCGAAGGCCATCATCTTGGCGGCAAGATCCTTGACCGTCGATGTGCTGCCGCCGAGCCGCTCGATGCACGCGGCGACGATCTTCTGCTGGTCCAGCGTTTCTTCCAGATGCTGATCGATACGCGCCTTCAGTTGCGGATAGTGCTCGAGGCGCCCGGACTGCGCGCGCAGCATTTGCTCGGCTTGCTGTTCCATCGCGTGCGCGTCGCGAAGCCAGTCGAGCAGGTGTTCGGTCGGTTGAGCCATGGTGTCTCCCGGATCGATGTGAACGGATGAGCGAAGCAATCGCGCTTCGCGCTGCCCGATGACTCGCAATCGTCATGCCGCGCATGTTCGTGGCATGACGACGAATAGTTAGGATGCCCTTCGTACTGTTGCGACATGAAAATAAAGCGCGATACTTCAAGCGCGCCTTGAATGGCGCGTTATCTTCCGTGGCTTCAGCCCGCCGTTTTCAGGCGGGCCTTTTTTTTGCACAAAGTCGCATCGAGCGGGGCAGATGGATCGACCAGCCCGTGCCCGATGTGCGGGCGAGTCACGCGCTTCCCGAGCATCTCGGGTACGCTTCGTCCGCTGCCGAAAGAAGGCATGAACATCGCACGCACCAGGAGTTTTTCCCATGCTCGCCGCAATTGCTACATTGCTCGTTTTCCAGTGTCTCGGAGAAGGGCTTTCCTATCTCTTCAGCCTGCCGGTGCCCGGCCCGGTCATCGGCATGCTTCTGCTCGCCGGATACTGCGCATTGCGTCCGGCCGCCGCGGCCACGCTCGAACCCACGGCGCTCGAACTGCTCCGGCACCTGTCTCTGCTGTTCGTGCCGGCGGGCGTCGGCATCATGGTTTCGGCGCATGCGCTGCGCGGCGACGTGCTTGCCGTCGTGTTCTCCGTTGCAGTCAGTACCACACTCGCGATCGCCGTCACCGCGCTCGTCATGCGTGCGATGCTGCGCGGCCGCCGCCGCGTCGCCCATGAACACGGAGACCGCACATGATCCCGGTGCCGCACTTCGGAGCGATCTGGGTCTATCTGGCGGCCACGCCGCTGCTCGGCCTTACCATCACGCTGCTCGCGTACCTCATCGCGCAGCGCATCTACGCGGCGTGCCGCTTCAATCCGCTCGCCAATCCGGTGCTGATTTCGGTGGCCATCGTCGTCGTGGTGCTCAAGACGAGCGGCACGGCCTACGAAACGTATTTCGACGGCGCGCAGTTCGTGCATTTTCTGCTCGGGCCGGCCACGGTCGCGCTGGCGTTGCCGCTTTATCGGCAGTGGGCGAATCTGAAGCGGCTCGCGTGGCCGATTCTCGTGAGTCTCGCCGCCGGCTCGCTGACCGCGATCGTATCCGCCGTGTCCGTGGCGGCCTTGCTCGGGGCGTCGCGTCAGTCGATTGCATCGCTCGCGCCGAAGTCCGCGACGACGCCCATCGCGATGGCCGTGGCGAAGGAGATCGGCGGCGTGCCTTCGCTGACGGCGGTGCTCGTCATCACGACGGGCGTGTTCGGCGCCGTCACCGCGCGGGGTATCCTCAATGTGCTGCGCGTTTCCGACGTCGAGGCGCGCGGCTTCGCGCTCGGCGTGGCGTCGCATGGCATCGGCACGGCGCGCGCCTTTCAGGTCAGCGAAGAGATGGGCGCGTTCGCCGGCCTCGGCATGGGGCTGAACGGCGTGTTTACCGCGTTCGTCGTGCCCGTTCTGCTGCCTGTGTTGTCGAAGCTGCTGTGATGTCCGCGCGCCCGGCTTGAATGTCGCACGGAATAGCCATTGCTGGCGACGACGGCATGGGTCGCGCCCCGCGCGACGTCACAACCGCCAAGGAACCTGTCCATGTCACAGCCTGCACTGTTCCAACCTGCGCGCTTGCGCAATCTGGCCCTCGCCAATCGCATCGTGATCGCGCCGATGTGCCAGTACTCCGCCGAAGACGGCTGCATGAACGACTGGCATCTGATTCACCTCGGTCAGCTCGCGCTGTCCGGCGCGGCCTTGCTCACCATCGAAGCAACGGCCGTGCTGCCGGAGGGACGCATCACATATGCGGATGTCGGTCTCTGGAACGACGAAACCGAAGCGGCGCTGAAGCGCACGCTCGACGGCATCCGGCGATGGTCGGACATGCCGGTCGCGATCCAGTTGAGTCACGCGGGACGCAAGGCATCGACCGATGTGCCGTGGGAAGGCGGCGCCCAGATTCCAGCCGATCACGCGCATGGCTGGCAGACCGAAGCGCCTTCGAGCGTCGCCTATGAGGACGGTGAAGCGCCGCCGGTCGCGCTCGATGCGGCCGGACTCGCGCGCATCCGCGATGCGTTCACGGCGGCCGCCACGCGCGCGGCGCGTCTCGGCATCGATCTCGTTCAGATCCACGCGGCGCATGGCTACTTGCTGCATCAGTTCTTGTCGCCGTTGTCGAACCGGCGCGACGATGAATACGGCGGTTCGCTCGAGAACCGCATGCGTTTTCCGCTCGAAGTGTTCGACGCCGTGCGCGCCGCATTTCCCGCCGAGCGGCCGGTGACGATCCGCGTGTCCGGCACCGATTGGGTCGACGGCGGCTGGGACATCGAGCAGACCGTCGCATTCGCCAAAGCGCTCGAAGCGCGCGGCTGCGATGCCGTTCACGTATCGAGCGGCGGGCTTCATCCGGCGCAGAAGATTCCGGTCGGGCCGAGCTATCAGGTGCCGCTCGCGCGCGCCGTGAAGCAGGCGGTCGGGATGCCGGTCATCGCGGTCGGGCTGATCACGGGCATCGAACAGGCGGAGGCCATCGTCGGAACCGGCGATGCCGACATGATCGCGCTCGCGCGCACGGCCCTGTACGACCCGCGCTGGCCTTGGCACGCCGCGGCGGAGCTGGGCGCACAGGTGCGCGCGCCGAAGCAGTATCTGCGCTCGCAGCCGCATCAGTACCGGCATCTCTTCGAAGAAGACTGATCGTGCGATGCGGTCGCGCGCTCGAAGGGAGCGACGCTTGCAAGCCGGTTCTCATGGCGGCGTTCGTTCGCCGCCCTTCGCGCCGGGCGCGAGCACGTTCGGCAACACCGGATTCTCGGGCTGCGTATAGCGCACCTGCACGAGACGGGTGATCGCAGCGAGGCTCTCCTCGGCGGAATCCCGATGTTCGCGCTCGACGGCGGCGGTTTCGTCGGCGAGTTCGGCGTCGCCGATTACATCGCGGAACCACGTCGAATAGTCGCCGCGCCGCAGATGAAAGAGCCATGTGTCTTCATCGACGCCATCGGCCAGTTCGAGGAAAAGCGTGAGGTTGTGCGCGCGCAGCTTGAGCCGATTCTCCGGCCCGCGAAAGTAGAAACTGCGCTCGGGGATAAGCATGCCCGCCGCATATTTGCGCACATGACGGCGACGCTGCGTTTTGGCCGGCTCCACGCGAACGATGCGCGGATCGCCCCAGGCGTCGCCGCTGAGCGGCTCGCGCCGCCAGACGAGCGCCTGACCGACTTCGGGCGCGTCCGATAGCCGGCGCGGCATCGCGATGCCCGCGGCGCGCGCGAACTCCTCGAGCGCTTCCCAGGCGCCGGGACCTGCGCCGATGAACACGTTGACGCGTTCGAGCACGCGCTGCGAGATCGCGTTCGGATGCACCGTCGCGAAAATGGCCGGGCCGAGTTGCTCCGGCAGGGTTTCGTCGGCGGCGTTCGCGGCGTTCGGGAAAAGCTGATGCGCCTCGTCGAACAATATCCAGTGCGGCCGCCCGTTGAGCGCGCGCGTCGATTGCAGCTCGGCGAGCAGTTCCGCGCAGTACGAAGGCCGCTCGGCGAACGCAACGTGCATCAGATTCGCGACGACAGGCTGGCGCGGCTGGCGCAGCAACTTCATGATGTCGTCGCCTTTGGGCGCGTGCTCCGCATTGCCGATGGCGAGCGTCTTTTCGAGATTGTCGAAATCGCCTTCCGGATCGAGCGCGCAGAACTGATATCCCGCCGCGCACAGACGCTCCATGAGTCCGGTGAGCAGGGTCGACTTGCCGCCGCCCGACTGCCCGGCGAGCAGCGCGACGGTGCCTTGCTGTTCGAGCGTTTCGGCGGTGTCTTCATCGCCGCCATCGCCGCTTACGGTGCGATGCCCGATCAGCAGGTTGTGCCGCGCGTCGCGTCGGCTCAGGTGTGCGAGGTCGTCGGCCAGAATCTTGTCGATGAGTTCCGCGACGCCCGCCCCGGCGACGCCTTCGAGACAGATATCCGCGTGCGCCTTCAGCACATCGAGCGCGTTGCCGACCGCGGCGCCGAACTCGCACGCGTCCAGCAGCGGATGATCGTTCTGCGCATCGCCGACGCCGACGGCATTGCGCGGCGAGAGCGCCATCGCATCGAGGGCGGCATCGAGCCCCGTCGCCTTGCTGATGCCGGGCGCGAGAATCATCACCGCGTCGCCGTTGAACACGACGTGCAGATCGAGGCCGAGTTCGCGGATCGCTTCGTGCGCCTGTTCGTCGTACGGGCGCGATGTGGCGACGAGCGTCTCGCTCACGCTCAGGTGCTTCACGCCGTGTTGCCGCATCGCTTCGACGAACGCGGCGGGCGGCGGCGGCGCGAGAAGCGTGCGCTCGCGCGTCGCCGGGTGATAGAGCACGCCGCCGTTCTCCGCGACCACATACGAAAACCGGTCGATGCCGTCGCACAGACTCAGCAGATCGTCGAGTTCGCGGCCGGTCACGAGCACCATATGGCGGCCGGATTCGCGCAGCCGGTCGACGGCGCGCCACGTCGCTTCATCGACGCGGCCATGCTCCGCCAGCGTGCCGTCGTAATCGCTTGCAACCACCATGCAGCGCATTCAAACCTCCGTCAATGTGAGCCGCGCGGTGCGCTCGCGCACGAGCCGCTCGTAGACCTCGACATAAGCACGCGCCATGCGCTCCGCCGTGAAAAACTGCTCGAAGCGCGCGCGGCATGCGCGCCGGTCGATCTCCGGCAATCGCGCGACGGCTTCGACCGCCTCGTCCTCGTCGCGCACGATGAACCCGCTCACGCCATGCTCGATGATCTCCGGCACCGAACCGCGCCCGAACGCGATGACCGGCGTGCCGCACGCCAGCGCTTCGATCATCGCGATGCCGAAGGGCTCCGGCCAGGCGATCGGAAAGAGCATCGCGCGGGCATGGCCGAGCAGTCCGCGCTTGCCGTGATCGTCGAGTTCGCCGACGAATTCGACGTGCGGCGCCTCGATGAGCGGTTCGACATCGCGAATGAAGTAGGGGCGATCCGCTTCGTCGATCTTCGCCGCGATCCTGAGCGGCACGTTCGCCCGCCGCGCGATGCGGATGGCCGCGTCCGGTCCCTTCGATGGCGCGATACGTCCGACGAACGCGAGATGCTGTTCCGCCCGCGCCTGAAACGGCAGCAACGCCGCGGGCATGCCGTGATGCACGGTCGCGGTCCAGCCGGCCCACGGCATCGGCTCGCGCTGCGCATCGGAGATGGACACGAGCGGCACATCGGCGAAACGCCGGTAAAGCGCGTCGAGGCCGGGCACGTCGAGCCGCCAGTGAAGCGTCGTAACGTGCGCGGCATCGAGCCGGCGCGCGTACGGAAAGCTCATGTAGTCCGTATGAAAATGCACGATGTCGAAATCGCCGGACGCGCGCACGACGTCCTCGAGCATCGCGAAGTGGAAGGCTTGCGGATCGGCGGTGTCTTCGAGCAGTCTCACGGCGCAGTCCGAACTCGCGACGAGCTTCGCGCGTGTGCGCGAGTCGGCGCTTGCAAAGAGCGTGACGTCGTGTCCCATCTTCACGAGTTCTTCCGTGAGCCAGGACACGACGCGCTCTATGCCGCCGTAACGTCGCGGCGGCACGCTCTCATAAAGAGTGGAAACCTGGGCGATGCGCATGGCCAATTACGCGAGTGAATGCAACCGGGAACGGCAATCGTCATGCCTGCATCGGGTCGCCGGGTGCCCATTCCTCGCCGCCTTGCGCTGGATCCGCGAGCAGCGTGCGATAAATCGCGAGGTAATCGCGCGTCATGCGCTCGGCGCTGAAGCGCCGCTCGAAGCTGCGCCGGCAATCGTTGCGACGAATGGTGCCGAGTTTCTGCACTGCACGCACGGCCTGTTCGACATCGTCGACGATGAAACCCGTCACGCCATGCTCGACGATCTCCGGCACCGCACCGCGCCGGAAAGCGATCGCGGGCGTGCCGGAAGCCATCGCCTCGATGAGCACGAGGCCGAAGGGCTCCTCCCAGCCGATCGGAAACATCAACGCACGCGCGTGGGAGAAGAGTTCGAGGCGCGTCTCGCCGCCCACTTCGCCGAGATATTCGACGAACGATTGCGAGGCCTCCAGCATCGGATAAATCTCTTCCCTGAACCACGCGCGTTCGCCGGGATGCACGGCGGCGGCGATCTTGAGCGGCAGCCCCGCGCGCCGCGCGATCTCGACGGCGCGCTCGATTCCCTTCTCGGGCATCATGCGGCCCACGAAAAACAGATAGTCGCCGCCGTTCGGAGAGAAGCGCATGGCATCGAGCGGCAGGCCATGATGCACGGTGCCGATCCAGTTGGCGTGCGGTGTGTCCTTGCGCTGGCTGTCCGAGATGGAAACGAGCGGCGCATCGGGATAAGCCTCGTAGAGCGGACCGTGATCGGGCACGAGCAGTCGGCCGTGCACGGTCGTAAGCGACGGACACGACATATACCGCTGCAATGGCAGATGAAACGGCTCGCCGTGGAAGTGAACGAGGTCGAACTGCGCGGAGCGGCGCACGACGGCGTCGAGCTGACGCAGATGATGGCTCGTCGTATCCCACACGCGTTCGTCACGCCAGAGTCCCACCGGATGTGTCGCGCGAAGGCGCGCCTGGGTCTTCGAGTCGCCCGCAGCGAACAATGTGACGTCGTGACCCCACGCGACGAGTTGTTCCGTCAGCGCGGAAACGACGCGTTCGGTCGCGCCATAGGCTTTGGGGGGAACGCTTTCATAGAGCGGTGCAACTTGTGCGATCTTCATTTTGCGGTCCTTGCGGGCCGTTCGCTGCAAGCCCGATTGCTTGCGGATGACGGATAAGCTCGCCGAGCAATCGAAGGGCCACACGCGCGACGATCGCGGGTCGCGCTCGAAACAGGCACGTCGCCGCCGCGATTCAGATCATTTGTCCTGGACGCCGGGCTTCGCCGGATGGCCGATTGCGCCGCCGGTGTGCTGATTGTCGTGGCCGGCGAGATATCGATCGATCAGCCGGCGCGCCTGTTCGACGCCGCCGCGCAGCGCTTCCGCGCTCGTCAGCCAGTTGGGTTCGACCGTCTCGACTTGAGGCAGAGCCACCGGCCGTCCGTTGCGGGTGACGCGCAGCTCGGGTGTCCAGTCGCCGGTTGGCGTTTGTTTCGTCGATACCTCGACGTCGTAGCCGCCAAGGGAAAAGGTCTCGGTTTTCATCGTCGGTCTTGTATCGGTTGGATCGGTTGTTTCGGGTGAACGAGGTCGCAGCAGCAGGCCCTATGCCCGACAGGCATCGAATCTGCTGTAAGCAAGCATCGCATCGTGCACGACGCACGCAGCAGCGGCCTCAGGAGAAGAGTCAATGTCCGAATCGCAAGCAGGCGCCGAGTCGCCCCACCTCGACCACGATCAGCGCGAGCAAGCCGCGGATCATTCGACGCCGCATGCGCTCGTCATCCACGAAATCGTGCGCGAAGAGGGCGAAACCGCGATGGAGCGCACGGCCTCGGCGCTCATATGGTCCGGGCTCGCGGCGGGTCTTTCGATGGGTTTCTCCTTTCTCGTTCAGGCGATCTTGCAAAGCGAGCTGCCTGCATCCAAATCGCAGCATCTGATTGCAAGCCTGGGATATACGATCGGCTTCGTGTTCGTCATCCTCGGGCGTCAGCAGCTTTTCACCGAGAGCACGCTGACAGCGGTGCTGCCCGTGCTCACGCGGCGTGACTTGCGCACAGTGGGTAAAACGCTGCGCCTATGGTCTATCGTGTTGTTGTCCAATCTCGTCGGAACGGCCGTATTCGCCGCGCTTCTGCAGTTCAAGGACGTGTTCGATCCCGACGTCAACGCGGCGCTCGCGGAGGTCGCGCGTGCGCCTTTCAGCGCCGGCTTCGGCGTCACACTGGTACGCGCCGTCTTCGCCGGCTGGCTGATCGCGCTGATGGTCTGGCTCTTGCCGAGCGCGCGGTCCGCGCGCCTGCTCACCATCCTGCTCGTGACTTACACCGTCGGCGTGAGCAAGCTGACGCACGTCATCGCCAGTTCGGCCGAGGCCGCGTATGCCGTGATGACGCACGCCGCGAGCATCGGCGATTACTTCGGCGTGTTCCTGCTGCCGACGCTTCTCGGGAACATGATCGGCGGGATATCGATGGTCGCGATCGTCAACCATGCGGCCATCGCGCCGGAAATCGGCGACACGCAGTAACGCGGACTCTGCCGGCCCGGAGCCGTGGACCGCTGCACCGTCAGCGGGATTTATCGCACCACGGCTGGGTCATTGCTGAACCGGCGTGGATCACGCCCGGTCGCCGCAAGTCGCGACGCTGATGCCAAATCGTTGATTTAACGGCGGAATCTGTCACTGGCACGGACAGTGCATTGTGCGTTCAACTTGTATTCAAGATTGAACTCATGAACGCGACCGCATCTGCCGGCGATCACGCACCGCTCACCGTTCGCGCACTTCTCGATGCGTACGCGCGCGGCGATACCGACCCGCAGCGAATCGCCGTAGCGACGCTTGCTCGCTTCGAAGCGAGTGATCGCCCGGAAGCATGGACGCTCGTCGTTCCGGCAGCGGATCTGCAAACGACGGCAGCGTCGCTTGCACGCGAGCTCGCCGAAGCCGGACCCGCGATCTTCGAGCGCAAGCCTTTATTCGGCGTGCCGTTCGCGGTGAAGGACAACATCGACATTGCGGGCTTGCCGACGACCGCTGCATGTCCGGCGTTCGCCTATACGCCCGGCGAAACGGCGTTCGCCGTGCAGCGCTTGATCGATGCGGGCGCGATGCTCATCGGCAAGACGAATCTCGATCAGTTCGCGACCGGGCTCGTCGGCACGCGCTCGCCGCATGGCGCCGTGCGACAAGTTAGTCATCCGGAATATGTGTCGGGCGGATCGAGTTCCGGTTCGGCGGTGACGGTGGCGCAGGGCATCGTCGCGTTTTCGCTCGGCACCGATACCGCCGGTTCGGGCCGCGTGCCGGCGGGTTTCAACGGCATCGTCGGATTGAAGCCGTCGCTGGGGCTCGTCAGCAAGCGCGGGGTCGTGCCCGCGTGCAAGAGTCTCGATACGCTATCGATCTTCGCGCACGACGTCGCCGATGCCTGGATCGTGCTGCAGCAGATGGTCACTTTCGATGCGCTCGACGGTTATTCGCGCCGCGTCGCAGCGCTCGGCTTGCTTCCGGATGCGCCGCGCGTCGCGATTCCCGACACGCTGGAATTCTTCGGCGACACGCACGCGGCCGACGCCTTCGCGGCGACGCTGGATCGTCTGCAACTCGAACCCGCGACGTTTCCCTTCGCGCCGATGCAACGCGCGGCCGCGTTGCTGTACGACGGTCCGTGGGTCGCGGAACGCCGCGCGGCGCTGGGCGATTTCTTCGTCACGAACCGCGATGACATCGATCCGACCGTAGCGAAAGTGATCGGCAAGGCCGACGCATTCTCCGCCGCCGACGCATTCAACGCGCAATACGAACTCACGCTGCTGAAGCGTGAGGCGGAAGCGTTGTTCGAACGTTTCGATATCCTGATCGTTCCGACGACGCCGACGCATCCGACCTTCGCGCAAGTGCAGGCGAACCCGGTCGAAGTGAACAGCCGTCTCGGCGTCTATACGAACTTCGTCAATCTGCTCGACCTGTGCGCGCTCGCCGTGCCGGGACCGCCGCGCGCCGATGGCTTGCCCGCGGGCATCACGCTCATTGGGCCAGCGGGCGCGGATCGGAGACTCGCGGCATTGGGCGCGAAGATTCAGGCACTTTCCGATGCCAGCATCGATCCGCTGCCGATCCAGGAGCCAAGCATCGAGCTCGCCGTAGTCGGCGCACATCTGCGCGGCATGCCGCTCGAATGGCAGATGAAGCAGGCGGGCGCGCGGTTCATCGAAGAAACGATGACGTCGCCGCACTACACGCTCTACGCATTAGCCGATACGCAGCCGCCGAAGCCCGGACTCGTGCGCACCGAAAACGAGGGTGCCGCGATCGCCATCGAGATATGGGAGATGCCTATGCGGACCTTCGGCGCATTCGTCGCGGCGATTCCCGCGCCGCTCGGTATCGGCACGGTCACGACCGCCGATGGCCGCATCGTCAAAGGCTTCATCTGCGAACCGGCCGCCGTCGCGCCGGACAGCGGCGCCCGCGACATCACTTCCTTCGGCGGCTGGCGCGCGTATCGGCACAGCCTCGTCTCTTCATCCAGCGATCAACTCAAACAGGAAGCTACATCATGACCAATCGCCGCCAGTTCATCCAAGGCGCGGGCGCGCTCGCGCTCGGCAGCGCGCTGCCCTTCGATCTCGCCTTCGGCGCAAGCAATCTCACCGTCGGCGTGATCTATGTCGGCGCGAAGGGCGATTACGGCTATAACCAGGCGCAGGCTCAGGCCGCCGCGATCATCAAGAAGATGCCGGGCGTGAAGGTGGTCGAGGAAGAGAACGTGCCCGAGACCGTAGCCGTGCAAAAGACGATGGAAGCGATGATCGAACAGGACGGCGCGACGCTCATCTTCGCGACTTCGTTCGGCTATTTCGATCCGCACGTGCTGAAGATGGCCGCGAAGTATCCAAAGGTCCGCTTCGCGCATTGCGGCGGTTTGTGGAAGCAGGGCAATCCGCCGAATATCGCGAGCTACTTCGGCTATATCGATGAATGTCAGTACCTCAACGGCGTCGTCGCGGGACACGTGAGCAAGAGCAAGAAGCTCGGTTTCGTCGCCGCCAAGCCGATTCCACAAGTGCTGCGCAATATCAATGCGTTCACGCTCGGCGCGCAATCGGTGGATCCGTCTATCACCACGCACGTCATCTTCACCGGCGACTGGTCGATGCCGGTCAAGGAAGCCGAAGCGGCCAACAGTCTCGTCGATCAGGGGTGCGATGTGCTGACCTGTCACGTCGACGGTCCGAAGGTCGTCATCGAAACGGCGGAGAAGCGCGGCGCGATGAGTTGCGGCTATCACGCGAGTCAGGCCGCGCTTGCGCCGAAGGGTTATCTGACGGGCGCGGAGTGGGATTGGGCGACGCCTTTCAAGGAACTCGTCACGGATGCGCAGACCAGCAAGCCGCAGCCCAACATTCTGCGCGGCGGCCTGAAGGAAGGCTTCGTGAAGATGTCGCCCTACGGCGCGAAAGTCACGGCCGATGCGAAGTCCAATGCCGACGCCATCAAGACGAAGATGGCCGCGGGCGATTACGTGATCTTCAAAGGCCCGATGAAGGACAACAAGGGCGGCAGTGCCATCGCATCGGGCACGGCTTACGCGCAGACGGATATCAAGCTGGAAAGCATGAACTATCTCGTCGCGGGCGTCGTCGGGCAGATCTGATTCATTCCTTCGCGGAGCCGGCATGCGTTCCTATCCTCTGTTACCGCACGTGGCGCTGGGCGCGTTGCCCGCTTTGCCGACGTTGTGCGCGCTCATCGGCACGCTGGTGCTGTTCTCGCTATTCCTGCTCGTGCAGGGCCAGCCCGCCGACGATGCGCTCGTGCTGATCGCGCAAGGCGCATTCGGCTCGTCGTTCGCGTGGCAGAGCACGTTGCTGCGCGCCGCGCCGCTGATGCTCACCGCGTTGTGCGTCGCGTTGCCTGCGCAGGTCGGGCTGATCGTGATCGGTGGCGAAGGCGCGCTCGCGCTCGGCGGACTCGCATCGGCGGTCGTGGCGACGGTCGTGCCCGCCGCGATGCCGTGGTTCATCGTCGCTCCGTTGATGGCGCTCGCCGGCATGATCGCGGGCGGCGTGTGGATCGGCGCGGTCGGCGCAATGCGGCAACTGCGCGGCGTCAACGAGACGATCAGCAGTCTGTTGATGTCGTACATCGCGATTGCATTGTTCAAGCATCTCGTCGAAGGACCGTTGCGCGATCCCGCGAGTCTCAACAAGCCTTCGACGCCGCCCGTTCCCGACGCGTTCTCGATCGGTTCGTTGCCGGGTCTCGACGTGCATTGGGGCTTGTTCTGGGGCGCGCTCGCGTGCGTCGCGGCATGGGTCTTCGTGCGCCACAGCACCAAAGGCTTCGCGATGCGCATCGCGGGCGGCAACAACCATGCGGCGAAGCTCGTCGGGCTGCCGGTGAACAAGCTCGCGATCGCGGCCTGCGCGATGGGCGGCGCGGCGGCCGGTCTCGCGGGCATGTTCGAAGTCGCGGCGGTGCAGGGCAGCGCGAACGCATCGCTGCTGGCGGGTTACGGCTATGCGGGGATTCTCGTGGCGTTCGCGGCGCGTCAGAACCCGTTGGCGATCATTCTGTGCGCGGTGCTCGTCGGCGGTATCGAAGCGAGCGGTTCGCTTCTGCAACGCCGCCTGGGTCTGCCCGATGCCACCACGCTCGTCCTGCAAGGTCTGCTCTTTGCCAACCTGCTCGCGTGGGAAGCCATGGGCGGTCGTCTCGCGGCGTGGCGCATCAGGCTGCAGGCGATGACCGTCGCGCGCTCGTCGGTTCGACTGGAGGGCACTCATGTTTGACGCACATTCACCCGTCGCGGTGCTGCTGCTGTCGTTGTTCGCGGGCGCCATCCGCGTGAGCACGCCTTATTTGTTCGTGAGCATCGGCGAATGTCTGACGGAGAAGGGCGGGCGCGTCAATCTCGGCCTCGAAGGCATTCTCGTATCCGGCGCGATGACCGGTTATGCGGCCGCGTATCTGTCCGGCTCACCGTGGCTCGGCGTGCTCGCGGCCGGCTGCGCGGGGTTGCTGCTCGGCTGCCTGCACGGTCTCGTGTGCTCGTTGCCGCGCGTGTCGGACATCGCGTTCGGCATCGCGCTGATGCTGGTCGGCACCGGCCTCGCGTTCTATCTCGGCAAGCCGTTCATCGAGCCGCAAGCGCCGATGTTGTCATCGATCGATCTCGGTGCTTGGGCTTCGTCGCCGCAGTTGCATAACGCGTTGCATGTCAATCCGCTCTTCATCATCGGCGTCGCGCTGGCGTTCGCGTTGCAATGGGGCTTGCGACATACGCGTTGGGGCATGGCTTTGCGTCTCGTCGGCGAGAACGCGGAAAGCGCCCGCGCGATGGGTTATCCGATCACGCGCGTTCGCATTCTCGCGACGACGGTCGGCGGCTTCTTCGCGGGCGTAGGCGGCGCGTATCTGTCGCTGGTGTATCCGGGAAGCTGGAACGAAGGCTTGTCGAGCGGACAAGGCCTGATGGCCGTCGCGCTCGTCATCTTCGCGCGCTGGCAGCCGTTGCGATGCCTGTGGGCCGCGCTGATCTTCGGCGCAGCGGGCGCGCTCGGACCCGCGTTGCAGGCCATCGGCGTGACGAGCGGTTACTACCTTTTCAATGCGGCGCCTTACGTCCTCACCCTCGTCATCATGATCGTCAATTGCCGTCCCGACCGCACGCTCGCGGGTGCGCCCGGCGAACTGAGTCTCACGCGTTGAACCCTATTTTCATGGAGTCGAACACATGAGCCGCTTCATCGAAGCACGTCCCTATCCGTGGCCCTACGACGGCAATCTGCGGCCGGAGAACACCGCGCTCGTCATCATCGACATGCAGACGGACTTTTGCGGCATCGGCGGTTATGTCGACAAGATGGGCTATGACCTCTCGATGACGCGCGCGCCCATCGAACCGATCAGGAACGTACTCACGCTGATGCGCGAGCAAGGCTTCACGATCATTCATACGCGCGAAGGGCACCGGCCCGATCTGTCGGATTTGCCCGCCAACAAGCGATGGAGAAGCCGTCGCGCGGGCACGAACGGCATCGGCATCGGCGATGAAGGACCCTGCGGCAAGATACTCGTGCGCGGCGAACCGGGCTGGGAAATCATCGATGAACTGAAGCCGATCGAAGGCGAGATCGTCATCGACAAGCCAGGCAAAGGCTCGTTCTGCGCAACGGACCTCGAAATGGTATTGCGCACGCGCGGCATCGTGAATCTGGTGCTCACGGGCATCACGACCGATGTCTGCGTTCACACGACGATGCGCGAAGCGAACGATCGCGGCTTCGAATGCACCATTCTCGCGGATTGTTGCGGCGCGACCGATCAGGGCAATCACGACGCCGCGCTCGACATGGTGCTGATGCAGGGCGGCGTATTCGGCACGGTGTCGGATTCGAAGGCTTTGCTCGCGACGCTGGGACGCTGACCATGAACGCACCGACCAAAGCGATGAGCGTGGAAGTGCTCGGCGCGACGAAGCGTTTCGGCGCTTTCACCGCGCTCGACGACGTGACGCTCAAAGTGCGCGCGGGCACCGTGCATGCGCTGCTCGGCGAAAACGGCGCGGGCAAGAGTACGCTCGTGAAAGGGCTCGTCGGTTATGGCGTGCTCGATCACGGCGAGATCATCGCGGATGCGCGGCAGGTGAGAATCGCGTCGCCGCGCGATGCACAGGCGCTCGGCATCGGCATGGTGTATCAGCATTTCACGCTGGCGGCGGGCTTGTCGGTCGAAGAGAATTTGCTGCTCGCGCGCGGGCGATTGCCGTGGAAGATCGACTGGCCGAAGGAACGTGCCGCGCTCGATGCCTTCATGCGTTCGATGCCCTTTCGTCTGCCTCTCGATGCGCCCGTCGCCGGTCTCGCCGCAGGAGAAAAGCAGAAGCTCGAGATTCTGAAACAGCTTTATTTGCAGCAGCGTTTCCTCATTCTCGATGAACCCACGTCCGTGCTCACGCCGCAGGAAGCAGACGAAGTGCTCGGCCTGATGCGCGATCTCGCCACGCGCGGCGAGCTGACCGTGTTGATGATCACGCACAAGTTCCGTGAAGTGATGGCGTATGCCGACGACGTGACCGTGTTGCGCAAGGGCAGGCTCGTCGGGACGAGCGCGGTCGCGGATACGAGCCGCGACAAGCTCGCCGCGTGGATGATGGGCGGTGAATCCGCGAAGCAGGACGATCCCGAACTCGCCGGAATGCAGCCCGGACGCAAGCCGCTCGATGCGGCTTCGCCCGTGCGTCTCGCGCTGTCCAGTCTCAACGTCGTCGATGATCGTGGACATCGGGCGGTGCGCGATGTTTCGCTCAGCGTGAAGTCGGGCGAGATACTCGGCATCGCGGGCGTATCGGGCAACGGGCAGAAGGAACTGATCGAAGCGCTCGTCGGCCAGCGCCGCGTGCAAAGCGGTGAAATGCACATGCATGGCGAGCCATACCGCGCGACGCGTGAAGAGATGACGCGGCTGCGCGTATTTGCGCTCCCCGAAGAACCGCTGCGCAATGCGTGCGTCGCGAACATGAGCATCGCGGACAACCTCGCCTTGCGCGACTTCGACCGTGCGCCGATGAAGCGTCACGGCTGGCGTCTCGATCGCCGTGCGATGCGCGAACGCGCCGAACGTCTCATCGCCGAGTTCAACGTGAAACCGCCGGTGCCGGCGCGCGCCATCGGCACGTTGTCGGGCGGCAACGTGCAGCGCGCCGTGCTCGCGCGCGAGCTCGGGCAAGCGGTGGATGTGCTGATCGTCGCGAATCCCGTATTCGGACTGGACTTCGCATCGGTCGCGGACATCCACGCGCGCATTCTCGCCGCACGCGATGCAGGCGCCGCAGTGCTGCTCGTCAGCGAAGACCTCGATGAACTGCTGGAACTGGCGGATCGCATCGCGGTGATCGCGGAAGGGCGGCTGGTACACGAAACGGCTGCGAGCGGCGCGGATCGCGTCGCGTTGGGAAGACACATGGCGGGTCATGTCGAAAGCGCCACGCGCGCTGCGTCGGAGCCGCTCGCCGTTCACGCATAAAGGAGCAAGGAAGAATGAGTTCGAGCGGTCTCGGTGGATTGAACAAGTCGCCGCAAGGCATCGTCGTGGGTCTCGTGCAGTTGCAGAATCCGGCTGTCGCCACCCCGGAGCAACTGGCCGCGCAGACACGGCGCATCGTCGAACTGATCGGCAAGGCGCGCCGCAACAATCCGTCGATGGATCTGGTCGTGTTTCCCGAATACATGCTGCACGGCCTGTCGATGGATACGAACGATGCCATCATGTGCTCGCTCGACGGTCCCGAAGTGGCCGCGTTCAAGGCGGCGTGCATCGAGCATCGCATCTGGGGATGCTTCTCCATCATGGAGCGCAATCCAGGCGGCAATCCCTATAACAGCGGGATCATCATCGACGATCGGGGCGAGGTGCGACTCTACTATCGCAAGATGCATCCGTGGGTGCCGGTCGAGCCGTGGGAGCCGGGCAATCTCGGCGTGCCGGTGTGCATCGGGCCGAAGGGCGCGAAGCTCTCGCTCATCATCTGTCATGACGGCATGTTTCCGGAGATGGCGCGCGAAGCCGCTTACAAGGGCGCGGAAATCATCTTGCGCACGGCGGGCTATACCGCGCCCATTCGCCATGCCTGGCAAATCACCAATCAGTCGAACGCATTCCAGAATCTCGCGCAGACCGCGAGCGTGTGTCTGTGCGGCAGCGACGGCACGTTCGACTCGATGGGCGAAGGCATGTTCTGCGATTTCGACGGCACGGTGTTGGTCGAAGGCAGTCATCGCCCGGATGAGATCATCACCTGTGAAATGCGCCCCGATCTCGTGCGCGAAGCCCGCATTCACTGGGGCGTCGAAAACAACATCTATCAGTTCGGACATCGCGGCTATGTCGCCGTGAAGGGCGGCGCGCAGGATTGTCCTTACACGTTCATGCAGGACATGGTGCGTGGCGAATATCGTCTGCCGTGGGAGGACGAAGTCGTCGTGAAAGACGGGACGTCATGCGGTTTTTCGAAACCCGAACGCCGATACGAGGGCTGACGCCATGCCTACCCTGACCCGCGCCCGACCGTCTCCGTTCACGTTCGATGTAGCGCATACGGCGTTGATCGTCATCGACATGCAGCGCGACTTCGTGGAGCCGGGCGGCTTCGGCGAAGCGCTCGGCAACGATGTGTCGCTGCTGACGTCGATCGTGCCGACCGTCGCGCAGCTGATCGAACATGCGCGCGGTCGCGGCTGGCTCGTCGTGCATACGCGCGAATCGCACGCGCCTGATCTCTCCGATTGTCCGGATGCGAAGCGGCTGCGCGGCGCGCCACGAGCGCGCATCGGCGATATGGGACCGATGGGCCGCATTCTCGTTCGCGGCGAACCGGGCAACGCCATCGTCGATGCGGTCGCGCCCATTACGGGCGAGATCGTCATCGACAAGCCCGGCAAAGGCGCCTTTTACGCAACGCGCCTCGGCGAAGAGCTTGCGCGATGCGGCATCACGCATCTCGTGTTCGCAGGCGTCACGACCGAAGTATGCGTGCAGACGAGCATGCGCGAAGCGAACGATCGCGGCTACGAATGCGTGCTGATAGAAGACGCGACGGCGAGCTACATACCGTCGTTCAAGACTGCGACCATCGAGATGATTCGCTCGCAGGGCGGCATCGTCGGATGGACGGCCACGCTCGCCGATGTGCTGGAGAATTGATGGAACTGAATCGTCCGGAAACGGTGGCTGAAGTCGAGCGCGCGTTCATCGCCTATGAGAAGGCGCTCGTCGATAACGATGTGGCTACCATGAACGCGCTCTTCTGGCACGCGCCGGAAACGGTACGATACGGCATTGCCGAAGTGCAGCATGGCGGCGATGAAATTCGCCGCTGGCGCGAGACGTGCGCGCCGGTGCCGCGTTCGCGGCGTTTGCATCGAACGGTGGTCACGACTTTCGGCACGGATTACGCTTCGGTCAGCACCGAATTCACGAGCGATGCCACGCCTTTGCTCGGACGTCAGATGCAGACGTGGGCGCGCATCGGCCATGCATCGAATGCGTTCGCGGGGTGGACCATCGTCGCGGCGCACGTGAGCCTGATCGAAACGCCCTGAAGAGGCATTACACGGAGACATCGAATCAACTCGCCCAAACTCACGGAGCGCAGTGCCGTGCGCGCCATTCAGAGCGCCAATCCGCTTGCCGAGCAGGTTTATCAGCAGTTGAAGCAGGACATCTTCAGCTTTCGCCTGTTTCCCGGCGACCGCTTCTCGGAGACCGACATCGCGCGATATTACGGGGTGTCGCGTACGCCGATGCGCGACGCGCTGTTCCGCCTGCTGCGCGAAGGCTATCTCGAAGTCGGTTTCAGGCGTGGCTGGAAGGTGTCGGAGATCAACTTCGCGGCGCTCGATCAGTTGTATGACTTGCGAATCGTGCTGGAGACCGCATCGCTCGACAAACTCGCGAGCAGCGCGCCACCGCATCCGGAAGTGGATGCGCTCAAGTCGGTGTGGTGCGTTTCGCCCGATGCGCAGGAAAGCGATCCGGTCGCGATGTTTCGCCTGGACGAGGACTTTCACCGCGGACTCGTGCGCGCAAGCGGCAACGGCGAGATGCTGCGCGTGCATAACGAAGTGACGGAACGCATCCGCATCGTGCGGCGGCTGGATTTCTTGAAGCCGCATCGCACTAGCGCAACTTACGACGAGCACGCGAAAATGCTGCGCTTCATCGATCGCGGCAAGTGCGGCGAAGCGGCGATGCTGCTGCGCGCACATATCACGCAAAGCAAGCTGGAAGTGCGCAAGATCACCGTTTCCATGCTGACGGAAGCGCGCGACCGCAAGCTGCCTTTCGTCGACTGAGCGAACGGGAATGTAGCGGACGCAGACGTGCGGAATCAGCCGCTCCGCAGGGAGCGGCCGATCTCGCTACGCGTTACAGCGTTGTCTTTTTCGCCGGCGGAACCGCGCCGTCGGCTACGTCCCGGTTGCCCGCCGTCCGCTCGACTTCCACTTCGGTACCGCGCACCGTGTCGTGAATGGTTTCGGTGCGGTTCGTTTCTTCCTTGCCGACGACCACTTCCTCGACCACGCGCGCCGTCTTCGCCACGACGGGCTGCTCGGCCGTTTCCCTGATCTCGACGAAGCCTTCCTTCAGATCCGCCACCGTCGCCGGACGATCCACCGGCCGACGCTCGATGTTCGCGTGTTCTTCACGCAGATTCACCGATTCGCTCACCGGCGTTTCGGTCACCCGCGAATAGACGCGCACGCCGCCCGTCTGCACTTCGCGCTTGCCGACTTCGACGGATTCCTTCACGACGGGAAAGGCCTGCCGTTCAGCGGCGATCTCATCGGCTGTATAAGCCGGCGCATTGCGGTCATAGCCGCTATAGCCCGTGCTGCGCCATTGCTCGACGCGCGTGTCGATGTCGATGGCGCCGGCTGCATAGAGCGCGTCGCGCACGCGTTCGATCGACGATTCGTCGATCACATCCACCGTCAACAGCGCGCCGCCGCGACGGACCGCTTCGTGATAGTGGCCGATTTCCTCGGGCTGATCGTGATCGCCGAACAGGTTCTTGAAGAAGTGCTCGATGCGCGCCATCGCGCCTTCGTGATGCTCGCCGGCGGGACGGTCGGTGGCATCGCCGGACACGGACGTGGACGCGCTCATATCGTTCGCATGCACGTTCATATTCGTGCGGGCGACGCCTTCCGTTTCGAGGCGCGTCTGAGCAAGTTCCGCGTCCTGAAGCGTATTGAATACACCGATGATGGTCTGGCTCATTGCATTATCTCCGTGAGAGTGATTCGGGTATCGAGAGGTGCGCCGGTCCATATGCGCAACGGCCGTTCCCGCCTCGGGTGCGGGTGAATCTAGCCGGCATCCGGATCGGGCTTCCACTTGCCGCTCGTGCCTTCGCGGCGTTCGACCACCAATTCTTCGGAGTTCAGAAGAACCTGGTGGACGACGTCCTGTTGCGTCTCTCGCGTTGTCACATGCACCTCTTCTTTCAACGTGAGCTGCATGCGAACGACCGGCACGTATTCGTACACAGGAATGATGAGCGTGTCGCCTTCGCGACGCGGCTCGGCACGTTCCTCGACCGGACGATTCACGGCCACGCGCCTGACTTCCACCTTTTCGGCGCTCAGGCGCATGCTGACCGGCTGCATCTCTTCATGCACCACCTTGCGAACGCGCACGGCGCCGGTCTCCGTCCGCTTCACGTCGACGGACAATTCTTCCTGCACGGCGGAAAGCCGGAGCGCGTCGGACGTGCCGGACGAGTCCGCGTTCGTCGCGTTCGGGGTCGTGGGCTTGTCATCGGCGCTCATCGGCGTCTCCGTTGAAGCGTGGTCAGGTCGTCGGCCGGGCGCGCTCAAAGGCGGGCGCCTGCCTGCACGGTGCGATTGCGAGGGGCCGCGTTCTTGCGATCCAGCGCGGAGCCGCCGCCTTCCTCGACCGGCGGCTGATGACGAAAGCCCGCGCCGCCCGAAACGATCGCGATGATCGCGCCGACGACGAGCGCCGCGAACGAGAACCAGCTTGCGCGAGCGACGCCACGCGCGGCGGTGTCGGCGGCCTGGCGCGCGTTCTGTTCGGCATCCGGAGAGGATGCAGCCGACGCCGCCGATGCCATCGCCGCCTGCACTTGCTGCTTCGCGGAGTCGATGAGCTGATTGTTCCCGCCCGCCTGATTCGCGGCGGTCGCGCCGGCTTGTGCGCCGACTTGCGCGGTGGTTGCGACGATGCTGCCGGCCGTGCTCACCGCGCCCGTAATCAGCGAGGTCATGCCGAACACGACGAGCAGCGTCATCACCGCCCATGACAGCAGACCGTGGAGCCATCCGAGGACGGGCGCGCAGCGTCCGGCGTAATAGGAGCCGACGAAAACCGCGAGCACGGTCGTGACGATCACCCATACGCCCGAGCCGAAACCGAAGCCGTGCAACGTATCGGGCTTCGACAACGGCGAGAGGAGCGATGCGCCGATCGCCGTGCCGAGCACGCTCATGATGAGATAGACGATCATCGAAAGGATGACGCCCGCGATGATCGAACCCCACGACAGGCGCGGCAGGCCTTCTTGAGTAGTAAGCAGTTTCATGATGTCTCCAGGAAGAGTTGCGGCGTCGATGCGCGCGGCACTGATGCGCAAGCGCTGTGCCGCGCGCAAGTTTTGAATCGGCGCGTAAATGCGAGTGATTCAGACGCCGTCTGATCGATGGATCCGCCTGCTCGGGGCGTCACTTCGCGGCGGGAGGGAAGCGTGCGTCAGTGGAGCAGAGCACGAGAGGCGTATGACTTGCGGGAATGCGATGGGATTTGCATCGGGCGCAGGCGCTGGTTCACAGCGACGCACTTCACTTCAGCGGACTGCGGCCCATAGCAATGACACACCCGACGACACCATCAGCGCATCGACGATGAACCGGAAGGTGTTAGCGGACATGCGCGCGACGATCCCGCGCGCGCAAAACGTGCCTGCCATGATCGCCGCGCCGCTAATCAACCCTTGAGCGACCACTTGAGCGGGCAGGGCGCCGAACTGCTGAAAGGCCGCGACTTTCGCACCGTAGACGATCAGCGAACCGGTAGCTTCGGTCGCGAGAAACGCGCCCTTCACAAGGCCGTAGTTCATGAAAACCGGCACGGTGATCGGTCCGGTCGAAACGACGATGCCCGTCAGGAAGCCGACCGGTGCGCCAATCAGCGCGAGCTGGAAGAGCGAGAGGCGCATGGCCCGGCGGGCGAGCCATCGGCGCGTGGGCACCATCGCGATAAAGAAGAGACCAAGCGCGAGCTCGACCGCGTGCGGCGGGAGCGCAAGCAGCGTGTGAACCCCTAATATCGCGCCGGGCGCGGCTGTCGCGCCATAGGCAATGGAAGCTTTCCAGTCGATCTCGCGCCACCAGGACAGGACCTTGCCGAGATTGCCCATGATCGCGGCGATGGCCATGATCGGAACGGCCTGCTGCGGGCCGTAGATGAGCACGAGCACGGGCATCAACAGCATCGACGAGCCGGTGCCGATCACGCCGCTCAAAACACCCGCCATCCAACCCACGCTCAATACGATCAGGTATCCCATCGAGGTCTCCATGCGCCAGCGCCGATTCTAGCCGCGGACGCGAAACCCGCGAGACGCTGGTTCCAAGCGGATGCGCGAGTTGCGGCATGCACGCAACGCCGCATTGCATGGAAGATTGACTTCACTCAATTGCCGTGGGAACTGTGTAACACTATTGTCACAATCTAATTTTCGACAGCCTGGCGTCAGCGTCACGTCCATTCAAAGGAAATCGATTCGCCGTGCTGGTTCTTCTCAATCTGCTCTCTGGCGTCGCCCTCCTGGTTTGGGGCTCACATATCGTTCGCACCGGCATTCTCCGCGTGCTCGGCGCCGATCTCCGCGCCATTCTGGGCCGTAGCACCGGCAGCAAGACGCGCGCGTTTCTGGCCGGCATCGGCGTGACGAGCCTCGTGCAGAGTAGCAACGCCACAGCCGTCATCATTACATCGTTCGCCGCGCAGGGACTGGTGCCGCTCGCGGCCGGGCTAACGGTTCTGCTCGGCGCGGATGTCGGCACCGCGTTGATGGCGCGAGTGCTGACGCTCGACCTGTCATGGCTTTCGCCGATCCTGATCCTGTTCGGCGTGCCGCTTTTCCTGACCCGCAAGCAGACGCGGGCGGGGCAGGTGGGCCGAACCATCATCGGACTCGGATTGATTCTGCTGGCGCTGCATCTCATCGTCGAAGCGGCTCAGCCGATGATGCAGGGCGCCGGCGTCAGGGTCATGTTCGGCGCGCTCACAGGCGACACGATGCTCGACGCGCTCGTGGGCGCGGGCTTCGCGATGCTCTCGTATTCGAGCCTCGCCGCAGTCCTGTTGACGGCGACACTGGCGTCGTCGGGCGTCATCTCGCTGAAGGTCGCCTTGTGCCTCGTCGTCGGCGCGAATCTGGGCAGCGGGCTCCTGGCGCTCTTGAACGCGCTGCCGCAGAACGCGGCAGCACGGCGTCTTTCCGCTGGCAGCTTCGCATTCAAACTGGCCGGCGCGATCATCATTCTGCCTTTCGCATCGCTGCTCGCACGCGGATTGCCGGTTCTGATCGCCAATCCGCGCGAAGCCGTAGTCGGTTTCCATGTGATCTACAACACCGTGCGCTGCTGCGCGTGTCTCGCCCTCGTCGAACGGGTCGCTGCGATCAGCCGGCGTTTGCTGCCGGATCGCACGGTCGCGACCGGCGAGTTGCGCCCGCTGTACCTGGATCCGGCAGGCCTCGTGACGCCGAGCCTCGCGCTGGCGAATGCTTCGCGTGAAGTGCTTCGCATCGGCGACATCGTGCGCGTCATGCTCGATAACGTCGCCGATCTGCTGAGACGCAATGATCTCGCCGTCGCCCGCGAAACCATGCGCATGGACGACGACGTCGACCAGCTCTACGCGGAAGTGAAAAGCTATCTGACGCTGATCTCCCGCGAGCAGCTCGACGAGGCGGAAAGCCGTCGCTGGACGGACATCATTTCGCTGACGATCAATCTCGAGCATGCGGGAGACATCATCGAGCGAATCGTCAGTGATATCGAAGAGAAGAAAATCTCGCAACGGCTCGCGTTCTCGGAACAGGGCCTGGGCGAACTCGACGATCTGCATGCGCGGCTCATCAGTAACCTGCGGCTCGGATTGTCGGTGTTTCTCAACAACGATCTGCGATGCGCCGAGCAGTTGCTGGCCGAGAAGGAACGCTTTCGCGATCTGGAGCGCGCCTACTCGCACAAGCATCTGGACCGGCTGGCGGGACAAAGCTCGCGCAGCGTGGAAACCAGCGCGCTGCACCTGGATCTCATCGGCAATATGAAACGGCTGAACTCGCTCTTCTGTTCGACGGCGTATCCCGTGCTCGATGCGGCGGGCGCGCTGCATGACACGCGTCTGCGCAAGCGCTCGCTCGACACGCTGCACGTCAAGGAATGACGCAGCTCACGCAAGCACCAGGTCGCCCACTGTCTTCTTGAGCGCACGCAAATCCGCGGCCTCGCCGGACTTGCGATCGGTCACGAGAACGTCGATGTCGCGAGGCGCGCAAAACGTGATGCGGCTGCGGTGGCCGATCTTGCTGTGATCGGCGAGGATCGCGACGCGGTCCGCATTCTCGACCATCGCCCGGGCAATCTCGGCTTCTGCACGATCGAAGTTGCTCGCCCCGTGCCGCTGATCGATGCCGACAGGCGAGAGCATCGCCAGATCGGCGCGGTATCGCCGGATGTCGAGCACGGTCGTCGCGCCCGTCGTGGCCGCCGCGCGCTCGCTGAGCATGCCGCCGAGCAGGATGACCTCGTTCATCGCGCGCACGCGCTCATGCGGTCCCGATGTGCCGCGCAACCGCAGCGCGACATCGACCGAATTCGTGACGATGGTGAGATTGGCGAGCTTCGCAAGCTCGTCCGCGAGGATGGCGGTGGTGGTTCCGGCATCGACGAATACGGTTTGCCCGGCGTGAACGATGCCGATTGCCGCCCGCGCGATGGCCGACTTCGCGCGCACGTTCGCGCGGGCGCGTTCGGCGATGGGCGCCTCGTCGCTCGACGGGACGGCGCCGCCATGCACGCGCCGTAGCGCACCCGCCTGCTCCAGATCGAGCAAGTCGCGGCGCACCGTTTCGCGCGACACGGAAAGCTCCGCCATGATCCTCTCGTTCGAGACACGGCCGAGCATCGACAGGAGCGCGCGTATGCGCTGATGACGGTCTTTCTGCCACATAGGGAATGCTCGATGGTGGAAGCAACGATGAGAATTGCGCTGGCACGCTGTTGTTCAGCTTACATCCGTCATAAGCGAAAGTTGTACTTTTTTGGCAGCTTGCAAATTTGAGGATTTGAAACTAGCCTGCATCAGCAATCGGCGGTTCTCTTCAACGCACTACCTTCCTTTCGGGAACAGCGATGACGATGAAGCGTATCTGGGCGGGCCGTCTCCTTTCGATCTCCACGGCAGCGGGACTCGCGGCGGGCGGCATCGACGCCGCATCGGCCGCGCCATCCGAGGCGCTCGTGGCCGCCGCGAAGCAGGAAGGACAGTTGACCACGATCGCGTTGCCGCACGACTGGTGCGGATACGGCGCGCTGATCGACACGTTCCAGAAGAAGTACGGCATCCACGTCAACGAGCTGAATCCGGATGCGGGCTCGGGCGACGAGATCGAAGCGATCAAGGCCAACAAGGGCAACAAGGGTCCGCAAGCGCCGGATGTGATCGATGTCGGCCTGTCGTTCGGTCCGTCCGCGAAGAAGGAAGGCTTGTTGCAGCCTTACAAGGTGTCGACGTGGGATTCGATCCCGGCTGCGTCGAAGGATGCGGAAGGCTACTGGTACGGCGACTACTACGGCGTGCTCGCGTTCGAAGTCAACGCGGACATGATCGACAAGCCGCCGTCCGATTGGGGCGATCTGCTCAAGTCCGACTATCGCAACGCGGTCTCGCTCGCGGGCGACCCGCGTTCGGCCAATCAGGCGATTCAGGCTGTCCATGCGGCGGGCCTTTCGCAGACGAAGGGCGACGCGTCGAAGGCCGACCAGGCGGGCCTCAAGTTCTTCGCCGATCTGAACAAAAGCGGCAACTTCGTGCCGGTGATCGGCAAGGCCGCGTCGCTCGCGCAGGGGACGACGCCGATCATCGTGCGCTGGGATTACAACGCGCTTGCCGATCGCGACACGCTCAAAGGCAATCCGAAAGTGCAGGTGATCGTGCCGAAGACGGGCGTCGTCGCGGGCGTCTATGTGCAGGCGATCAGCGCCTACGCACCGCATCCGAACGCCGCGAAATTATGGATGGAATTCCTTTACTCCGACGAAGGGCAACTCGGCTGGCTGGCCGGATACTGCCATCCGATGCGCTATAACGAGCTGGTCGCGCAGAAGAAAGTGCCGCAGGCGCTGCTTGCCAAACTGCCGCCGGCATCGGCTTACAGCAACGCCGTGTTCCCGACGCTCGAACAGCAAAACGCCACGAAGGACGCCGTCACCAAAGGCTGGGATCAGGTCGTCGGCGCGAACGTGAAGTAGCCGCGAGTTCGCCGGAATGAGCGCATCTCCGCAGCCAGGCGCTTCGGGCCCGGATCTGCTGACGCCGGCCGCGCCCGCGCCGCAGTCCGGCCCCGCCCGCGCGAGCCGCGGCGCGGGCTGGCTCACGTATGCGGGCGTCGCGCCATTCTTTGCGTTCGCGCTGCTGTTTCTGTTGTTGCCCACCGCCTTTCTGATGATCGGCGCGTTTCAGGATGCGCAGGGACGCTTCACGCTGGCGAATCTTCGCGAACTGTTTCAGCCCGCCGTGCTCGATGCCTACTGGATCAGCGTGAAGGTGAGCGTGGCATCCGCCGCCGGCGGGACGCTGTTCGGCGCGTTGCTCGCCTGGGCAGCGGTGCATGGCCGCCTGCCGGCGTGGATCCGTCCGACGCTCATGACGTTCTCCGGCGTCGCGTCCAACTTCGCGGGCGTGCCGCTCGCGTTCGCATTCATCTGCACGTTGGGACGCGTGGGCCTCGTCACGGTGCTGGCGCGCAAATACCTCGGCGTCAATCTGTATTCCACCGGCTTCAGCATCCTCAGCTTCGTCGGGCTGACCATTACCTACCTGTACTTCCAGATTCCGTTGATGGTCCTCATCATCACGCCCGCGCTCGACGGTCTCAAACGCGAGTGGCGCGAAGCGTGCGACTGTCTCGGCGGCACGGCCGCGCAGTACTGGCGATACGTCGGTTTGCCGGTCCTGTGGCCGAGCGTGCTCGGCGCGGCGCTGCTGCTCTTCGCCAACGCGTTCGGCGCAGTGGCCACGGCCTATGCGCTGACGGGCAGCTCGCTCAACATCGTGCCGATTCTGCTGTATGCGCAGATTCGCGGCGACGTGCTGCATAACCAGAACCTCGGCTATGCGCTCGCGCTCGGCATGATCGTGGTTACGGGCTTGTCGAACGGCGGCTACATCTGGTTGCGCGCGAGGGCCGAAAGGGGACGCGCATGAAGACGCACATGAAGACGCGCATGAAGACGCAATCGCGCGCGGGCGCCTGGATCGCGATGATCGTCGGCACGATGTATTTTGTGATTCCGCTCGCCGCCACCTTCGAATTCAGCCTGCGGATGCGCCGCGACGCTTACAGCTTCGACGCGTATCGCGTCGTTCTCGGCGATCCGCGTTTTCAGGCTTCGTTCGGCTACTCGGTGCTCATGGGCCTGCTCACCATCGTGATCGGCGTGCTGCTCGTCGTGCCGACCGCGTACTGGGTGCAATTGCGTCTGCCGAAGCTGCGGCCCGTCGTAGAGTTCATCACTTTGCTGCCGCTCGTGATACCGGCCATCGTGATCGTGTTCGGTTATCTGCGCATCTATAACAGCAGTTCCATCCTGCCGCTCACCAGCAACGAGCGCGCGACCGATCTGCTGCTCGTCTTCGGCTACGTCACGCTGTCGTTACCGTACATGTACCGCGCCGTCGATGCGGGCATGCGCGCCGTCGACGTCCGCTCGCTGACCGAAGCCGCCGAATGTCTCGGCGCCGGCTGGACGACGATCCTTTTCCGCGTGATCTTTCCCAACGTGCGCTCGGGCATTCTGTCCGGCGCGTTCCTGACGTTCGCCGTCGTCATCGGCGAATTCACGATCGCGAGCCTGCTGGACCGTCCGGCGTTCGGACCTTATCTGCAACTGATCGGCGCGAATCGCGCATACGAGCCCTCGGCGCTGGCGATCATCGCGTTCGTCGTCACATGGGCATCGATGGGCCTGATCCAGGTGTTCGGATCGGCGCGCGCACTGGCCGGCCATAAAACCTGAGCCGACGAGGCCGCGACTTATGCCATTTCTCGAAATCGACGATCTTCACAAAACGTTCGGGCCGAACGTCGCGCTGCATCGGTTCGACATGACGATCGAGCAGGGCGAATTCATCACGTTTCTCGGTCCGTCGGGTTGCGGCAAGACGACGGTGCTGCGCATGATCGCCGGATTCGAAACGCCCACGCGCGGCACGATCCGTCTGAATGGACGCAACGTCACGCACATGCGTACGCGCGACCGCGCCGTCGGCATGGTGTTTCAGGCCTATGCGCTTTTCCCGAACATGACGGTGGCGCAGAACATCGGCTTCGCGTTGAAGGTCGCGAAGCGTTCGCAGAAGGAGATCGACGCGCGCGTCGCCGAGATGCTCGAACTCATCAAGCTGCCGCAACTCGCCGCGCGTTATCCGTGGCAATTGTCGGGCGGACAGCAACAGCGCGTGGCGCTGGCGCGCGCGCTCGCGAGCAAGCCGCAGGTGCTGTTGCTCGACGAACCGCTGTCCGCGCTCGACGCGAAAATCCGCGTGTCATTACGCGAGGACATTCGGGCGCTGCAGCGCGAGCTCGGCATTACATCGATTTTCGTGACGCACGATCAGGAAGAGGCGTTGTCGATCTCGGACCGCATCGTCGTGATGAACGACGGGCGCGTGGAACAGATCGGCTCGCCGCTCGACATCTACAATTTTCCGCGCACGCGCTTCGTCGCATCGTTCGTCGGGACGCTGAACATTCTCGCCGGGCGCGTGATCGATCCCGGAAGCGGGCGCATCGCGGTCGATGGTCAGGAGCTCGTGACGTCGCGCCCACTGCCGCCGGATGATGCCGGCAAGGAACGATTGCTGGCGCTGCGCCCCGAAGCGATCATCCTGGAGCCGCCGTCGAACGGACGGAATTCGCTCGCGGCCACCGTCGAGCAGATCAGCTTTCTCGGCGCCGTGGTGCGCATTCGTGCGCGGGTCAGCAACGCGGTCGTATCGCTCGATGTCTTCAACGATCCCAACAGGACCCTGCCGGAGCGCGGGCAGCCGGTAGCGCTCGGGTTTTCTCACGACAACCTTCTCGTGCTCGATGAAAATGGGCGCTAGCTTTGCAATGCGAGGAGCGGTTGCCCACGCAGATCGGTAATCCGGCGCGCGCGGGTTATCGATTGCGCGCGCCGCGTTGCCGGCGATGGCTTCGTGACACCCTCAGGCGAGCGATATGCGCGTGTCGTCGAGCGGGCGCAGCTTGCCGGGATGCACGGCGCGGCATAGCGCCTCGACGAAGTAGAAGTCGCCGAACATGGTCGCACCGTCGACGCCGATATTGTGCGGCTTCGAGTAACACGAGTTATGCAGCAGCCCGTGCTGACCGTCGCGTGTGAATTCGTCGCGGCAGAGCGCTTCGAGCATCGCGAGGCCGTGGCCTTGCCATTTGCCCGCAGCGTGCGCATCGGGATGCACGCGTGCCATCTCCAGCAAGGACGACGCCACCACGGCGGCAGCGGCCGTGTCCTTGATCTCGGCGTCGCGGCCGGTCGCATCGAAGTCCCACGGCGGCACCTGACGCCCTTCGAGGCGGCGCAGGTAGTAATCGGCGAGACGCTCGGCGAGGTCCAGATAGCCGCGCTTGCCGGTTTCCCGCGCGGAGTTCACATATCCGTAGATCGCCCAGGCCTGGCCGCGGCTCCATGCGGATTCGTCGAACGCGCCCTGGAACGTGTAGCCGCGTTTGCGCGCGCCGCTCTCCACGTCGTATTCGACGGCGTGATAGGTCGAGTCGTCGGCGCGCACGAAGGCGCGCGCGGTCATCTCGGCGTGCGCGTCCGCGGCGTGCCGGTAGCTGCCGTCGTCGGCGTGATTGGCGGCCCAGTAGAGCAGCGACAGATTGGCCATCGTGTCGATCGCGGAGGCGCTGCGGCCGCGCGGATCGGAGATCGGCCCCCAGGACGCGAGATAGGCGCCGCCGCGCGTGGTCACGAGCCGGGCGCGCAGCTTGTCCGCGGCTTCGAGCGCGATATCGGCGAACCACGCGTCGCCGGTGATGTGATGCCCCGGCACCGCGCTGCTATCGAAGATGAAGCCGATGTCATGCGTGTTCGGATCCTGCGCGCGCTGGCGCACGAGCAGCATGCGGGCACGCGCCCATTCGAGAAAGCGCGCCTCGCCGGTGTGCAGATACGAACTCAGCAGCAAGCCGACCCAGAAGCCGCAGAACCAGTTGCCGTGGCTCCATGCGTCGCCGTCGTAGCCCGCAGAGAGCGACGCGGGCAGACGCACCCATTGACCATCGGGACCGGTGACTTGCGGGAATTCGACGCCGAAGGTCAGCTCGTCGGAAGCGACCTTCTGCGCGGTTTTATCGAGTGTTTCGCGAAACAGCTTTGCCTGGTTCTCGCTGAGTGACAGCGGGTTCATTGCGTTCGACACGGCGTCTCCTTGAGTTCGTCATTCGCAGGACGATTCTAAGAAGCGCCCGCGCGAGCGCGTTAGGATGAAACGCATGAACTGTTGGACATTTCCGCACCGAAGCGGCACATGACGACGCTCAGATGTGCAGCTTGTCGAGGCTGCGCCGATAGTCGATCGGCGAGCGGCCCGTGTGCTTGCGAAAGCATCGGCTGAAGTAGGCGGGATCGTCGAACGAGAGCATCGCGGCGATCTCCGCGACATTCACTTCGGAGTGCAGCAGCAGCCGTTTGGCCTCCAGCATCACGCGCTCGCGGATCAGCTTGGGCGCGGTGCTGCCGAGCGCCTGACGCGTCGCCTCGTTGAGCGCGCGCTCCGTGACGTTGAGCAGGCGCGCGTAATCGGCCGCCTCGTTGACCGAGCGAAAATGCTTTTCCAGCAGACTCTTGAAGCGGCGCGACAGCAGCACGCTGCGCGTCGCGGCGGCATCTCGCATGGCGGCGGCGTCGCACATGCGCGCGACCTTGATCAGGAAAACGTGCAAGTAGGCCCAGATCGCGTCGGTGTAGCCGACCTGTTCCTCCTGATACTCATGGCGAATGCCGTCCATCACGCGCGCCAGTTCGCGCACCTGCGCGTCGCTCAGATTGACGCACGGCGCGAGCTGCTCGAAGTTGTAGACGGGCACTTCGGTTTCGGTATGGCGGTTCTGCACGCGGAACGCGAAAAACTCCGACGAAAAGCTGAGCGAATAGCCGAGCGTGTCGGCCGAAAGATCCAGATCGTGAATCTGTCCCGGCGCCATGAAGTAGAGCGTGTTGGGACGCACGTCGTAGCGCACCGAATCGATCACATGCGAGCCGCTGCCCGCGAGCACCCACATCATGTGATAGAAGTCGTGCCGATGCGGATAGACCAGCGTCGACTTGAGCGCCTCGATCGGCGCGAGATGAAAGTCCGGCGTCTTGACGTGTGCGCCGTATTCGTAGTCCTCGATCCGGATCACCGGAACGTGACAGCAACATGCGGTATCCAACTGTCTCCTCCGTCGGCGGCGAGTGTCTTCGCGCCCGCCTGCATGCCCGCGCTGCGCGGGCAACTGCACGAGTGTAGCCGTGCCCGCGCCCGCCGGTTAACTGGCATTTACACCATGCGGCCCGCGCGGCGATGTCACGCCGCCGCGCTGCGCGCCATCAGCGCATGATCGAAGCGCAGTTCCTTCAGCGCGGAAAGTCCGCTCAGCACGACGTGCCCTTGTTGATTGCGCACGGTCGTGTCCATCACGAGAATGTGTTTCGCGGGCTTCTTTTCGACGACGCATACGCCGATCGTCACCGTATCGCCGATATACACAGGCCCCAGAAAACGCAGCTCCTGTCCGACATACACGAAGCCTGGCCCTGTCAGTTCGGTGTGCGCCGCCGACACCAGCGCGGCCGTCAACAGGCCATGCACGACGCGCCGTCCGAACGGCGAGCATTCGGCGAAGGCGTGCTGCATGTGCAGCGGGTTCAGATCGCCGGACAGGTGCCCGAACGCGTCCACTTCGGCCTCGGTGACCGTGTGCACGTTCACCTGCGTACGGCCGATCTCGACGTCGTCGAAGCGCAAGAGCGCCGGCCAGTTGTTCGGTTGTGCGCTCATGCTTCTCTCCTCGATGTCAATGCGATGCCGCGTTCGACATAGCCGTCGATTTCCTGCGGCGTGTAGCCCAGTTCCGCGAGCACTTCGCGGGTATGTTGTCCCTGTTTCGGCGGATGCCGCCGCAAGGGCGGCGCCGCGCCGTCGTAGCGCACAGGATGCGCGAGCACGCGCACCGGTCCCGCTTCCTCGTGATCGAACGACAGGATCATTTCGTTGTGGGCGACTTGCGGGTCCTGCTCCACCTGCTCGTAGTCGTTGACGGGCGCGAACCAGATATCGTGTTCCTCGAAGGTGCGCATCCAGTCCTCGGTCGTGCGCGTTTTCAGCGTGTCATAGACAAGGCGATTGATCTCGTCGCGCCTTCGCACGTTGTCCTTCGGATGCGTGAATTCGGCGAGCGCGGGACACGACAGCGCATTCGCGAGCTTCTGCGTCGGCGTGAGCGACATCGCGATATAACCGTCACGCGTCCGGTACACGCCATACGGCGCGGGATGAAAACGGCTGCCCATCGGCGGATGCGTGCGTGCCCACAACGGCCCCTTGTTCATGTAATACGTGAACGGCTCGATTTGCAGATCGAGCGCGGCGTTGAGCAGATTGCTCTCGATGCGCGTGCCGACGCCCGTGCGCTCGCGCGCCTGCAACGCGGCCACCACGCCGAATGCGGCGAGCACGGCGGCATGCTGATCGACGATGGCGGAACCGACCGGCGTGGGCGGCGATTCGGCATCGCCGGACAGCATGGTCAGTCCGCTCATCGCCTGCAAGAGCAGATCCTGGCCCGGACGTTTCAGATAAGGCCCGGACGAACCGTAGCCGGTACACGAGCAATACACGAGACGCGGATTGACTTCGTGCACCTGCGTGTAGCCGAAGCCCATCTTGTCGAGCACGCCGGGACGATAGTTCTCGACGAGCACGTCGGCTTCGCGTATCAGACGCCACACGATCTCGCGCGCGGCTTCGTCGCGCAGATCGAGCGAGATGCTGCGCTGATTGCGGTTGCCGAGCAGAAAGAACACGCTCACGCCTTCGATGAACGCATCCGCGCCGGTCCAGCTACGTTCGAACGCGCCGCCGGGCGGTTCGACCTTGATGACATTCGCGCCGACATCGGCGAGCATCTGCACGGCGGCGGGGCCTTGCAGGAAATGCGTGAAACTCAGCACCTTGATGCCTTCCAGCATGAACATTCTCCTCTCGGTTTCAGCGCGCGATCACGCGAGCAGCGTGCGCGCGATGATCATGCGTTGTATTTCCGACGTGCCTTCGACGATCTCCAGCACCTTCGCATCGCCGAATGCGCGCGCGACGGGAAACTCGGCCATGACGCCGTAGCCGCCGTGAATCTGCAATGCCTGATGCGCGGCTTTCATCGCGTGCTCGGTGGCGAACAGCTTGGCTTGCGACGCCTGCACATCGAAGGGCGCGCCGGCATCTTTCGACGCGGCGGCGTCGTAGAGCATCAGACGCGCGGCGTGCGCATCGGCCGCCATGTCGGCGATCTTGAATTGCAGCGCCTGGAACTCGGCGATCGCGCGTCCGAACGCGCGGCGCTCCTTCATGTACGCGACCGAGCGATCCAGCGAGCCCTGCAGGATGCCGAGCGCGAGCGCGCCGATCAGAATGCGCCCCGTGCTGATCTGCGCGAGCGTCTGACGCAAGCCCGCGCCGCGTTCGCCCAGCAGTTGATCGGCGGGAATAGCGCATTGCTCGAAGAACAGTTCGTGCGTGATCGATGCGCGCCAGCCGATCTTGCGCAGCTTTCTGCCCTTGCCATAGCCGGGCGTTCCTTGCGGCACGATGAAGTTGGAGATCTCCTTACGGCCGTCGGGTCGCGTGCCGGTGACAGCCGCGATCACGGTCGGCCCGCCGATCTCCGTACCCGAATTGCTGATGAACGTCTTCGCACCGTCGATGATCCAGCGTTCGCCGTCGAAGACCGCGCGCGTGCCGATATTCGCCGCATCGGAACCGGCGTCGGGCTCGGACAATCCGATCGCGCCGATCTGCGTGCCGTCGAGAATGGGGCGCAAGAAACGCGCTTTCTGCTGCGGCGTGCCGTAGTTGTTCAACAGGCTCGCGACGGTCGAGTTCGCCATGAGCGCATTGGCGACGGCGCAGTCCACGCGCGCGAGTTCTTCGAGCACGATCACGAACGACAGCCAGTCACCGCCACCGCCGCCGAATTCGTCGGGATACGGCAAGCCCGTGAAGCCGAGTTCGCCGGCCTGCCGCCAGATCGCGTAGGGAAACGCTTCCTGCTCCCAGAGCGTCTCCGATTGCGGTGCGATTTCCTTCTCGGCGAAACGGCGCACGGCCTCGCGCATCATCGTGTGCTCTTCGCCGAGCCAGTGAGGTTGATTGAAGGTTGTCGTCATGGCGTGACCGGTGCGGTGTCGGCTTGCGCGGCGCGGCGTGCGCGTTTGCGTTCCACGAAGTGGCGCAGGCCCGCGCGCGCGCCTTCGCTCGAAAAATTCACCGCGTATTGCGCGGCCTCGAAGTCGAGTCCGGCGGACAAGGGCATGTCGCTCGCGCGATTCAGCGCGCGCTTCGCCATCTCGGCCGCGAACGGATCGTAGGAGGCGAGGGTGTCGGCCAGCGCGCGCACGGCGTCGAACAGTTTCGCGGGCGCGGCGATTTCGTGGATGAAGCCGAACGCCTCGCATTCGCGCGCGGAAAAGCGCCTGCCGCTCATCACGAAGCGTTTCGCGCACGCGAGCCCCATCTTGGCGACGGCGAGTTGCGTGCCGCCCCAGCCGGGCATGGTGTTCAGGGTGATCTCGGGAAATGCGAAGCTCGCCTCGCTCGATGCCACGATGAAGTCGCACGCGAGCGCCAGTTCGAAGCCGCCGCCGAGCGCGTAGCCGTTGACCATCGCGATGGTCGGCTTCGCGCTTTCATGCAGACGCAACAGCGCGCGCTGTCCGGCCACCATGTCGCGATAAGCCGAGACGCCGTCGAGCGACACGAGCCGCTCGATGTCGTTGCCCGCGGCGAACGCCTTTGCGCCGCTGCCGGTGAGCGCGATCACGCGCGTCGCGTCGTCGGCGAGCGCATCGGCGATTTCGGCTTCGAGCGCCGCGAGCATGTCGGGCGTGAACGCGTTGAGCTTGTCGGCGCGATTGAGCGTTACGAGGCGCAGCGCGCCATGCTGCGACGCGAGAACGGGAAGCGTGTCGTTCGTCATGGCGTCACAGCACTTTCAGATAGGTCTTGCCCGATGCCACGACCACGCCGTCCTGGCGCGTCACGTCGGCGGCGAAGATGCACACGTTGCGCTCTTCATCCTTTTCTTCCAGCGTGAGACGCGCGCTCACCGTGTCGCCGATGAACACCGGCGCGTTAAAGGTGATGTCGTAGCGATACGATACGGCGCCGGGGCTCGGCGCTTTCGCCGCCATGTATCCCATCACCGTGGAAAGGAAGCCGACCGACAGGCAGCCCTGCGCGATGCGCTTTTCGAAGCGCGTGCCCTTCGCGTATTCCTCGTTGAGATGCACGGCGTAGAAATCGCCGACGATGCCGGCAAAGCCGTAGATATCGTATTCGGAGACCGTCTTGGCGAAATCGGCGGTGTCGCCGATTGCATAGCAATCCATATGAGGGCGTTTGGCCATGTCGATGTTTCTTCTCGGATGAGTTGGGGTTAACGCTGAACGATGCGTGCTGATGTTGCATCGCCGGCTTGGAAGTCACTTTAAAGACGCGTTACAGGCAACCGGTAGGACGGTTCGCGCGATCTTTTGGACTTTTTTGCATCGGACCCGGCGATGCGAAAGGGCAGCGTAAAAAAGTCCAAGAAATTCGACGACTGGTCCTAACGCACCCTCGCCGCGATCACAAATACTTGCGTCAACCCGCCGGCTCCGCATTCGCACCGGGCACTCGCACCGAACGATGCGGCGCACTCGCCGGGCGGTATCCATATCGAGCAAGGAGACAACATGAGTTCGCTTTTCAGAGCGCAGAGCATGCTGCGCATGGCGATGAGCGCGGCGCTCGCCGCGATGTGCGTGGCGGCGTCGTCTGGCGCGAGCGCGCAGGACAAGGTCGTGATGAAGCTCGGTCACACGCTGGCGCCGGACAATCACTATCAGTTGACCGCGCAGGTGTTCGCGAAGGAAGTCGCCGCGCGCACGCACGGTCACATCGAGATTCAACTGTTCCCGCAATCGCAGCTCGGCGGCGAAGTGCAGATGACGCAGGCGCTGCGCACCGGTACGCAGGAGTTGATGATCTCCGCGCAGGCGCCGATCGACAACACGATCAAGCAATGGCAGATCTTCGATATGCCGTATCTCTTCTCCAGCATGGACGAGGCGAACGGCGTGCTGCAAGGCCCGGTCGGGCGCAAGTATCTCGACATGATGAAGCCGGTGAACATGATCGGCCTGACGTGGCTCGCGGTCGGCGAACGCAACCTGTTCACGACCAAACGTCCGGTCACGTCGCTCGCGGACATGAAGGACCTCAAGGTGCGCGTGATGCAGAGCCCCGGCTATATCGCGGGCTACAAGGCACTCGGCGCGAATCCGACGCCGCTCGCCTACAACCAGTTGTTTCTCGCGCTGTCGCAAGGTCTCGTCGATGGCGCCGATACTTCGCCCGAGCAGTTCGTTCAGGACAAGTTCTCCGACGTCGCCAAGCACTTCTACGTGACGCATGTGAACTATCTGCCGGTCGTGCTGGCGATGAGCAAGAGCGCGTGGGACAAGCTTTCGCCCGCCGATCAGAAGGCGTTCCAGGACTCGGCGAAGATCGCGGCGGACTTCGATCTCAAGGAGTACAAGCGCGAATACGACGCCGCGATCGCCGCGATGAAAGCGAAGGGCATTCAGGTCACGACGGTCGATACCGCGCCGTGGGCGCAAGCGACCAAGACCGCGCGCGACGAACTGATCGGCAAGATTCCGGACGGCCCGGCGCTGTATCAGGAGATCAATTCGGCCAAGCAGGCGCCGGCGGTCGCATCGAAATGACGGATGCGAACGACGGCCACCGCACAACCCAGGCACCACGGGAGGCGACACGCATGGAAAAGCTCGCGCGCGGCTTGATGTTCGTTGACGGCATCGTGCTGAAGATCAATCTGTTCGTCTGTAGCTGCCTTTTGCTCGGGGCGGTGATCGTCGCGGGGCTCGGGGTGATCTTCCGCTTCGTGCTGCACGATTCGCTGTCGTGGTCCGACGAGGTGTCGGCGTATCTGTTCGTGTGGCTGACGTGCCTCGGCGCCGCGGCCGGCGTGAAGCTGCGCGCGCATCCGGAAGTGCGCGTGCTGGCCGATCGCGTGCCGGCTGCGTTCGCGCCGCTGCTCAAGGACTTCACCGACTGCGCGATCCTTGCGCTCGGCGCGGTGTTCGTCCTGTACGGCACGGACATGCTCGCGCTGATGGGCACCGAAACCGCCGCGTCGATTCCGATCTCGATGGTCTATCCGTATCTCTCGATTCCGGTGTGCGGCGCGCTGCTCGCGTTTCATTCGCTGGTGCGGATCGGGGTCTCGCATCTTGCGCCGCAGACGCAGACCGACGCCACGCTCGTCGAGGGCGTGTCCGAACATCTCTAGGAAAAACATCATGTGGGCAATCGCATTTGGAGCAGGGCTGCTCGGGCTCGGCGTGCCGGTGGCCATCTGCATCGGCATTGCGGCGACGCTCGCGCTGTCGATCAACGGCACGTCGCTGCTCGTGATTCCGCAGCAGCTTTTTTCGAACCTCAACAACGTCGGCCTGCTCGCCATTCCGTTCTTCATGCTGACGGGCGCGATCATGGATTCGGGCGGCGTGTCGAAGCGCATCATCGAATTTTCGCAGGCACTGGTGGGCTTCATGCGCGGCGGCATCGGTCAGGTGACGATCGTTGCGAGCATGTTCTTCGCGGACCTTTCCGGCTCGGCGACGGCCGACACGGCAGCCATCGGCTCGGTGATGATTCCCGGCATGGTGAAGAAGGGCTATAACCGCGCGTTCGCGGTGGCGCTGCAATCGGCGGCGGGCTCGCTCGGGCTGCTCTCGCCCGTGTCGATGAGCATGCTCGTCTATGCCTATACGGCCAACGTGTCGGTCGGCACGATGTTCATCGCCGGCATCATTCCGATGCTGCTGGTGGTCGCGTCGTTCATGATCGTCAATTACGTGACCGCGGTGAAGAAGGGCTACAGCGCCGTCGAGCCGTTCGATGGGCGCAAGCTGTGGACGACCTTCCGCGAAGCGTTCTGGGCGCTGCTCACGCCGGTCATCATTCTGGGCGGCATCCTCGGCGGCATCTTCACGCCGGTGGAGGCGGGCGTGGTCGCGGCCGTCTATGTGACGCTGGTGAGCGCGTTTATCTTTCGGACGCTGAAGCTCTCGCATTTCAAGGACATTCTGGTGCGAACTTCAGTGAACACCACGCGTGTCTCGTTCCTGCTCGGGCTCGCGTTCGTGCTTGGGCGCTATCTGATCGAAGCGCAGATTCCGCTGCACGTCGCGAATAGTTTTCTCGCGATCACCACGAGCGCGATCGTGCTGCTGATCCTCATCAACCTGTTTCTCATCGCCGCGCATACCGTGCTGGAAACGATCTCGAGCATTGCCGTCGTGATTCCTGTGTTCCTGCCGCTCGTCGTGCAGATGCACATCGATCCGGTCGTATTCGGCGTGATCGTGCTGATCAACTCGGCCATCGGCATCAATCTGCCGCCGATAGGTTTCTGTCTCTTCACGGCGGCTTCGATCGGCGGCGTGTCGGTAGAGAAGGCGACACGCGCGATTCTTCCCTTCATCTTCGCGCTGGTGATCGACCTGCTGCTGATCATCTTCTTCCCGCATATCCCGCAGTTTCTGCCGCATTTGCTGGGGGCGAAGTAAGCGGGCATTTGCCCTTCATCGGATAAGAAGGGCGCGAAAGCGCCCTTTTTCACATCATGCGCGCGCGTGGTGCAGGCGACTTCTCGGCACGTGAGACGTTCGAGCCTCCGATCTGTCTTCGCCCAAAGCCGCACATTCACGCCGCTCATCGGGTAAACTCCTCTGGCACTAGTCGTTTTCCTGAATAAAGCACTCACGTGCAGTTATAGGGACGAAACTTCATGTCAGAACCGCCGAAAATCAGTGTGCTGGTGCCCGTGTACAAAGTCGAGCCGTATATCGAAGAATGCCTCGACTCACTACTGTCGCAGACTTCCACCGATTTCGAAATCATCGCCGTCGACGACAGCAGTCCTGACCGCTCCGGGGAAATGACCTTACGCATCCTCGAACAGCAAAGCAGAGTTCGCTGGAAGTTCATCAAAAACGCTGAAAACAAGGGGCTCGCAGAGACTCGCAGGATTGCGGCACTCGCCGCGAGCGGCGAATATGTGCTCTGCGTGGACAGCGATGACCACGTTCATCACGATCTCATACGCCGGGTCGCCGAAGAAGCGGAGAAGCTCAATGCGGATATCGTAATTTTTGCCGCCGAGAATATTAGCCCGGACGGCAAGATCAATTATCGCGTCGAAGCCGGCGATACCGTCATGAGCGGTGTTGAAGCCGTAGAGAAAATTCTCGACTTGACGTTGCAGGCGTATTGCTTCAACAAGTTAGTACGCCGCTCGATCTTCCTCGCGATCGAGCATCCGACGGGGCTGATCTACGAGGATATTTGTGTTTCGGTCCAGACGCTCGGTAAAGCCAGCGTCGTTCGTCTCATGCCCGATACCTTGTATTCGTACATGTATCGCGAATCGGGCATCTCGACACGATTCAATCCGAAGATCATTGACATCTTTGCGATCATGGATCGGGTAGAGAAGAGCACGGCGTCCATGCCGATAAGAAATTACCGGAAGCTTTTCTTCAGGCTGAAATATGTCTATGGCTTTCGGACCATCGCGTTTCAGGCAGCGATCAAGGCGCCGACGTATCGGTCAGCCGAGCCTATTCTGGATAGCGTCGCGCAGAGGCTTCGTCTCAGGCACTTGCTCGGCATGGTTTCGGACCATCGGCCGAAGCTGTCGCTGGTCATGGCGATGCTGAAGATTCATCCGTGGATCTTCTATCGTTTCGTGCGACGATTCGGGCACTAGGCGGCGGATCGATCTCGCAGGGCCGTGCGAGCGTCGCTGCTCATCCCGGTTTTCTTCATGGCGCCTCGGCGGTGTGTGCGGCAGCTTTCGTCTGCCGCCTTTCTAACTGACTTTACATAAGCTTTATTATCGTGCTTTGTATTGTAGGTCCCAAGTTCAAATGTCGTCCTTGAGCAAAGTACATATGCCACACCTGCAGCGTTTCGAGTTCAAGTTGATCTGTCTTCACCCTATACGCAAGGATGACCTGACTGTATCCACGACTGATGGCGTCGAGCGCGTTGCGAACGTATCGTGAGTCCATCGCGCGGCAGGAGCGCGCCTGAATTTCAGCCCGGAGACAAAGCCGACATGGACAAGCTCTTCAGCATGCGTGTGTTCTCGCGCGTCGCCGAGACCGGCAGTTTCAGCGGCGTCGCGAAAAGCATGGATTGCAGCGTCGGAATCGTCTCACGCGCGGTCGTTTCGCTCGAAGACAGCTTGCGCACGCGGCTCTTGCAGCGCACCACCCGCCGCGTGTCCCTCACCGATAGCGGCGAACGTTACTACCAGAAGTGCAAGGAGATCCTCGCTCAGATCGACAGCGCCGAAGCCGAGGCAAGCGACGCCGCCACCGTCCCGCGTGGACGCCTGCGCGTGCATGCTTCGCCGGACCTGGGTCTCGCGCAGTTGATGTCGGCCGTGGTGGAATACCGGCGCGCGCATCCGCAGGTGAGTGTCGATCTGAAGTTGCTGCCGGGCATGCCGGATCTCGTGCACCAACAGTTCGACGTCTCGGTGCTGGCGGCGGCGGCGCTCCCCGATTCGGGCAACGCGTACAGGATCGTCGGGCGCTTCGAGCGTGTGCTCGTCGCCGCGCCCGGCTATCTCAGGCGTCACGCGGTGGAATCCCTCGGCGATTTGTCGACGCACGCGCGCACGCGCATCAGCGCGCCTTTCGGACACCCGTGCGACTGGCACTCGGAATTCGCCACGGACTCAGGCAGCAGAGCCGAAAACGACAGTCAGATCATGGTGAACGATGCACAAGCAATGCGCGCCGCCCTGCTCGCGGGCGCCGGCGTCGGTGCGATGCCGCACTACGTCGTCGCCGACGACATCGCGTCCGGGCGACTCGTGCGGGTCTTTCCCGATCACGCGCTGCGAACGGCGTGCGTATATGCGGTCTATCCGTCGCGACAGCATATCGATGCGAAGACCAGAACCTTCGTCGAGTTGCTCGCATCCTCATTTCAGAACCGCTTCGACGCAGCGCCGCATTCCGCAGCGGGTCTCGCCTCGACCGTCGATCGCTTTGCTATTGCTTAGGCCTGCGTATAACTACGTAAAAAGGGCGAATCGACATCCATCAGCACGCTACGCATGAAATGCAGCCGCGCGAGCAAGCTGCGCATGCGCAGGATCTCGTGGTCCGCGCCACGCATCGCTTCGATGCCGTGCATCGCGACTTCAATCTGGCTGTCGATCGCGCGAAGGCTCGCGTCGCGCGTGTTGTGCGACGGCGTATCGAGAAGTTGCATCAAACGCCGCATCGTCTCTTCCGTCGATGCGCGCCAGTCCGCAGCCACCATGCGAACCGCATCGACATCGCGACTATCGGTGCGAAATTCGATGGATGCGTGCCCCAGTTCCAGCACGACCAGAATCCACGAAAGCGCTTGACGATAGGGGTGGTCTTGATTTTCGTGCGACCTTCCGGTTAGGCCGGTCTAGGTGCGACAACGGTTTTCCGTCCGGCCCTTATTAAAATACATTCCAAATCAAGGACATGCTGTCTCCCTCCTGATAAGTTACCGCTCGCCCGCGAGCCATGCAGGGATTCGAAAAGGTCGCGCGGTCGCACGGGCGCGAGCGAGTTGCGAAATGGGGGATCTTCAACGTTCGAACTGGAGCGACCATCGGCAAGGTCGCGTGTCCAAATTCGCTTCAAGCTTGTCGACTCGCCGGGAGGTCCGTAAGGTCACTTCTCAGACTAGGAAGTATTCGCTTTGCATAACGTGCGACCGGAAAGTTAAAGGTTCCGCGCAAGTTGATGCCGTCAAGATGAGTTGGGGCGATCCGTCGTAACTGTTCAGTCTCCAGCGGCTGCCCTCTAGCCGCCTCGATGTTCTCAAGGGCAGTTTGCATGTGCGTGGTGTTCCACGCCATCAGGATGTTCGACAGCAGTGTCAACGCCGACGATACTGCTTCGAGTGATTCCTTGCGTCTCGCTAACTCGATTGGAATTCTGCCGATATGAATCGCGCGCTGGACGTTATGCACGGCTTCTCCTCGATTTAACACATGTTGTAGCTCTGATCTGAAGGCCGTGTTGGTGAAGTAGTCGATCAAAAAGATGCTTCTGAAAAGCCGTCCGATTTGAACACCACCGTCGTACACAGCCTGGCCTCTGGCTGCTGAGCCGAAGCGCGTGAGGGCATCAACTGCTGTGCATTTTCCTGAGCGAATAGAGGCGACGATCCTGACGAACTCGTCCCAGACGTCTGCAATGAGATCGAGTTTGACATCGCGGTCGGTGATCGGAGAAAGTTGTGCCGGCACCTCATAGTTGCGCGGAACGTGAATGCGACGGTCACGGAGATGTGAAAGGCGAGGGCATAGATCGAACCCTAACGCCCGAGCGACCCCCATCGCAAAATCCGTGTACCCGTGCGTATCGACTGCGATTAGAGCGATGTCCCTGGTGGCACTCTGTCGAACGACGCCTTCGATCGCGGCACCCGCCTGACGCTCATTCAACACGATGGGTTGGTCGTAAAAGACGCCCCAGCGATCAAGTACGTGCGTGTAGATACCGATGGATGCCGTGCGGCGCCGCGGGTCGGCCCGGGCCTGCCAGACTGCCCGCGTCGTCTCGAGCGACATCATGTCGGAAGATGCGAGGTCTGCACGACCCCAGTGAGCGGCAATAGGATGCTCATGCATGAACTCGAGGACAGCATCGGCGGCCCGCCGTAGCATTCTTTCGTCCTCAAGTCGTTTCATCATCTGGCGAATGGCGGCAGGCGACACTTCCGGGACCATTCTCGAAATCTCCGCTGCCGATAGCGATGTTCCATGTGCCAATACTGCCGAGTAGGTCATCAGCAACTCAATGCGTGATCGTGGTTCGCGTCCCAGCAAGGTCCAACTGAAGCGTGTGGCGCTGTCGACCTCAAGAATTATCTCGGGCAGTTGACCCGGTGGATGAGCTTCGAAGATTGTCCGTCGAAGGCGGTCTGCCTCGAGATCTGCGGGCTGCGCGATCAGCGGATCGAGATGTATGGCCGTATCGACCCGGACCTCACCCTGGGCAACGGCTTCATCTAGCAATTTGAGACGTTGATCGAGGTGCGCCAAGACCGGGGCAAGAAACTCTTTCGCGTCTTGAGGCAGTCCGAGATGGCCATACAGATGATTGCGCTTGAGCTTCCAGTCTTCGGCCGGAATCAGCATATCGGTTTGACTGCGGAACGAGAAACTATGCCGGATAAAAATCGTGCCATTCCGTAGCGCGACGCGTAACGCAAATAGCGTGGCCCACTCAAATGCCACCATCGCCTTAAGCCGGTCATAACCATCTATCGCTTCGCGCCAGGCGCGGCCAAGGCGGATACTCACGCCGTCAGGCAGCAGGTAGGCGTGACGCCGGTAGAGAGCCCTCAGCAGGACGATCGCATCAAGCACCGGATGCGTGTCTTCCGTCTCGAAAGGCAGCTGAACGACGCGCATCAGCAGGTTGCGCGCGTGGGGTCGTTTTCGGAGCAGGCACTGGCGGATCTGGCTGCGCCGGCTGGGTGTGCGTGGGTCCAGAACTTGATCTGCCAGAATGCAAAGCTCGCTGCCAAGCTCTTCACGCGACAACGATTCATCGTTCGCGAGTGCTTTGACGGCGAGGGCAAATTCGTAAAGCTGATCGGCTGCGGCGACGCGCGCGGCGTCGACTTCACGCGACGTATCGCGGACCATTTTCAGCACCCAACGGCGAAGCATCGTGAGCACCTGGTCGGTCGCCGTACACAGGGCATAGCGCATGAAACAAGCTGCTTCCAGCCTTCGGCCACGCGGCTCGATTCTTTTGCTGATCGATGGCGGCCGATTTGCGCAACGACGTGCATAGTGGCGGACGATGGCGTCGTTGCATTCGACCGGCCAGTTGTCGGCAACGCCATGCATCGTAAGCAGATTAATCTTGTCGAGGACTTCACTCATCTGGTGGGTCGAACCGCGCAGCGGGACCGCCCACAGCCAACGCTGCAAGCTTGTATGATCTCCATGCGGCTGGGCCAGGAGACGTGCCCAGCTCGCCAACTTGTCCGTGCCGAACGCGCGCTCAAGGGTCTCGCGCAGCGAGTCCTCGATGTCATGCACGGCCTGGACGATGAACTGTCTCAACGTCCGATCAGGTGGTATCACGATCCGGTGTTCGTAAAACCACCGCTTCAAGTCGTTCATCAACTGGCCGCGCTCCGGGCGCCCCGTGAGCTGTTCCTTGAGCCAGCGAATAACATATCGCCGCTGATGCTCGGCGAGGGCTCGAAAATTTATGACGGTCCGAGCGAAGCTCTGATGGTCGGACAACGTTTTGAAGGTGCCATCGTAGAGCGATCGCAGCGTCCCGACCTCGGGCGGCAGTACGCCGAGTTGTTGGCCGAGGTGTCGCCAGAGAACAGGTGGGATCTGCTTGTACGAGTCGAGCGGACGCCCAGTCATCCGTAGGAAGCCGACGTGCAGCGCGATGGCTAACCGGTACAGATGGGTGCGCCGCGAATCGATGCGAGCCAGTTCGCTTCTGGAAAACGTGAAAAACGTATTGAGTTCGAATTCGCTCAACTCGCGCGGAACCTGTCGAACCCCGAGATATGCCATTCGCCAGTGGTCCACCGGAAGCTCCGCATTTGATGCTGAGAGCAGCCAAGCGTAACGACGCAAAATTGGGCGCGCCACAGTAGAAACCGGGATGGTGGTACTGCGGAACCAGCGACTAAGGATGGTGCCAGAACGCGGTGTCGGCCGATGCGGATACAGACCTCAGCCGCGGATGGCAGTCGTATTGTTGGCGCTCGACGGGGCGGATGATCGACGGCGCGCTGCAGGCACCCCGCAAAGCAACTCAACCAACGTCCACGCTCGAGAAATTGTGCGTGAGGCTTCTGCTACACTGATTGCCGTACCAGTCATAACCGTCCGATCGTTTGTTCAGATGTCTACGCGCCACGCGAATCGAAAATCCGTCCGGTCTTCTGCCAGGAAAGCACGCGGCCCGCTCAGCAAAGCGATGCTTCTGCCGATGCAGGCGACTGCGGCGCGTGAACTCTCGTTGGCTCAACATCTGACGTGGGCGGCTTGCAAGGGAAAAGCCGGGAGCGCTTATCTGATCAATGAGCTCGTTCGGCTCGTGTACTTAACGTATTACGTTCAGGACGCGGGCTACGGTGACACTGATGTCGTCGTGTATGCGCACGCCGAAGCGGCCCTCGAACGCTGCCTGCAGCGGGCCGAACGCGAACGGGTTTGGCGGCTCGAACCCGACGATGCGCCACTGTTCGAGGCCATCCTTCGCGAGGCAGACAGTCAGCTTGAGCGCGCGCCGCGCTACGTGCACGTGGACGCGCGCGAGCGCCTGGAACGGTTCGCGTCGAGCGGCCGGCAGTCGCCGCTGTCAAGCGTGGTGCGCCTGCAGTAGCAAGCGCGTTCTAGGATACAGATCGCCACTTGCGGGACTGGCATCTTACCGGCGATGCTTTCGGTGATTGTGCAGCACAAGCCCGACACCCACGATGATTGAAGCTGTGTTCGTCGGACTCGGGCTCCAACTAAGCGTTCGAGACATGCGTTTAGGAGTACAAACAAAAGATCGTTAACTTTCCTTATGTCAAATTATTAGTCTGCACCGACCATGGTTCGACGCATCGATGGAGTTGCTCGCCTGGCGTTTCGCAGCAGCGTCTTTCTTGAACGATGGTCCAGCCTCCGCGTCAGCCAGAATCATGACCACGGATTTGTGATATTGCTAACGCGCAGCGAATCTGAGCGCTTCCGAAAACGAACGAATGGTTCTTGTCCAAAAATGAAATCAACTTGGGTGCGCACGAGGCAATGGCTCGGGATGGCGCTTTTTCTAATCTCGATCTCTACATTCGGCGCGGAGCGCTGGCGTGTCGTCATCCTTCCCGGCGCGGATCCCACGCAGCCCGCGGTCGCACTACAGATTCGAGCCATTCGCAGTGCGTTGACCGCCGTTGCACCAAACGGGGTCGAATTTTTTACGGATTCGCTCGACCAATTGCGCTTCGACAACACGGAACTGGTCCCTGAGTTTCTCGCGTTGATGAAAAAGAAGTACGAACGCAATCACGTCGATATCGTCATCGGGATTGCGGACTTTTCGCTCGAATTCACGAAACGGTATCACGATGAAATCTGGCCGAACGTTCCCGTCCTCATCACGAGCATCGACGAAAGCCGGATGCCCAACATTCCACCCGACTTCGCCTATTTGCCGTGGCACTTCGACGTCAGCGGCACGATCGCTTTGGCCGAAGCTTTACAGCCGCAAGCCCGGCGGCTGGTGGTGATCTCCGGCACGAGTAATTTCGATCGCTTCACGTCGGAACTTGCCAGGCAAGCTGCGCGCGCTCGACCTTCGCGGCAGTGGACCATCGACGAATGGGTTGGGCTGACGCTGCCCGAGCTACAGAAGCGGCTCGCGAAGCTCGACCAGAATACGGCGGTCATCTATACGACGATGTACCGTGATCGCGATGCCCGCACATACTTTCCATTCGAGCCGGTCGCGCCGATGACCCAGGCGTCGCCGGTTCCGATCTACGGATGGTATCCGACCTATCTTGGCCACGGCCTCGCAGGCGGCGCAGTAATAGACTATGAGACCAATGGTCGACGAGCCGGCGAACTCGCCGCGTCGATCCTGCAGGGAAAGACGAAGGCCGATGGCGCAACTCTTCCCAAAGAGCCGTCCCGCTGTACGGTGGATCGGGCGCAGCTCGACCGGCTCAAGGTCTCCGCCGCTCTGATCCCCAGTCAGTGTGAGCAGATCAACGTGCCTCAATCACTCTGGAATCAGTATCGCTGGACCGTCCTCGTCGCAGTCGCGGTCTTGATGCTGCAGGCAGTCACCATCGCCTGCCTGCTCTGGCACCGCCGCAGAAGACATATCGCTGAAGAAGCCGCCGGGCTCAGAGCAAGTGAACTTGCCCGCGCGGCACGTTTCGCGTCCGCCGGAGAACTGAGCGCGTCCATCGCGCACGAGGTGGGTCAACCACTCGGCGCCATTCTGAGCAATGCCGATGCAGCCGGGATGGTGCTCGACCAGCGCGAGCCTGAGGTCGGGGAACTCCAGCACATCCTCGCCGACATACGGCGCGACGCAGTGCGCGCGAGTCAGGTCGTCCAGCGCTTGCGCGCGTTGTTACAACGCCAGCCCGTTGAATTCACGCAGCTCGATCTCAACGGTGTTATCGACGAAACCCTCGCGCTTCTTGCGCCAGAAAGCAGGCGCCGCGGTGTTTCGATCACCGCGAACCTGAGCGCGGGTTGCGCTCCGATCATTGGCGACCGCATCCAGCTACAACAAGTGCTTTTGAATCTCGCGATGAACGCGATGGATGCAATGGACGGCGTCGAGCCCGAGATTCGACAGATCAGCATCGCCACGAGGGAAATGCGGGATGGCGTCGAACTGACCATGGCCGATCGAGGACATGGCGTTCCGAAAGATGCGAAGAAGGTCTTCGAATCCTTCTACACCACCAAGTCGAATGGAATGGGCCTTGGACTGTCCATCGTGCAGACAATCGTCGAAACCCATGGCGGCAAGGTCACGGCGGCCCCACGGTCAAAGGGAGGCAGTGTTTTCACACTATGGCTCCCCGCAGTGCGGACGGAAAACTCTGTGCATGCGTGGACGGCTTTGCGTGGGCGAGCGCCGGGTCATGAACTCTGACCGAAATGCGCCGCACATCATTTCCCCAGTGAGAGAATGAGCCTGGTCAGGTTCTGTGGCTGTATCCGAATGAGGCCTCCGCGCGGACTGTCGATGTCCGCTATTAGAGCCAGCGACAGGGCCATCGTCGTGGGCAAGACGATTACCAGAAATCCCCTGCGCAGTTTTCCCTTGACTCCGTAGCCCTGCACCGTACAGCCGAACATCGCGATTGCGATCATCAGCACCCATACGCCGACCGGGATGTGATTGATTCGAGCAGCCTCCGAGTAATCTTGAGAGTTCAGAACATCGTTCATCCCGTTCACGACCAGCGCGCCGATTGGATTCGGCTTGTCGTTCGCCACGCGGACGGCGAGGCGCCACAATTGCGCTTGAAGATCGGCTATTTCCTTGTCGATCCGCGCGAGTTCGTCTTTGTCGCGGGTCTGGAATTCGATCTGTCGCAACCGGGCGTAGCGAGCCAGCGCGGCTTTCATCGCACTCCCCGTCTGGGCATCGACCAGGTCCGCCCGCGCGTACTCGGTGCCGATGGCGTTCGCTTCGCTCTCTTCCAGCGTTTTTCGCAGATCGTAACGACCGACCGCCATCGACAGGCTGAATCCAACCAGGAGCGCGAGCAAGGTCAGGGTGGATGTCTGAACCAGCGTAAAGTCGTCCCGCTCTTCTGTGGGCAAGATGACGATTCGTTTGAGGACGAGTGCGCCGAACACGACACACGCGATGAACACTACGAGCAGCACGACGAACAGGACAGCCGGGTGATTGACAAAGCTCGCCACGTTGATCTCCGTCTCTTGAAAGACCATCTGGCGCGCCGCCTGCGCTGCGCGCCAGATCAAGCCTCATTGCGCGGGCGGGCGTGGCGTCACGATCGGGAACAGCGGATTGAAGGTATCGGTCAACGACAGCAGCTCCGAGATCTTGCCGCGATCGCCATCCACTTTCGCGCGGCCCGCCTCCACCTCTTTGTCGAGATTCGTTTGGTGCAACATGATGTTGTCGAGGCTCGACTTCGGCAAGGTCAAGGTCACGTCGGCGTTTTGCATCTGCTTGCCTTCGTTGTAGACCAAAACAGAGTTCTCGAGACGCACCGAGTATTGCTTCTTGATATCCGGAAAGATCCAATTGACGGATATCTTTTTACCATCGGCTTTGGCGCCGTCGATATGCATCGAGAGGAATTCCAGAGCCATCTCAGGCGTCATGGCGCGAATCGTGTCCGGGCTCGCGGTCTGCACGGCAGGGACTTTCGGGATGCCGTTTCGCAGCTCATACGCGCCCATCAGGTAGACATCGCGCCACGGTCCGGCCTCGGATTGGTATCCAAGCTGCTCCAGCGCATCCGCCTCGAGGTTCTTGGCATCCTGGTTGTCAGGCTCCGCGTACACCGCCATGTTCATGACCTGCGCCACCCACCGGTAATCGCCCTTCGAATAAGCATCCTGCGCTTTTTTCATGACGGCCGGCACGCCGCCCATGAAATCCATCGTGCGCTTGGCGGTATCCACCGGCGGCAGCGGATGCAGGTCGGCCGGATTGCCGCTGTACCAGCCCATATAGCGCTGATAGACCGCCTTCGCATCATGCACGACCGTGCCGTAGTAGCCATGGTTGTACCACTCCTTGTCGAGGCTGGGTGGCAGCTTCACCATGTCGCCGATCTCGTCCATCGTGTATCCCATGTTGAGTAGGCGCAGCGATTGGTCGTGAACGTATTTGTAGGTATCACGTTGCTTCGAGAGGTAATCATTGATGCGGGCGTTGTCCCACATTGGCCAATGGTGGGAAGCGAACACGATCTGCGTTTGGGATCCAAACATGTCGATGGTGGTGTTAAGCGCCTGCCACCACTTGTTGGCGTCGCGCACTTGCGCACCGCGCAGGGTATAGAGATTGTGTAGCGTATGCGTGGCGTCTTCCGCCGCGCACAGCGCGTGGTACTTGGGGAAGTAGAACAGCATTTCCGCCGGCGCCTCGGTACCGGGCGCCATCTGGAACACCACGTCGAGGCCATCGATGGTGCGCTTCTCGCCGGTCTTTGTGATGATGTCGGTGGGTGGTATCAGCGTTACCGTACCGTTCGAAGTCGTCTTGCCGAGCCCCCCGTCCACCTGTCCCTGTGCGCTCCGTGGCAGCAGCGAACCATACATATAGATCGCGCGACGGCTCATCGCATTGCCAGCGAACACGTTTTCGCTCACGGCCTCTTCGAGAAAGCCTTCCGGCGCGAAGATCTTCACCTTGCCGGCTTTCACGTCGGCTTCGTTCACCACGCCCTTGACTCCACCATAATGATCCACGTGGCTATGGGTGTAGATGACAGCAACAACGGGCTTCTTCGGCCGGTGCTGGTAATAGAGGTCGAGACCCGCCTTCGCAACCTCGGTCGAGATGAGCGGATCGATCACGATGATCCCGTTGTTGCTTTCGACGATCGTCATGTTGGATAGGTCGAAGCCACGAATCTGGTAGATCCCGTCGGTGACTTTGAACAAACCATTGTTCATGTTCAACTGCGAGTTGCGATACAGGCTCGGATTGACCGAAGGTGGCGCGTCCTGTGCCTGCAGGAACTGATAGCCGTTGAGCGTCCAGACCACCTTGCCGTCGGGTGTTTTGATATTGATGTCGGGCAGCGTCGCGATGAAGCCGCGCTTGGCATCCTCATAGTCCTGCCGGTCGCTCATCGGCAGCGTCTTGAGAAGGTCCGCGTTGGCCTGCTGCGTGGCGGGCGTGGCGTCCTTGGTGGCTTCGGCAGCGAGCGTCGCGCCGACGCACAGCGGGACAGCGACGAGCGGGAAAAGAAAGCGAGCTTTCATGGCATCCTCACTTGGTGGTGGCTACTTTTCAACGTTGCTTTGGTTTCGTCATCCATATTGCATTGCTGCATGAATCTCAGACGACATTCCGCTGTGTCTCGTCGCGCGCGGGCTCCTGAGCGAAGCCTGGCTCGGCTACGCGCAGCAGTCTTCCCGCGTTTGCAAGCACGACGAACGTGCCGATGTTGTGCAGCACGGCGATCCACACCGCGCCCAGCACGCCGAACGCCGCGACTGCGATGATCGCGGCGGTCCATGCCACGCCGATCGCCGCATTGACCGCGGCGGTGCGGCGGCAGCGCCGGCCGAGCTTCACGCACGCGGCAAGCCGGCGCAGATCGTCGCCGAGCAGCACGACATCGGCCGACGCCACGGCGATATCGACGCCACGCCCGCCGATCGCCACGCTCGTCGCGCCCGCCTTGATGGCGAGGACATCGTTTACACCGTCCCCGACCACGAGCGGATGGCGGCCGGCCGCGAGCTCCGCTTCGACGAAGGCGAGCTTGTCTTGCGGCAGCGCGCCCGAGATCACGCGATCGATGCCGACCTGCTTCGCAACCTCGCGCGCGACGCCTTCGCGGTCGCCGGTCAGCAAGGTCTGATGCACGAAGCCGAGCGCGCGCAACTCGGCGAGCGTGGCCGACGCTTCGGGCCGAAGCGTGTCGGCGAATGCGAACCAGGCGAGCACGCGCCCCTCCAGCACGAGGCCGGCGAGCGGACCGTCGTGATGCGCCAGAGGCGCGCCCAGCACCGGCGCGTAGTCGCGCAGCAGGCTTTCGCGGCCGAGCACGGCACGCCCCTGCGCGGTGTCGGCCATCACGCCGCGCCCGCGCAGCTCGCGCACCGCTTCCTGATTCGCTGCGCGATAACCGCGCTCGAGCGCGTGGCGCTGCACCGCGCGGCTAACCGGATGCGCGCTGCCCGAGCAGAGAGTCGCGGCCAGCGCCAGCACCCGCGCCTCGTCCGCGCCCGGCTCGAGCGCGACCTTCACCACGCGCAGCTCGCCGTGCGTGAGCGTGCCGGTCTTGTCGATGACGAGCGAGTCGAGATCGGCGACGCGGTCGAGAAACGCCGCGTTGCGCAGGAGCAGGCCGTGACGCGCGCCGAGCGCAATGCCGGCGATGGCCGTGGCGGGCGCGGCGAGCACCAGCGCGCACGGGCATGCCGCGACGATCACGGCCAGCATCGTCGAAGCATCCGCGCTCACGAACCAGACCAGCGCGGCGACCAACAGCACGAGCGCGAGATAGCCGCCCATGTAGCGCTCCAGCGCTTCGGTGACTGGCGGCTTGACGCGCTCCGCGTGCGCCAGCAACTCGACGATGCGCCCGAGCGTCGACTGTTCGCCCACGTGCGTGACCTCGATGCGCAGCGCGCCGTCGAGATTCATCGCGCCGCCGTAGACGGGCATGTCGGCGGCGACGTCCTGCGGCAGCGACTCGCCGGTGATCGGACTGTTGTCGACGGCGGAGCGCCCGCTCTTCACGATGCCGTCGGCGGGAATACGCGCGCCGGCCGGCACTTCGAGCAGATCGCCGCGTGCGAGCGCCTCCGTGGGCACGTCCTCGACCGATCCATCCTTTCTGATGCGGCGCGCGCGCGTGGCGGCGAGCCGGGCGAGCGCGCGGATCGCCTCTTGCGAGCCGAGCACGCTGCGCTCTTCGAGCGCATGGCCGAAGGTCATCACGATGGGCAGCAGCGCCGCCGTCGTCATATCGCCGGTGGCCCACGCGGCGAGCATCGCCAGGGCGATCAGCCGGTCGGTCACACCGTGCAGGCTTGGGGCGCGCAGGCTGTGCCACGCATTCGAGAACACCGGCCCCGCGACGAGCAGCGAAGCGAGACCGGCGAGCACGCTCGCGACCGCCGAACCTTGCGACGGCACGAAGCGCCAGGCAAGCGACAGCGCCAGCAAGCCGCCCGCCGCGAGCGCGAGCGCGATGCGGCGCGTGATCTCGCCGCGCTCGGCCGGCGCCAGCACCAGGCCTGGCAAGACTCCAGTCGTGGACGGCATCGACGCGGCCGCCTCGCTGGCATCGTGTGTGAAACCGGCATGACCGATGGATTCTGCGTGCGTGCTCAAGGTGCCTTCCCCGGAAGTACGAGACTCGATGTGTCGTACGGATCGATCGTCGTGACGTGTCCAGCTTTGGAAAGAATCTGCGTAATGCGGTCGCGATAGGCGCGCGCGAGCAAACCGCGGTCGCTGTCCGAATGAAGCGCGGATTCGAGCTGCAGAATGGTCTGCGTTTCGGCCTGCGCCGTCGTCACGCGCTCGGTCGCGCTCGCCTCGGCTTCCTGAATGATCTGGTCGGCGCGCTGCTGGGCCGCCTGGCGCGCCGTCTCCGCCGCGGTGCGCGCATCGGCTGTATTGCGCTCGGCGGTTTGCAGCGAGCTCAGCACCGAATTGAAGGCATCGACGGCGGCGGCGGGCACGTTCGCCTGCACATCCACGCGCGCGACCTCGACGCCGAGTCCCGCATGGGCCGCATCCAGCGCGCGCAGGCGGCGCTCGACCCCGCGCGCGACGTCCTCGCGCAGACGTTCGCGGCGCGCGGCCATCTGCGCATCGGCGGCGATCAACTCGGGGCGGGCGACGAGAATCGCATCGAGATCGCGTGCGGCGCCCGCCTCCGCCACGGCCGCCGCCGTGATGCGATCGAGCGCAGCGGAAAGCAGCGGCCGCTGCAGCACATAGTCGATGGGCGAGCTCACACGGTAGTAGAGCGTCGCGCCGAGCTGCACGACGGCGGCGTCGCCCGTGAGCACGTAGCCGGAGCCCGCGAGCGCATCGGAGAACGGCGTGCTGCCCGCGCCCGTCGCCGCATCCGGATGAAAACCCCACGACGACATGTCGTTGAACGGCAGCGTCGTGTCCGCCGGCGGCGCCGCAGCCGTCGGGTCGAGCGCGCGCGCACGCGGATCGCGCACGAGCGTGGCGATGACCTGTTCGAGCACGCGCGCCGGGCCCGGCAGCAACGTCACCGTTTCGAATGGCCGGGGCCACGCCAGCAACAACCCGGCACGCTGGACGCGCACGAGCTTGCCGAAGCGCATGACGGCCGCCTGACTGTCCGGCGGCACGCGCTGAATATTGGAACCACTCCAGACGAGCGCCGCGACGACGGCGAGCGCGACCCCGAACCACCAGGCCGCGCGCGCGGCCTGAGCGGCGGCGGAATGTCGCGAAGCGAGCGCGGCGCTGCTCATGGCGTGCGGCGCGCGCGCGCGGCCTGGACGCCGGCGTGCGCGGCGGCGTCGGCGGTGTCGAGTCCTGCCGGGCCTTGCACAAGGGCGCGGAACGGCGCGGCGTCGGCGCGCAGGATCAGGCTCGTGTTGGCGTTGACGACGCCCGCGAGCGTGTCGAGCGAGCGCAGCATCGTATAAAGCTGAGGATCGTCCGCGTAGCTCTTGCCGTAGATCGCCGCGGCGTCGCGGCGCGACTGCGCCTCGATCTGCGCTGCCTTCGCGCTCGCGTCGGCGACCGCGATGCGCGCGTCGCGATCCGCGTCGGAGCGAATCTGCGCGGCTTCGCGCTTGCCCTCGGCGGTGCGCTGCGCGGCCACGGTCTCGCGTTCTGCGCGCATGCGCTCGACGGTGGCGGCAAGCGTCGCGGCGGGCAGCGTCAGGCGCTCGATGCCCACTTGCACCGCATGCACGCCATAGGTCGCGTAGAGCTGGGCGTCGACCTGGCGGCGCAGATCGTCTTCGAAGGCCGCGAGCCTCACTTGGGACGGATCGGTGTTGACGAGCGCGGCGAGATCGAAGCCGGACGTGGTGGTCTGCAATGCCGATCCGACGAGCGAGCGAATCTGGCGCGCCGCCTCATCGGGCTCGTTGCGCACGGCGCGCACGAAGCGGCTCACGTCGGCGGTATCGGCCGGCACGCGCCAGGCGACATACGCCTGCACGAGAATGCGCAGACCGTCGCGGGTGCCGACGTCCTGCAGTCCGCTCGATGTCGTGTGCAGACGCAGGTCGACTGGCACTATAACCTCGATGGGCGCAGGCAGACGCCACGCGAGACCCGGATCGAGCACCACGCGCACAGGCTCGCCGAAGCGCGTGACGACCGCGGCTTCGCCCTCGTGAACCTGCACACCGCTCGCCACCAGCGCGGCGATAGCGACACACAGGAGCGCGAGCACCACGCGCCACGCGAAGCCACGGCCTCCGCCCGCCGCGGGTGCGTCACCGTGATGATGATGGTGGTGAGCGTGCCCGCCGCCATGTCCGTGCGAATGACTATGTGAAGCGCTCAAGATTCGCTCCGTCGTGAATGTTGCGATGCCGCGTGTCTGCGGCGCGTTCCGCTTGCTCAGTACAAACGCTTCGCCCCCGCTGCATCGCCCGTGTTGTAGGCGCGCAGATCGATGGTCGCGCGGTTGCCGCCCACCAGACGGTCGTCGATCACCGTGAGGTTGGCGTTCTGCAATCCCTTTTGCAGCGTATGCAGGTAGTACTCGAACGGGAATGCCGGCCCGCCCGCCTGCCGGGCGGCGACGTCGGCAGTGAAAGTGGTCTGTCTCGCTTGAGCCGCCGACAACGTCTCGGCGGCTGCGGCGCTGGCGGTGTCGATGCTGGCGGCGGCCGCTTCCCGTGCGCTGCCCACGACCGTCGCCGCGAGTCCGCGCGCCTGTGCGACGCTCGCCGCCGCGCGAATCTGCGCGGCCTGCACGTTGTGCCACGCCGCCGAGACGCCCGCTGGCGGATGCACGCTTTCGATCACTACCGCAACGACCTCGATGCCGCTGCCGAGCGTATCGAACTGCTGCTGCACGGACTGGCGGATGGCGTCGGCGATGACGGTCTGACGCGTTTGCACGAGCGCGTCGAGCGTATGCGAGGCGAGGTAGCGCACCACCTCGCGGCTCGCGATGGCGCGGATGAGCGCGGGCGCATCCGCGAAGCGGTATTGCGATGCGCGGGCGGCGGCATCGTCCTGACGGATGCGATAGTCGAGACGGACATCCGCGCTGACGATCTCGAAGTTCTGCCGCTTGCCGTTGCCGCCCGCGATCACCTGCGTCGTTTCCCACGGATGCGCGACGTCCCACAGGCGGTCGAGCTGTTCGGGCGTGCGGGCGTCGGCGTGAAGGAGCGGCGCTGCCACATTGGCTACGCCAGCGTCGCCGCCCGCGCTCGACACCACGAGCTGATGCACGGCGCCGTTCTCGAGCAGCCGGGTGCGTCCGAACGGCCAGGGCAGCCCCACATGCGGCCCCGGTTGCCAGACGGCGGCAGGCGCGCCGAAGCGTTCGTACACGGCGCGCTGATCGGGCTGCAATATGCTTACGCCGCTCAAGAGCCAGGCGACGACGACGAGCGTCGCGCACGCCGCCGGCGCCATGCGTAGCGTGCTGCGGATGACCCAGCTTTGCCGCAAATCGATGCCGAAGCGATGACGCATCGTCTCGCCGAGCGTGCCCGATGACGCGAGCGGCCGCATCAGCAACCGTGCGATCGCGCTATTCACCACATCGAGCGGCGCCGAGCCGACGTCGGGTGGTGAAAACCACATGAGTACGGCGCGCAGCAGGAATTCACAAGCGATTGCAGCGGGCAGCAGCGCGGCCACGAGCGCGAGCCAGCGCGCGTCGGCGCGATCCCACGCAAAGAGCGCGGCGCTGGCGGCGCCCGCGAGCGTGACGAAGAGCAAGGCGCGCAACGCGGCGGTGTGCGGCGCGCCATCGGGACGCCGCTCGGATTCGGCGGCAAAGAAACGCTCGGCGATCAACGTGAGGAAAGCGAGCGCGAGCGCCGCACCGCATGCGAGCGTGACGACCGTGCGCGCGTTCGGGCTCACGGCGGGCGGCCGCCGGTCGAATACGATCCAGGTCGCCGCGCACAGAAGCAGCGTAAGCGCGCCGCAGAGGATCACGAGCCAGGGCCAACCCCGGATCATGCGCAGCCTGTTGCCTGCGAGAGCAATGGCTGCGCGCCAGGAAGTGGAACGCAGAAGCTTCCAGGTGATGGGCTGCCCGGTCGCGCTTGCGCGATGCCGCGCCGGCGCGCTCGAACGTTGCGCACCGAGCGCGACGAGGCCGACGTTCAACGCCGCCGCCGCGATGGGGCACAGCCAGCGGAACTCAGTCCATGTCGCACGCGCGAATACGAACACAGTCAGCAGCGCGCCAAGCGCGAAGCTCGCGCCCGCCAGTGTTACAAGGATATTCCTGGAGCCGAACCCTGCGACCTCAACCTCTCCACGTTGCATGCCAGACCACCTCCAGCAATCGAAGCTTCATATCGACGACCCGCTCATGAGCCTCAATCGATCGAGGCTCATGAGCCGCATTTCAAGTTTCCGTACCGATATCGTGTCGAGAGGCCGTTCGCAAAGTGCTTTCATTGCGCGCCGTCCTGAGCCTGCGGGTTGATCGCGCGGGCCAGCTCATCGAGGAGTTCGGTTCCGAGAAACGGCTTCTTCAACACCCGATGTGGGCCAACACGCGTCAACTCGTTGCGCGTCCCTGCTGTATCAAACGCCGTGATGAAGACGGCGGGCGGCCGAGGGATGGGCAAAGTCGAGTAGAAGGCCGGTCCGCTGAGACCCGGTAGCTGGACATCGAGCACCAGACACGCAGCAGACGATGCGAAGGCAAACGCGTCGGCATCTTCCCCGTCGGCAAACACCCGGGCGTCGTATCCTGCCAGCCGTACCAGCCGCTCCACAGCGCGCCGCAGGCCGAAGTCGTCTTCGATGATTACGATCAGTTTCGGGATCTCGTTCATGCCAGACGACCTCCCCGTTGCCCGAATTGTTGTACACGACCGCCTGTGTTGCCATAGGTGTTTCGGGCAACGAATTGCCCTTTGGGGCAATCGCACGAAAAGGGCTTCCCTTTCATGACGTCGGTTACTAAATTAACGTTTGCAGGGCAAGCGCCACCGAGACAGTCGCCCTGACGCGCGCCTTTCGAGGGCGCCCAGCGATAACTCTGTCACTCACTGGGAGAGCACCATGAGGCGAAAGATATTGGCCGCAGCCTTGCTCATCGGGACAGTGTCTGCGCCTCAACTCCACGCACAGGAAGCGTCTGCAGCCGTGGCCGCCAGCGCCGCGCCTGCCGTGGACCCCACGGCCGTGCAGGCGCTTCAGAAAATGGGAGCGCATCTTCAGTCGATGAAACGCTTCAGCGTCTCGACAGACCTGACGGGCGAGCGTGTGCTCGAAGATGGTCAGAAGCTGCAGCACACCGCCACCGCCGATCTCGAAGTCGATCGACCGAACAAGATTCGCGTCTTGATGCGAAGCGCGCGCAGCGAGCGCGAGGTCGTTTATAACGGAACCACCGTCTGGCTATACACGCCAGCACAGAAGTACTACTCGACCGTGCCCTTCGATGGCAACCTCAAGGCGTTGGTCGAACAATTCCGGATTCGCTTCGGGGTGGAATTTCCACTCGCGGATCTCTTCGTCTGGGGAACCCCAGATGCGCCGACCGACCAATTCGAGTCCGCCATGTATGCCGGCCAGGATTACATCGGCTCGGACGTCTGCGACCACTATGCGTTCCGGCAGCAAGATCTCGACTGGCAGATCTGGATCAAGGCGGGCGCCAACCCGCTGCCGCGCAAGCTCGTGATCACGCGCCGGGATGACGACGCACGTCCTCAGTCGACCTCGATTATCGACTGGAACGTCTCGCCCGCTTTCACCAACGCCGTGTTCACCTTCAAACCGCCGGCGGGTGCAAAGAAGATCGACATCATCCCGATCAAGACGAAGGAGTGACTCATGAACATTCCACGCAAAAGGAATCGACCGCTCCTGATCGGATTGGCGTTTGTCGCGTGCCTGTCAGTCGCGGCAGAGTCGACGCATGCCGTGGGGCGCGGCGGCGGCGGTCATGTTCAACGAGGCGGCGGCGGCAACATGGCGCATGGACCGCACGGCGGCGGCCAGCTGAACAACTCGCGGGCGGACGCGCGAACACGCAATGTGCGCAATACGAGCGTGAACAACGTGAACCGCAATACCAATATCAACCGAAATGTCAATGTGAATGTCGACCGTCACGGCGGATGGGATAACGACTATCACCCGGTGGCGACCGCCGCCGCCGTGACTGCGGCAGTGGGCGTCACGTCGGCCATCGTCGGTTCCGTCGTCAGGTCGGTTCCCCCGAACTGCGTCCCGGTGAACTATGGCGGCATGATCTATCAGCAATGCGGCAGCACTTGGTATCAACCTCAAGGCGGTCAATACATCGTGGTCAACGCGCCGTATTGATGCGCCGTGACCGAACGCGTCCAGACCCGACACCGCGCGCTCTGCTGCGAGGCACCCCGCATATGTCAACTCTTTTAGGCGGTCGTCGATCGCGAGGACTGCATCATGAGCAAGCTGGCCGGGAAGATCAAGGAAGAGATCATCAAGGCACTACCGCCGACGATTTTCTTTTTTATCATTCTGCATATTGTCGCGCTTATCCGTTCGCTGATGGTTCGGGGAACGGGCATCTCGCTGCCCTCATCTGCGTCGGTACTCCTCGCGTCGCTCATACTGGGCAAGTCCGTGCTTGTTGCCGACATGCTTCCGTTCATCAACCGGTTCCCCGACAAGCCGCTGATCTGGAACGTATCTTGGAAAACGCTCATGTATGCCATCGTCGCACTGGTGGTTCACTACCTCGAGCGCCTCTACGACTATTGGAAGGAGGCGCCCAATATTATCGCAGCGAATCGCGATCTATGGACAGAGATCAACTGGCCGCGCTTCTGGGCAATCCAGATCCTGCTCGTCACGTTAATCTTCAACTACTGCGTGATCGCGGAACTGGCCCGCGCGTTCGGCAAAGACCGGCTGAAGCGGATTTTTTTTGGCCCTCTTCCTCCGCCGTGATATGCAAAAGCGTCACCATCTCGCGCCGGCAGTTTCTGTCTGGCGTACATCATTGCGAGTATTCCTGCTCGGGGGCGTGCTCCTGACGACAGCGTGTCAATGGCTCATCACTGAGGCTGCCGCAGCGGCGGGCGACTCCTCGGGCGCCGTGATCACTGGGCCGGATGTGCAGAAGCGTGCGAATGCCGTGCTCGCACTCCTTTCGTTCAGTGTGACACCCGATCTTTCCGCCAGCACTTTGGGCATAAGAAATGGCGAGACGGGCAACCCTTCCTTGAGTATGACTCAGTTTGGCGGCGGCTTTACATTGAGTCGCAGCTTCCCGCTTTATCTGGAGGGCGCGTTCGGCGGTTCGCGCTACGACCCGACGTTTGTCGCGTCGGACGGTCAGGAACAACGTGCGATCCCTACGCGGTGGACCAACATCGCGGCAACCGGCGGTATTGGCTGGGATTTTCCCCTCAATGCGAGCGGCGACCTGGTGATACGGCCAATCTTCAACGTCTCGCTCGGAGAAGTATTCAGCGATGCGAGCGCTGCGCAGTTTCTGGTCAATCGCAAAACGGACAGCAACGTTGCCTTCATCAGAAACGGGTCGCTCAGCGCCTATGGGCTTGGCGGGTCACTGATGCTGGGCTGGTATCCTCGCCGCGAGCCGTACGAGTTCGACCTAGAACTCCGATACACAAACATCCACCTGCAGAGCTTCGGTTCATCCAGCGCAGTACGCGGCTCGGCCGATGCGCAGTCCACCAACCTGTATGCACGCTGGCGCGCGCCCACCGGTGCCATCGTACTGGATAGGCCGTTGCGATACGTACTGGAATTGTCCCATTCGACGTATCTCGGCAGCCAGGCGAATATTCTGGGCTTCAATCAATTGACATCGCTGGGCGCCGGCGTCGAAATCGACACCGGCGCGGTGACCCGACTGTTCTCGCGGCTGCGCGTTGTCGCCCGCTATGCATTCGGTAAAGATGTCACAGGTGCGTCGCTGGGCATCGCGCTCAGTTTCTAATCGACACGAAGGCCGCAAGCCCTCGGCCTTTCCCTTTTGGGCAATTTCATTTCCCCTTTCCCGGAGTGACTGTCTGACTAATTCGACCTAAAATGTTCCGATGTTTCGAGAACATGACCGACGTTTCCCCATGCCGAGTACTGCGCAGTGGAACACAAGCACATGAGCACGGGCGCCGATTTCACTTGGATGCCCAAGCGCTATTTCGATGCAACGTTCACGAGCAATGCAGCTCGCGCATCAACGCGTGAGCGCCACGGCATCGGCCCCTTGTTCGTCCGCGCCGTCAGCGCATCGAGTGTCCGGCGTGCGCCGTTCCCAACGTATTCCGTACCGGTCCGCTTGCCGCAGCAGTTCGGCGAGCGATTCCGCCCTGAATTTTCGCATCAGGTGCGCCCGGCAACTCTTGATGGTCCTTTCGGACAACTTGAGTTCTGCGGCAATCTGCTTGTTTCGCAATCCGCAGGATATGCCGCTCAAGACGGCCCTCTCCCGCTCGTTCAGCGATTCGAGATCGGCGGAAGACACGGGATCGGAGTCATCACCCAACGCCTCGATGGCGCTGCGCAGCGCGTCGACGAGCGTTTGCCGGTCGAACGGCTTCAGGAGGAAATCGGCCGCGCCGGCCTTCATCGCCTTGACCGTACGCGGCACGTCGCTATACGCGCTCATGAACACGATGGGCAAGGCCCGCGAGTGGCGCAGCACGGCCTGCTGGACTTCCAGCCCGCTGGGGCCGCCGAGCTCCAGATCGAGCAGGATGCAGCCCGAGAGCGAATCAGGCTCGCACACGAGAAATTCGCCGGCCGACGCGTACGTCCTGACCGCGAAGCCGGAAAGGGTAAGCAGCCGCGTCAGGGCGGCACGCATGGAAGCATCGTCATCGATGACGTGAACGACAGCTACCTCGGAAACATTCACGGCGCTCTCCTGTTCCGGCTTATGCGCCAGAAGCTTTTCACTCGCAAATGGGCAGGTCGGTTCTTTGCAAAACGCAGATTTCAGGCTTGGGATTTATTCATTTTTCGATTATCAGTAATACCTTAAATCTGCCCGCTGATGATAACTCCAACCGATTTCTTGCGCGTACTGAAATACCGGTCGGGTTCATTGCGGTTCGCGTAATGCTTGATGCCGTAAGCGGCGGCTCTGCCAGTTCGGCCCAACCATGAGATTTGGGAGGCGAACAGAAAAATGGATAACGTTCCGAGTTCGTGGCACCTCGCGGATCACTTGCGCCCCCGCAGCTTGGCTCTCGCGCTCGAACAGCGTATTCTGTTCGATGGCGCCGCCGCATCGGCCGCTGATCATCAGCATCATGCCGACGCCGCGCATGCCGGCGCAGCCAAGGCGTCAAGCGAGCCCGTGCCGACTCAAGACGCACACACCGGCACGGCGGCGCCGCCCGCACCCGTTGCGGCGCCCGCCGCCGTCGCGCCCGTCACGCCCCGCAATCTGGTGGTGGTGGACAGCCGTGTCGAGAACGGCAACGAACTGCTCGCGCAGACGCCGGCCGGCACGCAGGTGCTCGTCGTTCAGCCGGGGCAGGACGCGATCAGCGCGATCACGGCCGCGCTCGCCGGCATGGGTCACGCGGACTCGGTGCAGATTTTTTCGCACGGCGCGGCGGGCCAGTTCACGCTCGGCAACCAGACTTTCACGAGCACGACGCTCTCGCAAATGGCCAACGCGCTCGGCGCCTGGCGCAGCCATCTGAGCGGCGACGCGGATATCGAACTGTACGGCTGCGATATCGGCTCGGGCGACGCAGGCAAGGCGCTCGTGCAGACGCTCGCGGGCACGACCGGCGCGGCCGTCGGCGCATCGAACGACGCGACCGGCAGTGCCGCGCTCGGCGGCGACTGGACGCTCGAAGTGACGAGCGGCACGCTCGACAAGCCGATTGCGCTCTCCGCCTATGCACTCGCGCACTACGATCACCTGCTCGCCGACGCGAGCCCGTCGGTTACGCTGTCGTCTGCCGGGCAGGATGTTCTGCTCGGCAATCAGTTCACCTTCAACGTCTCGTTCACGAACACGTCGACGCAGGTCGGGTACGCGCCGTATGTGGATCTCCTGATGCCCGCCACGGGTAAGGACGGCAACGACGGCGTGAGCTTCGTCTCCGCCAGCTATCTCGGCCAGGCAGTCACGTCCTTCGTCGTCACCTTCGATGCAAACGGCAACGCGATTCATCCACTCGCGAAGGATGCGAGCGGCAATGCGCTCGTCATCCATGCCGCGACTTACGGCCTGCGACCCGGCGACGAACTCGTGGTGCTGGAGCTGCCCTTTGCGAGCGTGGCGCAGGGGCAGCCCGCGATTACCGTGCAGGTCAACGCGCAATTGAGCAACCTCGCGGATACGGCCTTCTCCGACAGCAGCCCCGACCTGACGATCGGCGCGCATGGCGGCTTCCAGTACGGCAACGACTCGCTCGACAACCCGACCACCGATCCGACGATCATCGAGACGTCGGTTCACGATTTCCTCGTGCATCCGACGGTCGTGTCGCTCACGCAGACCGTCAACACGCCGGAAGGCGAGACCGCGACGGGACCGAACTTCGTGCGCTCGGAAACCGTGACCGCGACCGCCGCGCCCGGCCAGACGATCACCGATGTCGTCATCAATCAGGACATCCCGGCAAACGTTCAAGTCACCGCGATCACGCCGGGCGCGGGCGGCACGATCACCTCGCTCACCTTGCAGGACGGCTCGGTGCTCACGAACGCCGCGCTCATCAACGCGGCGATCAACAGCGACACGGTGTTCATCCGCTCGTATTCCGTCGAATATGCGAGCATCACCGGATCGGCCGACACCGTCGTCAGCTTCTATGTGCCGCAGACGGACGCCTCCGGCGCCAGCGTCATCAACCCGACGACCGGCGCGCCGGTCACGATCGCCTTCGGCACGGCATCGGGAAGCGGCCAATGGGTGCCGCTCGATCCGCGCGATCTCACGCCGCCGGCCACGAGCGTCGCATTCTCCGGCACCGCCGACGGCACCGGCACGACCTTCATCGCCCGTGCCGCGACGCTGGAAAAACAGGTCAGCGAGCAGACCGACACCGGCACGGCGGGCGTCACGCCGGGCGACACGCTCGCCTATGCGCTCGATGTCGCGCTGTCGGATTACTTCGCGCTCGGCAAGACGCAGACGGGCGCGGGGCAGTTCGTCGTGACGGACCAGCTGGGCGACGGCCAGACCCTCACCGGCACGCCCACGCTCACCTGGACGCAGGACGGCGTCGTGCATACGATCGCGCTCATCTCGACGCGCACCGTCAATGCGGACGGCACGACCACGCTGTCTTTCGATATCGGCGCCTCGATCGCGGCGGCCGGCCCGCTGCAGCCGGGCGCGCTGGCGGGCGACATCGCGTCCGACGACGTCCAGCAGGGCGCGACCACCGCGCGCATCGACTATCTCGCGGCGGTCGGCCAGCGCTACGCGACGAACTACACGCAAAGCGACATCAACGAAGGCGATGCCTTCGGCAATCACGCAACCGTCGCGGCGACGCTGCTGCTCGACCGCCTCAATCTGACGGGCGGCTCGGTGAGCGACGACTCCTCGACCACGAGCACGGTACCGGCGGGTCACGTGGATATCGCGCTCGTCACGGTCAACGGGACGACGCCGCCCGCGAGCGGCGAACTCAATCCCGGCGACGTCGTCACCTTCAGCCTGAGCTACAACCTCGCCACCGGCGACTACGAACGCTTCTCGCTCGCAGCCTATCTGCCGCTGCCGCTCCTCAATGCGACGGGCATCGCCTGGACGCAGGGCAGCGGCGTCGGCCAGTGGAGCTTCGGCGCGGGCAATACGAATCCGGGCAGCCTCGTGAGCGTGACGGAAGGCAGCGGCAACTCGCTCGTGTTCGATTTCGGCAGCTTCGCGACGAACACGGTCGGCGGCAGCACGATCCAGGTTCTGTTCACGATGCGCGTCGGCGATCAGCCGTATGCCGACAATCGTCCGTTCGACGTGCTCGCGCAATCGAACCAGGTGACGACGATCGCGCACACCCCGCTGGTCTCGTCCGATGTCGCCGTGGTCGCCTCCGTCGCCGAGCCGGTACTCGATATGCGCCAGGGCGTGGTGTCGAGCAGCGACGGCGTCGTGTCCGGCACGACCGGCGCCTGGAATGCGCCGGGCAGCGGCGGCGTGCCTTTCGCCGGCACGGTGACCGACGTGGCCGCCGTCGATGGCAACGTGAGCGGCATCGACGGCGGCGACACGGTGCGTCTCGCCACCGCGATCAAGAACTCGGGCGGCGGCGGCGCTTATGACGTCACGACCACCGTCACGTTGCCCGGCGGGCTTCAGTTCGTCGGCGGCAGTCTTGCGGCGGCGGATCTCGCCATTTATCGCGGCGACGGCACGCGACTCGTCGCCGGCACGGACTACAGCGTCAGCGGCAACACGATCACCTTTCTCGACGCCGGCAACGCCGCGACGCTGCTCGCCGGGCGCGCAGGCAGCGCGGCGGATCAGGCCGGCTCGAACGTCGTGGTCATCACCTACGACGCGGCCGCGATCGGCAGCATCGCCGCGGGCAGCACGCTGCAGACCAGCGCCGCGCTCACGCGCTACGCGAGCGTCGAGGGCGGCACGGACTTCACGCCGACCGATCTCGTCGATACGGCCAGCGAACAGGTCGCCGCACCCACGGTCAGCGTGCAGTACGGCGGCGGCACGCTCGACGACGCCGATTCGAGCGCGAGCCACACGAGCGGCAGCGATCTCGTGATCGGCGAGAACATGACCTACGACATCGTCGTGACGCTGCCCGAAGGCACGACGCGCAACCTGCGTGTCGACGACCTGATTCCCGCCGGCCTGCGTCTCGATACGAGCTTCAACGGCGGTCTCGGCTATCAGATCATCACGACGGCCGCGGGCAGCGCCGCGCTCGGCGCGAACTTCAACGGCACGGTGAGCGTGGCGAGCCTCGCGGCACTCTCCGGCCAGCTCGGCGCGGACGGCGCGGGCGCGCGCTGGACCTTCGCGGCGTCCTCCTCCGCCGCCGACAACAACCCGGGCAACGATTCGTTCGTGATCCGCGTGCATCTCGTGGCGAGCGACACGGCGAGCAATCAGGCGGGCGTGACGCTCGCGAATCCGGGCCAGCTCGTCTACAGCGATCCGGACGGCGACACGCCCAACGGCGCGACGGCGCTCGATCGCAGCGTCGCGCAGAGCGGCTCGGCGCCGACCGTCGTGATCCGCGAGCCGACGCTGCAGGTCACGCAGACGACGCAGCCGCTGCCGCGCTTCGGCGTCGACGAGGGCGACACGGTCGAGTACGACATCACGATCAGCAACGGCTCGGCGGCGAGCGACTTCAATGCGTTCGACGTCGGCTTTCTCGATGCGCTGCCCGCGCAGCTCGGCGGGCGGTCGATCCTCGGCGTCACGTACCAGAACGGCGCGACCAATCACGGCGGCCCGGACTTCGAACTGGTGAACGGCCAGTTGCGCACGGCGGCGGGTGCGAACATCGACATCGCCAAAGGCGGCAGCATCACCCTCCGCGTTTCGGGCACCGTGCTCGCGTCGGCGGCGAGCGTGTCTTCGTTCGACAACACCGCGACGGTGCAGTGGACGAGCCTCGACGGCACGTCGGCCACCGCCGCCGACCCCGCGGGCGAGCGCACCGGCGCGGACGGCCTGCTGAACAGCGGCGCGCTCAACGACTACCGCAGCGCCGAGACGCTCACCGTGCCGGTCGCGCAGGTCGTGACGATCTCGCGCGTGGGCGGCCTCGCGGACACACCCGCGCCCTCGCCCACCGATGCTTCCGACGAGCGCGTCACCGTGGGCGAAGTGGTCCGCTATCGCGTGGTCTCGCTGCTCGCCGAAGGCGCGACGAACGACTACTCGGTGCAGATCACGCTGCAAAACGGCCTTCGGTTCATCAACGACGGCAGCGTGCGCATCGTGTTCATTTCGAACACCGGCATCACGACCGACATCACCAATCTCGTCACGGGCGGCACGCTCAACGAAACCGGCAACGAAACGAGCCCGGAAGCGTTGCCGATCACGGCGGACCTGTCGGGCGCCGCGCCCACGGGTGTGCTGAATGCGGCGAACATCGTGGTGACGACCGACGCCAGCGGCAACGAAGTCATCACGTTCCGGCTCGGCAACATCGTCAATCCGGACAACGACGCCGATCTCGAAGGCATTTCGCTCGAATTCAATGCGCGCGTGGCCAATCAGGCGTCCAATGCCGCCGGCGCGGTGCTCACGGCGAGCGCCGTCGACCGCTCGGGCGCGAATCCGCTCACGAGCGCGGACACGGTGCGCGAAGATATCGTCGAGCCGGCCTTCACGGGCCTGCAAAAGCAGGTCTACGGCTTCGATCCCGGCACGAGCGCCGCCAGCGGCACCGCCGACGTGGACGTGCGCTTCACGCAGAGCGGCACGTCGCCCGCCTACGACATCGTGCTGACCGACAGCTTCACGGGCGCGACGAACTACACGTTCGATCATCTGGTGCTCAACGGCACGACCTATACCGCCGCCCAGCTCGCGGGCATCGGCGCGGCGGTGGATACGACCAGTGGGCTGCGGCTCACCTTCGCCGAACTCGGCGTGAACGCGCAGGTGCAGGTGTTCTATTCCGCCGACGTGCCGAACAACGCGGCCATTGCGCCGACCAACGCCACGCTCACGTGGACCAGCCTGCCGGACAGCTTCACGAACTGGGGCGGATCGAGCGTCGGCGCGGCGGGCAGCGCGGACGGCGAGCGCACCGGCGCGGGCGCGAGCCCCAACACCTACATTCGCACGAGCGCGGCGGGACTCGGCGTGATCGGCGGCACGCTGTGGGACGACACGGCGTCGGCGACGGCGTCCGCCACGCCCGACGGCCCCGGCCTTGCCGGCCAGACCGTCACGCTGACGTGGGCGGGCGTGGACGGCAATCTCGCCACCACGGCCGACAACCTCGTCTACACCGCGACGACCGACACGAGCGGACACTACGCATTCGGCGTGCTGCCGCTCGGCGGCTACCAGATTCAGGCGCCCACGGGCACGATCACGTATCCGCAGCCGGTCGGCGCGCTGGCCGTGCGCATCGACAGCGACGCGGCCACGGCGCTCGGCACCGTCGGCATCACGCTCGCGGATGGCGGCACGGCGAGCGCCAACGCGGGCTATGTCGAGCAGAACGATGCGCCGGTCAACACGCTGCCCGGCACGACGCCGAGCGGGCTCGAAGACACGACGCTCAGTCTCGCGGGCATCACGGTGAGCGATGTGGATGCGGGCAGCGGCGCGCTTCAGGTCACGCTGAACGTGCTGCACGGCACGCTCTCGCTCCCCGCGCTGCCTGCGGGCGTCACCGAAACGGGCGAGCGCACCGCGACGCTCACGCTGACGGGCACGCTCGCCTCGCTCAACAGCGCGCTGGCGAATCTGCAATACCTCGGCCAGGCGAATTTCAACGGCCCGGACACGCTGACGGTCACCACCAACGATCGCGGCAATTTCGGCGACTTCAACGGCAACGGCATTCCCGGCGAAGCGGGCGATGCGCGCATCGCGGTCAGCACGCTGCCGATCACGGTAATCGCCGTGAACGATCCGCCCGTCGCCGCGAACGATGCGGCGAGCGCGACCGAAGCCGGCGGCAACGCCAACGCGCAGCCCGGCGTCAATCCGACTGGCAACGTGCTCGCCAACGACACCGACGTCGACATCGCGACCAACGGCGACACGCTGCGCGTCGTGCAGGTGACCAACCAGAGCGGCGCCAGCGTCGCGGTGCCGGGTGCGGCGCGCGTCGTCGTCGCGGGCGTCTACGGCACGTTGAGCATCGGCGCGAACGGCGGCTACGAGTACGTCGTCGATAACGCCAATGCCGCCGTGCAGGCGCTGCGGCTCTCCGGCCAGACGCTGACCGAGCGCTTCACCTATGTCGTCAACGACAGCGCGAACGCGGCCGCCAGCGCGACGCTCACCGTGACGATCCACGGCGCGAACGACACGCCGGTCGGCGTCGACGACAGCGGATCGGCGACCGAAGCGGGCGGCGTCGCGAACGGCACGCCCGGCAGCAACGCGACGGGAAACGTGCTCGCCAACGACACCGATGTGGACAGCGCCGCGAACGGCGAAACCCATCGCGTGACGGGCATCACGCATCTGCCGGAAAGCGCGGTCAACGGCCCGCTCACCGCCGTCGCGGCCGGCACGACGAGCGGCAACGGCACGGTGATCGCGGGCGCCTACGGCACGCTGACCATCGGCGCGGACGGCTCGTATCGCTATGTCATCGACAACAACAATGCGCAGGTGCAGGCGCTCGTGCCCGCCGATGCTCCGCTCGTCGAGACGTTCACCTACGCGCTCGCGGACACCGGCGGGCTCTCCGATCTCGCCCAGCTGACGATCCAGATCCACGGCGCCAACGACAACCCCGTTGCGAGCGACGACGCGGGCGCGGCGAGCGCCGGATCGGCGAGCACGGGCGTGAATCCCGTCGATGCGACCGGCAACGTGATCACGCAGGCGAGCCGTCCCGGCACGGCGTCGCAGCCGGGCGGCAACGGCATCGACACGGACGTCGACCACACCGACAATCCGGACACGTTGCTCGTGCTGAACGGCGTGCGCTCGGGCACGGAGGCGGCGGGCGGCACGCTCACGGCTGTCGCCGCCGGCACGACCGCCGCGAACGGCGCGAGCATCGTCGGCAGCTACGGAACGCTGCGCATCGGCGCGAACGGTTCGTATGACTATGCGGTGGACAGCAACAACGCGGCCGTGCGCGCGCTCGCTGCCGGCGCGACGCTCACCGAAACGTTCACGTACCGCATCGTCGATACGAGCGGCCTCGCGGATCAGGCGCAACTCGTCATCACCGTGCGCGGCGTGAACGACGCGCCGACGCCTCAAGGCGACATCGGCCACGCGGTGGAGGCCGGCGGCGTGAACAACGGCACGCTGGGCGTCGATCCGACCGGCAACGTGCTCGCCAACGACAGCGATCCCGAGCACGACCCGCTCACGGTGGCCGCGATCCGCACGGGTGCGTCGTCGGGCGCGGGCACGGCGGGTGTCGTCGGCCAGCCGCTTCGCGGCGCATACGGCACGCTGACGCTCGGTGCGAACGGTGCGTGGCAGTACACCGTCGACAATGCCAACCCCGACGTGCAGGCGCTGCGGCTCGCAACCGATCTGCTGACCGAGCGTTTCACCTACACCGTGACGGATTCGCACGGCGCGACTTCGCAGGCCGAGCTCGACGTGGTGATCTCTGGCCAGAACGATGCGCCCGTCGCCCGGAACGATCTGGCGAGCGCGATGGAAGCAGGCGGCACGCTCAACCAGACGCCGGGCATCGATCCGTCGGGCAACGTGCTGCTGAACGACACCGACGTCGACGCGGGCGACACCAGAACCGTCGATGGCGTGCGCGCCGGCGCGGAAGCGGTGCCCGGGAGCTTCGCGGCCGTCACGGGCGCGACATCGGTTGCGGGCATCTACGGCACGTTCACGATCAATCCGGACGGCAGCTACACCTACGCGGTCGATAACAGCCTCGCGAGCGTGCAGGCGTTGATACCCGGCCAGAGCGTATCCGATTCGTTCACGTATCGTCTGCACGACACGGCCGGCGCGAGCGATACGGCGCAACTGACCGTGCGCATTGCTGGCGCGTGGGACGCGCCGACACCGCGAAACGACGTCGCACTCGCTGCGGCGGACAATGGTGCGGGCAACGCGGTCGATCCAACAGGAAATGTCTTGCCAAACGACACGGACGTCGATGCGAACGATGCGCTTACCGCGACGGGCGTGCGCACAGGAGACACGGACGCCGTCGGCGCGCTCACAGTGATCGCGGCGGGTAGCAGCAGCACATCGAATGCGACGGTGATCCGTGGGCAATACGGCGAACTCGTTATTGGCGCGGACGGCACGTATGAATATCGCGTCGACACGACCAACGCCGCGGTGATCAGTCTAAGACCTCTGCAATTCCTCACGGATGTGTTCACCTATCAGGCGACCGATCGCGGTGGCTTGTCAGGCGAAGCCCAACTCACGATCGCGGTGCGCGGGCGCGATGACGCGCCCGTCGGCCACGACGACGTGGCAACCGCCATCGAAGCGGGCGGCATGAACAACGCGACGCCGGGCGTGGATCCGTCGGGCAATGTGCTCGCCAACGACACGGACGCGGACAATGACGCCTTGCACGTCGTCAATGTGGGGACAAGTGCCGTCGCGGCAGGGGCCGGCACCACGATTCGCGGCGCGTACGGCACACTAACGATGGCTGCCGATGGCGCGTGGCACTATACACTCGACAACACCTCACCAGATATCCAGGCCCTGCGCACGACCAGTCAGACGCTGCAGGACGTGTTCAGCTATACCGTCGCAGACATCTTCGGCGCGCAAGGGGCAGCCCAACTGCGCGTGACGATCGAGGGGCGCAACGACGCGCCCGTCGCGCACGACGACAGCAGCACCGCAATCGAGGCCGGCGGCGTGAACAACGGCACGCTGGGCCGCGATGCCACGGGCAACGTCCTCGCCAACGACACCGACGTCGACAGCGCCGCGAACGGCGAAACGAAGCAGGTTTCGGGCATCTCGAACGAAGCGGGCGCGAGCGCCGCCGCAGGAACCGCGCTCGCGGGCCGCTATGGCGAGCTGATCGTGAAGGCGGACGGCAGCTATGACTACAGCGTCGACAACGCCAATGCGGCCGTGCAGGCGCTGCGCACGAACGGCGACACGCTCACCGAAACCTTCGTGTACCGCATGCGCGATACGGCCGGCGCGACTTCGCAGGCGACCCTCACGGTCACGATCCGCGGCGCGGACGACGCTCCGGTCGCGCGCGACGACAGCGGCGTGGCCAGCGACCAGACGCCTGCGCCGCAAACGAAGGGCAACGTGCTCGCCAACGATGGCGACGTCGACGCGGGCGATCGTCTCGACGTGGTCGGCGTACAGGCGCAAACGGGCGCCGCCGCAACACCGGGGCACGCGCTCGCGGGGCGCTACGGCACGCTCGAACTGAACGCGGACGGCAGCTACACCTACTCGATCGATCTCACGAATCCGCAGGTGCTGGCCGCGGCGGGCCTGGGCCAGGTGCTTCAGGACGTCTTCACCTACACCGTGGCCGATACAGCGGGCGCCACGGCGCAGGCGCAATTGCTGATTCATCTGGACATCTCCACGCCCTATATCCCGCCGACGGGCGAGGGACCGCACTGGGGCGAGGCGCTCGCGACGATCACCTCGCCGCAGACGGAGCAGAACTTCGTGCCGGCCGTGTTCGTGACGCCCGTCGTCGAGGCGAATGCCGTGCGCGCGACCGAGCGCTCGCGCGAGGCGGACGGCAGCCAGGTCGACTGGCCGCTCGAACCCGGCGCTGCGCTGTTCTCGTCGCGCAGCATGCCCGAGCTTCAGCCCGACCAGTTCGTCGGCCATGCGGTGCGCGACAGCCAGCTGGTGAGCACCTTCGACCACGCGTGGATTTTCGGCAGACACGGCCGCGTCAGTCTCGATGCCGACGGCCTGCTGCCCGATCCGTCCGTGTTCGCCGCGCTCGCGCACCATCTGACGGACGGCATGCATCCGCCGGCGCAAGGCGAAACGGAAAAGGAGGCAGCAAAGACGGCGCAGGGCTTCGCATCGCAGTTGCATGAGGCGGCGCGCAAGCTGCCCGCCGTGCGCGGCGGTGCGAACAGGCGCTAGCGTTCCAACGAGGATCACTGCCATGCAAAGACATCCGCCGCCGCTGCTCGGAGCCGCCGTCGCCTGCGCGCTGACGGTTCTCGCGGGTTGCGCCTCCCTTCAGCCGCAGCCCGCGACCACCGACCAGATCCGCGACCGCGTCGTGACCGACCAGCTCGCCATGTACGACGCGCAGGAGCCCGTGAAAGGCCCCATCACCTTCTATCAGGCGGCGGCGCGGGCGCTCAAGTACAACCTCGACTACCGGCTCAAGCTGATGGAAAGCGCGCTCGCCTCGAACCTGCGCGATGTCTCGACCAATGCGCTCCTGCCGCAACTGGTCGCGTCGGCGGGCTACACGGATCGCAGCAACGACTCGGGCGGCACGTCGATCGGCATCGAAGATCGTCAGGTGAGCCTGCGTCCTTCCACCTCCGAGCAGCGCTATCACAAGCTGGCCTCGCTCGGCCTGACGTGGAACCTGATCGACTTCGGCATGGCGTATTACCGCACGCAGCAGCGCTCCGACCAGATCCTGATGGCCGAGGAACGCCGCCGCAAGGTCGCGCAGAACGTGCTGCAGGATGTGCGCAACGCGTACTGGCGCGCGCTCTCCGCGCAGCGTCTGAAGCCCGAGGTCGATCAGCTGATCGCGCGCACGCAGGCCGCGCTGCGCAACGCGCACGAGGCGCAGGACAAGGGGCTCATGCCGCGTCAGGACGTGCTCGCCTATCAGCGCGCGCTGCTCGACGCCATCTCGCTCTTGACCGTGCGCCGCCAGGATCTCGAGTTCGCGCAGGCCGAACTGGTCGCGCTCATGTCGCTGCCGCCCGGCACGCCGCTCGTTCTCGCCGATACGCAGGAAGGCACGCTGCCGATGCCGCCGCTCGCCACGCCGCAGCCGACGCTCGAACTGATCGCGCTGCAGAACCGCCCGGAAATCATGGAGGAGTCGTATCGCAAGCGCGTGAACGAGAACGACATCAAGATCGCCAAGGCGCAGTTGTGGCCGAACATCGGCATCGACATGAACGTGAATTACGACTCCAACGCCTATCTCTACAACAACTACTGGGCGGCGATCGGCATACGCGTGTCGCTGAACCTGTTCCGGCTGCTGCAACTGCCGGCGCTCAACGAGGAGGCGGCCACGCAGGAAAAGACCGACGACACGCGGCGGCTCGCGCTCTCGATGGCAATTCTCACGCAGGTGCGAATCGGGTCGCTGCGCTATCAGCTTGCACGGCAGGAACTCGATTTCGCGAACGACAGCCTGCGCGTCGATCACGATCTGCTCGACTACGCCAATGCGGCCAAAACAGCCTCGCTCGGCTCCGAGCTCGAAGTGATCCGCGCGGAAGGGCGCTATCTGCTGTCGCGCTATCTGCGCGAGGCGGCCTATTCCGACTGTCAGGCCGCGTGGGGCCGCCTGTACAACTCGCTCGGCTATGACGTCATGCCCGATGCCATCGCGAAAGACGACGTCGATACGCTCGCTCAGGAAATCAAAAACACGATGACGCGCCAGGAGACCTATCTGCCGCGAATGCCCGCGCCGGATTCGGCGGCGCCGCTCGCGCCATTCGGACAGACGCAGCCGCCCCCGCCCCCGCTGCCGCAACCCCTTGTCGCCCACCCCACCGGAGCGAGCGATGCGACGTCCGTGCAATGAAGGGATGCGGCTCGCGGCCGCGCTTCTGCTCGTTGCCGTGCCGCTCGCGCAGGCCGCCAAGCCATCCGGCAGCGCCGAGCGTTACGACGACCCCGGCGCCGACCCCAACGCGATCCGCGTGCTGCTCGCGCCGAATCTCGAAACCACGCTATCCAGCGAAATGAACGGCACGGTCACCGACCTGCACGCGTCGCTCGGCAAGCCGATCGCGAAGAACGCCGTCATCGCCCAGATGAACTGCGCCGAAGTTCAGGCCCGCGCGAGCGTGGCGAAGGCGGAGCTGAACATGGCGAACCAGAATCTCGCCGCCAAGCGCAGCCTGCGCGAACTGAAGGCCGCGGGCGACATCGAGGTGGCGATGGCCTCCACCGACGTCGAAAAGGCCAGGGGCGCGCTCTCGCTCGCGAAGGCGCAGCTCGGCTACTGTCAGGTGGTCGCGCCGTTCAGCGGACGCATCGCGAAGGTGTACGTGAAGCCGTATCAGACCGTCAGTGCGGGCACGCCGATCGTCGATCTGGTCGGCGACGGCGCGCTCAAGGTGCGGCTCAACGTACCGTCCGCGATGCTCGTCAGGCTGCGCTCGGGCAGCCGCCTCGACATCACGATCCATGAAACCGGCAAGACCTATCCGGCGCATGTGAGCGCCGTCAACGCGCGGGTGGACGCGGTCGCGCAGACGGTCGAACTGGAAGCGCAGCTCGACGGCGCGCCGCAGGATCTCGTCGCCGGCATGAGCGGCGTGGCGCGGATTCCGGCCAGTCCATGAACCTTCCGCGATGAACGAGCCCTTTCCGCCCGCTCCGCTGCTGCTCTATCTCGACGCCCTGCGCGAACGCGCGATGGCGGCGGAATCCATCGACGCGCTCGCGTTCACGATGGCCAACGACCTGCACGCCGTGCAGCCCTTCCGGCAGGCGCTCGTTTTCGCGGATCGCGGCAGACGGTGCGAACTCGTGTGCGCCTCCGGTCTCGCGCTGCCCGGCGAGGATTCGCCCTATCTCGTCTGGCTCGGGCGCGCGAGCGCGTGGCTCGCCGCGCAGCTCGATACGGACGCGCCGCGCTGGCTCGCGCGCGACGCCGTCGAGCCGCCACCCGATATCGCCGAAGGCTGGGGCGAATGGTGGCCGAAGGGCGTGTGGTGCGTGCCGGTACATGCGCCGAACGGCCGGCGGCTCGCGCTGCTGCTCGTGCTGCTCGACGATCCGCCCGGCGAAGGCTTCGCGACCGTGCTGCGCAGCGTCGTGCAGACCTGGGGATACTGCTGGTGGGCGCTCACGCGGCGCAGCCTGCGCTTCGGCTGGCGGCCCTCGCGGCAGCAGGTGCTCGCCGCGTGCGCGGCGGCCGCGTTGCTGCTGCTGGTTCCGGTGCGGCAGACGGTGCTCGCGCCCGCGGAAATCGTGTCGAGCAACGCGCGCATCGTCAGCTCGCCGATCGATGGCGTGATCGCTTCGCTGGCCGTGCGTCCCAACCAGCACGTCGATGCGGGCGCGCTGCTCTTCTCGCTCGACGAGACGTCGCTCAGGAGCCGCGTCGATGTGCTGCAGCGGCAGGTCGCCGTCGCCGATGCCGAACTGACCGCCGCGAGCCAGCGCGCCTTCGACAACGCGCAGAGCAAGAACGAACTGACCGTGCTCAACGGCGTCGCGGAACAGCGCCGCGCGGAGTTGGCCGCCGTGACGGCGCAATTGCAGCGCACGCGCGTATTCGCGCCGGAGAACGGCGTGGCCGTGTTCAGCGATCCCAACGACTGGATCGGCAAGCCCGTCGTCACCGGCGAGCGCATTTTGCAGCTTGCCGATCCGGGCAAGCCTGCGATCCTCATTCATCTCGCCGTCGCGGATGCGATCGCGCTCGACCCCGGCGACGAGGTGACGCTCTATCTGACCGCGTGGCCGCTCGCGCCGCTGCACGGGCGCATCGTGGAGACGAGCTACGCGGCGAAGACGACCGAGGACGACATCGTCGCGTACCGGCTGCTCGCGAGCGTCGACGACGGCGGCAGCGAGCGCGAGCACGCGCGCCTCGGCCTGCACGGCACCGCGAAGCTGTACGGCAGGCCGGTGAGTCTCGCCTATTACCTGCTGCGCCGCCCGCTCGCCGCGCTGCGTGCCTGGTCGGGTCTGTGATGAACATCGATCCCGACGCGCCCTCGCCCGCGCTGCGCGAAGACCTGCGCCTTTCGGAAGCATCGCCGGGCAGGAACGGCGAACCCGCCTGGGTGATTCAGGACATCGTCGTCAATCGCTTTTATCGCATCGGCTGGCTGGAGTTCGAATGTCTGCTGCGCTGGGACAAGCCGCCCGCGCAAATTTGCAGCGAGATCGAGCGGGACACCGCGCTGCGGCCGGTGATCGAACAGGTGATCGCGTTGCGCGCATTTCTCGAACGCCACGGGCTGCTGAAGCCCACGCCGCAAACGCTCGCCCGCCTGCGAGAGAGCCAGCGCGCGCAGTGGTTCACGTGGCGCTGGTGGCTGCATCACTATCTGTTCTTCCGCATTCCGCTCGTGCGTCCGCAGCGCTTTCTCGGCTGGATCGCGAAACGCCTCGACTGGCTGTTCACGCCGGCGACGCCCATCGCCGTCGTGCTGGCGAGCATCGTCGGCATCGTGCTCGTGCTTCAGCAGTGGGACGTGTTCACCAAGGCCGTGGTCGAATCGTTCTCGGTGAGCGGCATGGTGAGCTTCGCGCTGGCGCTGATCGTCGCCAAGACGCTGCATGAACTGGCGCACGCGATCGTGGCGACGCGCCTCGGCCTCAGGGTCGCGCACATGGGCATCGCCTTCGTGGTGCTCTGGCCGATGCTCTATACCGACACCGGCGAAAGCTGGAAGTTGAAGCGCGCCCGGCAGCGGCTCGCGATCGCGTCGGCGGGCATTCTGTGCGAACTGTCGCTCGCGGGACTCTCGACGCTCGGCTGGGCGCTCTCCGATCCCGGGCCGCTGCGCAACGCGCTGCTTTATCTCGCAACCACCAGCTGGGTGCTCTCGCTCGCGCTCAACGCCAGTCCGTTCATGCGCTTCGACGGCTATTTCATTCTCTCGGACCTGCTCGATTTTCCGAACCTTCATTTCCGCGCCTCCGCGCTCGCGCGCGTCGCCCTGCGACGCACGATTCTCGGACTCGACGATCCGTGGCCCGAGCCGTTCGGGCTCACGCAGCGGCGTCTGCTCGTCGCCTTCGAATTCGTCACGTGGCTGTATCGGCTCGTGCTGTTTCTGGGCATCGCGGTCACGGTGTATCTGTTCTTCTTCAAGCTGCTCGGAATCGTGCTGTTCTGCGTCGAAGTGAGCTGGTTCGTCGTGCTGCCGGTGTGGCGCGAACTCGGCCACTGGTGGGCTAACCGGCGGCGCGTCGCGCACGGGCGGCGGCTCGCGCTGGGCGCGATCGTCGCGGGCGCGCTGCTCGTGCTCGCGCTGCCCTGGCGCACGCAGATCCACGCGGACGGCGTCGCGCGCGCTGAACGCGTGCTGCGCGTGTTCGTGCCGATTCCCGCGCGCATCCGTGCGATCCGTCCCGCCGGCGCGGTGCAGGCCAACGAAACGCTCATGGAGATGGACGAACCCGACATCGCCGCGCAGATGCGCCGCAGCGAAGCCGGCATTCGCGGCTACGAAGCGCGGCTCGCGGGCCTGATTGCCGACACCAATGGCCTCGATCAGCAAAGCTCCGTGCGCGAGCGCCTGCGCGTGCAGTACGAGGAAGCCGCCGCTGCGCATTCGGAGATCGCGAGACTGAGCCTGCGCGCACCGTTCGCCGGACGCTGGACGGATATCGATCCGCAATGGCGCGCGGGTGCATGGATCAATCCGAAGGTGCCGGTCGGCGTGCTGATCGATCCACGCAGCTGGCAGGTGGATGCGTTCGTGAGACAAGACGCCGTGCAGCGGCTCGCGGTCGGCGACACGGCGCGCTTCTATCCCGTCGGACAGATTGCACCGATCGAGGGACACGTGCTCGCCATCGACACGACGCGCGTACGGCAACTGGACTATCCGATGCTCGCCTCGCGCTACAAGGGGCCGCTCACCGTATCCTCGGAACGCGAGGCGCTGATCCCGAATCCCGCGCTCTTCCACGTGGTCGTGCAGCTCGATGCGCCGCCCTCCTCGCTGCGCGAGACGCGCGGTCAGTTGCAGATCGACGGCGCGCGGCGCAGTGCGCTGATCGAGGGCGGCCGGCATCTGCTCGGCGCGCTGATTCGCGAGAGCGGATTCTGACGAGTTCTACATGAGGAAGTCGACGTGAGGACCATCGGCCGACGCCGGCCCGTACGAACCAGCGCCTTCATCGCACTGATGCTGACCGCACGGATTGGCGCAGCGTTCGGGCTCCCTGAGCCAATGCGCGATCCTAACGATGGCCAGCTCGACATGAGCGACACGCTTCTTTGGCATAAGGGCGTGTTGCCGGTGCCGGCGATCATCACCGAGCCGGCGATCGGCTACGGCTTCGGACTCGCGCTGCTCTACTTCCACGATGCCGTCACGGCCTGACGTTGAGCCTGAACGTCGGCACACTGCAGATTAAGGATGTCGTCCATGGTTTCGCCGGCATACGCGAAAGCCTGTCGATCACGAGCGATTACGCTGGTTCCTGCCCTTCTATCTCGATGTCGGCATTGGAACGTCGAGAATTACATGGCAGGCGATCGGGGAATGGGTTATGCCGCAAAGTGAGGAGATGTCGTCTTGGCTTACCGGTACGTTGCGTCCTATGGGTCCGGTCATCAATTCGAGCAGACACCGCACTTCAACGGTCCAAGTCTCAATGTCACGATCCGATTTTAATACCAGCCAAGGAGGAGCCCACGAACTGAAATGGCTAGCAAAACATTGCACAGCAGCATCCGACTTATGTTCTAGACTGAATCTGAACTGGCGATCGGGACCCGCACAAGACCAGTCGGACGCTGTATTGCACAGCTCGCGCGTCAACCCAATCAATCCCAAAAGGTGCGCAGAATGGCAGACGTTCAGACCTTGACCGAGCGGCACGAGGCGGGCCGCGACGCCCGTCAGCATGCAAGGCGTTCATTGCACGCAGAGATCGGCGATACCGATCGCGATCCTGTCAAGCTCCTGCAAGAAAATAGCAAGGGACGCGTCGAGTCGCTGGTTCCCCTACGCTACGGGCGCATGTCCGTGTCGCCGTTCACGTTCTATCGCGGCAGCGCAATTCTACAGGCACATGATCTGGCGGCCACAGTGAACAGTGGCATCGCGTTTCCCATCTGCGGCGACGCCCACTTGATGAACTTCGGCGGCTTCGCCACGCCCGAGCGGCAACTCGTATTCGATCTCAACGATTTCGATGAAGTCGCGACGGGCCCGTGGGAGTGGGACGTGAAGCGGCTTGCGGCCAGCTTCGCGATCGCCGGCGAGCATATGGGCTTCAACCGCGGCGCGATCGGAGATATCGTCGCGACGGCCGTGCATGAGTATCGCGACCGCATGAGCAAGTATGCCGATTGCAGCGCGCTCGAACTTTGGCACGAGATCGTTACGTTCGAACGGATGCTCGAGACAGCCGCGACGGCCGAAGGCCGCCAGTTGATCAACCGGACTATGGAAAAGGCGGCGGGCCGCACGCATGACAGCATGCTGGGCAAGATGGCCACACTGGCCGATGGCCGCTGGACTATCCAGGATGCGCCGCCGGCATTGTTCCATCCGGGCGGTCCTAATTCGCTGCTCGGCCGCGATCAAAAGTGGTCCAACACCGACGAATGGAAAGGCAAGCTCGCCGCCGCATTCGACAGCTACCTTCAGACGCTTCCCTCCGAGCGCCGGCAACTGATCGCGCAGTACGCGCTGCATGACATCGCATTCAAGGTAGTCGGCGTTGGCAGTGTCGGCACTTTCTGTCTGGTGATGCTGTTCATCGACAGTCACGGCAAGCCGCTCTTCCTTCAGGTCAAGGAAGCACGTCAGTCGGTGATAGCGCGCTTCTTTCAGGGCGACGACCCAGCCCATCAGGGCGAGCGCGTCGTGAGCGGGCAGCGTCTGCTTCAGGCCGCGAGCGATTCATTCCTCGGCTGGACGACGGGTCCCGCCGGGCGTGAGTTTTACTTCCGTCAATTGCGCGACATGAAAGTGTCGGCGGAAGTCGAGCGCATGAGCAGCACAATTCTGCAGGGCTACGCCCGCATCTGCGGCTGGGCACTGGCGCGAGCCCATGCGAAAGCCAGCGGAAAAGCGGTGGAGATCGCGGCCTATCTCGGCAACGGCAATCGCTTCGCGGACGCGCTCACCCAGTACGCGTTCGCCTACTCGGAACAGAACCAGAAAGACTACGACACCTTTATTCGTGCGTGCCGATCGGGCCAGCTCGAGGCTCGAAGCGACGAGGACATGGCGGCCGATTTCCGCATCTGACGGTCTCGACAGATCCGGGTAAGCGTGAGATGAACAGGCGATCAAGGTGGCTGGCCGCGCTGCTCTACCTGATGCTCTGGTCGGCGGGGGCGCTGGCTGCTTCCGCCGCCTCCGAACCCGACGCAGTTGCTGAAAACCCGCATGGGCCCTTGCGTGTCGCGATCTCGTCGGTCGCACCCTTCGTGATGCCACAGACGGCGGCGCCGGAAGGTTTCAGCATTGACCTGTGGAACGAACTGGCGCGCCGCATGCACGTCGATTTCACTTGGATCCGGATTCCCACGCAAGCCGGCCTGCTGCCCGCCGTGCAACATGGCGACGCTGATGTCGCGATCGCGGCTATCACCATGACCGCGGAACGGGAAAGGGTCGTTGACTTCTCACTGTCCTACTTCGACTCTGGCCTGCAGATCATAGTGCGCGCGCAGAACGAAAGCACATGGATGGACGCGTTCTGGTCCATTCCGTGGAAGGCTGTCGTGCAGCTCGTGTGCGTGGCCGTCGCGATCGTTTTCCTTTTGGCCAATCTTGTCTGGTTGATCGAGCGCCGGCGCGATCCACAATTCCAGAGGCCGTATCTGCGTGCGATCGGGGAAGGTCTGTGGGTGACGATGCTGATCATCGCGACGGGCGAGCACGGCGAACGGGAGACGGCCGGCTTCTGGAAACGCCTGCTCGTGCCCGCCATGTGGCTGATCGGCGTCGTGCTGATCGCCCAGTTCACGGCGACCGTTACCTCGTCGCAGACGGTGGCGCGCCTCCAGTCGAACATCCGGGGCCCGGACGACCTGCCCGGCAAAACGATCGGCACGGTGCCCAGGACCACTGCCGCCGACTATCTGGCGCAGCGCGGCCTGCCTTTCGTCGATGTCAACTCCGCCGCCGACGGCATCCGGATGCTCACGCACGGCGACGTGCAGGCTATCGTCTACGATGCACCGACGCTTCAGTACTGGGCCGCGAAACGCGGCAACGGCTTGCTCGCCGTAGTCGGCCCTGTCTTCAGCCCGCAGAAATACGGCATTGCCGTCGCAAACGGGAGTGCTTTGCGCAAGCCCATCAACGAAGCCCTGCTCGCGATGGTTGAGGACGGCACCTACGAGCAGATCTACGGCAAGTGGTTCGCGCCCGCGCGATAGCAGTCGGCCCGATCGCAGCCCGCGCTCAGATGGTGCCTATTGCACCTTCGAGCGCACGGACCATTACGTCGAGCGGTGGTCCGACATCGCCTCCTAGTTGACCTTCTCTCTACAGTTACGAAGGCACATCGCAGTGAGCAGGCGGGACCGACGACCCCGGCGAGGCACTCATCGCAGTTGGCGCGATGCGGGCGCGACCGGTTGGTCGGCTTGCACGCCGGCGGACGCGACAGAAACAAGCAGCGCCGTTGTCCAGATCGAGAATCTGCAACGAAGCATATCCGCTCTCTCCGTGCGTCATTGTCGCCGCGTGAACGACGTGATCGTTCACGCGCATTGCTTGGCGAGTTGCCTGAGCGCCGGACCCGCGTGATCGTGGAAACGCCTGATTCCGCGACAAAGGTAATTCAGACCCGGCTCGCCATCAGGGCTGCGCACGAAGCGATTCTTCGGGCACTCGCCCCAGCACAGCTTCAGATGCCTGCATTGACGGCAATACGCCGGAAGCGTGTCCCGCTTCGCGTAACCGAAGCGTTGCTGCTGCGGCGAAAACGCCATCTCACCGAGATGCGTCGTGCGGATATTGCCGAGCGACCACGCCGGATAGACATAGTGATCGCACGCGTAGACTTCGCCGTCATGTTCGATCGCGAGCGCCTTGCCACAGAACTCGGCGGTCACGCACGTCTGCGCGGGTCGCCCCATCGTCTGCACGACGGCCGTTTCGAATAGGTTGACCAGCACGCGGCCGACGTCTCTTTTGTGCCACTCGTCGAACGTTCGCGACAGGAAGTAACCCCAATCGTCCGGATCGACCGACCAGTCCGTCACGACCGAATCCGCGTTGCCTGGTCTGGCGGCGCTGCTGCCGAGGGTCGGCATAGAGTCGGCTGACCAATGCTGGGGCGCGACGCTGTGAAAATCCTTCGGCTCTACGCACGGAATGAACTGCATGTAGCGCGAATCGAGTTCATTGCGCAGGAAGCGGTAGACGTCGAGCGGCCTTTTGGCGTTGACGCGATTGACGACCGTGAGCGTGTTGAACTTCACGCCATGTTTCTTCAGATAGCCGATACCCGCTATGACCTTGTCGAACGTCGGTTGGCCACGGCGATCCCGGCGAAGCGCGTCGTGCAACTCGCGCGGACCATCGATACTGACACCGAGGAGAAAATCATTCTCCTTCAGAAAGGCGCACCATTCATCGTCCAGGAGGGTCGCGTTCGTCTGAAGATCGTTCGCAATGCGGCGCCCTGCCGGCGTATGTTTCTTCTGAATCTCGACGACGTCGCGAAAGAAATCGACGCCGAGCATCGTCGGTTCGCCGCCCTGCCACGAGAAGATGATCTCGTCGCCGTTTTGCGCCTCGATGTACTGGCGGATGTAGCGTTCAAGCATCGACACTTCCATGCGGCGGCCGCGATGCTGATCGAGCAGATGTTCCTTGTGCAGGTAATAGCAGTAAGTACAGTCGATGTTGCACGTTGAGCCGATGGCTTTGGCCATCGTATGGAATCGTCCTTTCTGCGCGGGCGCGGCGGGTTCGGGCGCGCGCGGCCGCGTCTCGTAAAAGAAAACCGGATGTTCGCGCGTGCTGCCGCTGATCTCATGCATGTCGACTCCTGCTGATTCCGGATTGCCTGCCCGCTAGGATTTCGGCGCGGGGTACACCGTCTTCCAGTCCTGTTTCATGCTGACGACGACCCATCCGCGCGCGAGTGCTTCGTCCCATGCCTTGTCGAGCCGCGCAAGCGCCGATTGCCGGTCATAGGCGAATTCCCGTTCGGCATCATCGTGATGCAGCAGCAGCGCCAGCGTTTGGCCGGGTCCGCCCGCGGTGTATTCGAGCATTTCGCGGTCGCCGTCGGAGTTGCCGAATGCGAGGATCGGACGCCGTCCGATCGCGCGGAAAATGCCCACCGGCTTGCCCGGACCATCATCGACGAAAGCGAAGCCCGGTTCGCGTATCAACGCGGGCCTGCCGTCGCGCAGGGCGTACCTGAGCTTTTCTTCCGTGCCCACGATCTGCTCCGGCGCAATGCCATACGCCTGACTCGCCCAGACGCGCATGAATTCGGCCGTGCCGCCCGAAACGATCCAGATTTTGAAGCCGTTCGAACGCAAAAGATCCAGCAACTCAAGTTGCGGCTGGTAGATGAGTTCTGTAAAAGGCCGGTTAAGCGTGGGATGCCGCGCGCCGGAAAGCCAGGTGCTGATCGCGCGGTCGTATTCGTCCGTGGTCATGCCGCTATTTGCGACCGCGAGCAGTTGAATCAGGGCCTTCTTGTTCTGCGCGAGCGCCGCGGCGTCGTGCGCGAGCAGGGCCTTGTAGGCGGGATTGTTCTGCCACTCCGGATGCCGCGGCGCAGCGGCTTTCACCTGTTCGATCATGAACAGAAGCTGGAACGGCATCGGCTGCTCGCTCCATAGCGTGCCGTCGTTATCGAACACGGCAATGCGTGCTTCCGGCGGCACGTAGCCCGGCGAACCCTCGCGCGTCACGTCGGACACGAACTTGAGAATCGCCGCGCGTGCAGCGCCGTTCTGCCACGAAGGCAATAGCGCGGAAGGTTGCTGCTGCGCGCTGACGCTCGCGGGCGCCGCCTGCTCATGGCTCGCGCATCCTGTCAGCGCGACGCACGCGCACAGGAACAGGCTCGCCAAATTGAGCAGCGCGCGTCCTCTCAGCGCGATGTGTGCTTTCGAGCGCATCCGTACCCTCTCATCTCGTGCCTATCCGCTTCACGCGCCGCGTCCTTTCCCGTCGATCAGAGAACGGACGCGGTCATGATCGCGATGCTCGTCAGTTTCCGGTCGGCAAGGGAATGCTGAACCCGTTTTTCTCCAGTTCGTCGCGAACGTACTTGAATCGCTCGAACTGGCTCAGTGTGATCGGGCCCGAGTAGGCTTCGCTCTGCGCTTTGCGCGGCGGATATTTCACGTAGGTCTGCATCTCCTCTTTGACCGCCCCGCTCAGGGCCGGCAGCGTCCACGTATGCTCCGTATAGTTGTTCATGAAGATGTCGTAGCGCTCTTGCGGATCCTGATACAGGTCGAACACTTGCGGCACGGTCGCGACGTAGCTTTCGGGCCCCTTCCAGCCGAGGTTCGAATCCACCGCGAGGCCACCCGTTTTCACGCCGGCGTCGCCGCGCAGATTGAACACCGCCTTGAACTGACCGACGCGCACCGCGCCCGGCGTCAGCTCGTTCTCCGTGAAATAGAACCACGCTGTGCGCTTGCTCTTGCCCGTGCCGAACAGTACGGGCGACATGTCGTAGCTGTCGAAGATGATCGGCTTGCCGTCGCGATCGTTCTTCGGCAAGTCGATGCCCGCCACGGCGGCGAACGTCGCCATGCAATCGAGACCGCCGAGGATGTCGTAGTTTCGCGAGTGAGGCTTGATCTTGCCGGGCCACCACGCGATGGCGGGCACGCGCGTGCCGCCCTCCCGGTCCGTGCCCTTCGTGCCACGGAACGGCGTGTAGCCCGCGTCGGGATAGACGTCCTGCCAGGCGCCGTTATCGGTCGTGAACAAGACGAGCGTGTTCTTGTCGAGCCCTTTCTCACGCAGCTTGTCGAGAATGTGGCCGACCCGCGCGTCGAGCTCGACGAGCGAATCCGCGTACTTGGACTTCGCCAGCGATTTGCCGATGTAATCGGGATCGGGCATGTTGGGCTGGTGAACCTTCATGAAGTTCACGTTGATGAAGAATGGCTGCCCGCTCTGCGCGGCCTCGTCGATATCGTCGAGCGCGGCCTTTTCTATGTAACGATCGACGAACGGAATCCCGACGATTCGTTTGTCCGGTTCGTTCTGGTATTGGCCGTTCAGCTTGAAGTCTTCGTGAGCCTTTTCACCGGCCTTTCCGGACAACATGCCTGTCGTCACCTTGGTGAACATGTCGCGCGTCGGCTGATCCATTTCCGGGAACCACTTCGGATCGGCGTAGGTATAGGCGTTCAGGTGATACAGGCCGACGTATTTCATGTCGTCATAGCCCTGGGCATTGGGCAACGCGTAATCCGCTTCGCCGAGGTGCCATTTGCCTGTGAAATACGTTTTGTAGTTGGCGAGCTTCAACACTGATGCAAGCGTCCACTCGGCGTGCGGAAGCCCTCCGCCTTGCCCCTGAAACGCGACGGTCGTCATGCCGCTGCGGTTCGGATTGCGGCCGGTCTGAAGTGCCGCACGGCCTGGCGTGCAACTCGGCTGACCGTAGAAGTCGAAGAAGGTCATGCCTTCGTCGGCCATCCTGTCGAGGTTGGGCGTGGGAATGCCTCGCCCTTCGCCACCGCCATAGACGCCGAGATCGCCCCAGCCGACGTCGTCTCCTACGATCAATACGATATTTGGCTTCGAGGTCTGTTGTGAGCTGGTCTGAGCCTGCCCGCAAATTGCCACGCTCAGCAAACCGGCCGCCACAAGGGCGAACGGTGCGCGCGTAACGGGCTTCGCCACTGCCGTAAAGCATGCACCAAGGTTCATCTTCTTCCCCCCTAGCTGTCGACCGACTTATGCACCAAAAAGAACGTCGCGCGCGCCCTCGCCGCGCTGAAGTACACGCAGAATTAATGCTTGGCAGTTGCAAACCGATATCGTTTCCTCGCGCAGTTGGCAAGTGCTTTCGCTGCACATCGTTGATCCCGACGATGCGTAAGCACATTTTGGCGAGAGGATAATTTGAATGCTCCGCTTCCTGACAGAATCATTTTGTAAAAGCCAGACCACGGGCTCGAAGAGGGCTGCGGGCTTACCGACCGAGCATTGGGCAATCGCCCGCTCAAGCCCCGTCAGTTCGTCGGTATTGAACAATCAATCACGAAGCCCTGCCCTCTCGCTATGCCACGAATGGGGTCCGCAAGGCGAACAGCTCGAGAGTCATCCGAATTAATCCGCTAGATTTCGGCGTTACTGCACGTCAGCGTGTCTGTCTCTCTGAGGGAGCGGCTACTCGGCCTGATAAGCACCGCCCGCCGCGGTGTGCTGGAGCGGTGACGTGCGCTGACGCGTCCGTCGCCGGCCGCGTCGTGCGGTTCTGCAAGACCATCGCTCTAGCGGTAGACAGCAAGTACTTGATTTAGCGCAAGATTTATATGGCGCCTGAAGGCAAACCCCCGCTGGGCCTGGATGGTTCCAACCGGAAATTTGCTTGGAAATCAAACTAACCCCCGATACTGTGCCGTTGGCTGCGGAAGCAGCGCGCGTATCTGAGCGATGAGATCGAACGTGCCCGACTGGAAGAGCTGCCTCGCGTCGTCGAGCGGCGCGGTGCATGCGACGTTCATCTGACGTCGCAGGTCGCGAGTCAACGCAGCGACGCGCCACGGCTTCTCGACAGGAAACACGAACGTCCATGCGACCGCACATGCAAGCATCGCGAGCGTAAGCGCGATGCCGCTATTCAACAGCGGCTCGGGTGCGTAACGGATGACGCGATCCGGTCCGCCGAGGATACAGAAGAAGATGCAGAAACTGAGGCCGAAGCCGGTGAACTTCGGTCTTGTCGCGAGGAATGCGCCGAGCCCGAGCAAGGGAGTGAGGACGAAGCACAGCAGTGGAAAGCCGTCGATCGCCGGATACACGTAGTCCAGCACCAGATACGCCGCGAGCGTCGATACAGCCGCGCCCGATGCCATCTGCAACGAGAACCGGATGGGTGTCGGCGAATTCGATCCCAACGCCGACACGGCCGCCGCGCCGATGATCGCGTAGCCGCCGGCGGGCCAGTCGCTCGACAACCACCAGGCGCCGATCGTTCCGAGCACCGCACACGTCATCAGGAACGTCACTGCGATCACGCTCGTGTTCGTGACAAAGACGCGCTTGATTTCCGACTCTTCGAAGACGTGCTTCTCGTAGACGAGCGATACATACGCACCGGCATAGTACGTCCAAGACGACACGTAGTCAGACAGCAATTGAACGGCAGCATCGAAATCCATCAGTGCTTGCGCGCTCACGGTGCGCGCGAGTTCCTCGCGATCCGCTTCCGCCCGCGCATTCAGACGCACGCCAAAAGCCGAGACGAGCGCGGCTCTGCGGCTGATCGTATCCTCATCGATCATTCCGGCATCGCGCGCGACGTCCAGCAAAGTCGCGAGTTCCGCGCAATAGGCGGCAACCACGTCGACCGCATGGCCACGACGCGTCGCCAGGAAACGATGCAGCGCATGCAGCCTCGTGCACAGATCCATGAACGCAGCATTGAGGCGCGCGAGACGACGAGAGCGCGATCGCACTTCGGGGTCTTCGAAAGAAGCGAATGCGCGCGTGGCTTCGAAGCCAATGACGCTGTCGATAAACTCGCCGTACTTCGTCAGGAAGCGTTCGTTGTCGATCTCGCCGCGCAACGCTTGCGCCGCGAACTTCGAGAACGATACGAAGCGCTCGCGACGGATATGTTTCAGCCGCGCGGACGACCATTGCGGCAGCACGATCGCGCTGACCACCCCGCTACAGACGATGGCGAGCAACACGGCCGCCGAACGGTTCAGCGCGGCGATGAAGAGCCCGTTCGGATCGGTCACGCTGGGAATGCCGATAAGCGCGCTCGTATAGCCCGCCAACACGAACGCATACCAGCGGAAGTTGCGATAGCGCAGCGCGGCGGCGGTGCAGAGCGACACCCACAGCGTCAGCGCACCGATATAAAGCGGCGGTTGCTGCGGGAACAGCGCACCGAGCATGACCGCGACGATGGTTCCGATGATCGTGCCGACCATCCGGTAAAAGCTCTTCGACAGCACCATGCCGCTCTGCGGCTGCATCAGCACGAAAACCGTTGTCATCGCCGTGCGCGGCGTGGGGATGTCGAGCTTCATCGCGATGCCCATGGCGATGAACGCGGCAGTGAGTGTCTTTGCCAGATGCAGCCAGACGAGACCATCGGTCGCCGCCCAGTGAGCAAGCCCGAGGCGCAGCGTGCTGCGTTGCGTACGACGGGATTCGATCGCCGCGTTTCGCATTACAACGCACTCTGCACACGCGCGATGACTTCATTCGCATATCGAACGATATGCCCTTGTGATAGCCCACTGTCGACGACGACCGTGCATGTCGTCCCCGCCGTCAGCTCGACGCCCTCCGGCACGCTGTCGATGCCGATCCGCACCGGCACGCGCTGCGCGAGCCGCACCCAATTGAAGACGGGGTCGACGTTCGCGGTGAGGTCCATGCTTTGCGGGTTGTCGCGGTCATAGATGCCCCGTGCGATGCTTTGCACATGACCTCGCAGCAGCGTCCCACTCATCAGGCGGATCTCCGCCGCCCGACCGACCTTCACTTCCGGCAGCTTCGTTTCCTCGAAGTAACCATAGACCCAGAACGAGTTTCGATCGACCACCGCGAGCTTCGGCGTCGAAATGCTCGCGTAGTCACCCTGCCATGTGTTCAGGTTCGTCACGTAGCCGTCGACCGGAGAAACGACGCGCGTTCGCGAAAGATTCAGCTTCGCAGCATCGAGCGCGGCTAGCGCCTGGTCGTAGGCAGCCTTCGCGGCATCGGCCTGAAGGCCGGAGTTCTGCTTGACTTCGTCGGAGACGACTTCATTGTCGAGAGCCGCGCGGCGCTTCGCATCGTCGCGACGCAGTGCCAGTTCCGCCCTGCTCGCGGCGACCTTCGCCTCGGCCTCGGCGACCGCGATGCGGTAATGCGACGGATCGATCTGCATCAGAAGATCCCCTCTTCTGACGAACTGATTGTCGTGCACCGGCACGCCGACGATCATGCCCGATACATCGGGCGCGATCGTGACGACATTGGCATGCACGCGGCCGTCGCGCGTCCACGGCGCATCCATGTAGTGATCCCACAAGGTCTTGCCGATGAACGCGGCGATCAGGAGGAGCGCCATTGTGGCAAGTACGCTCCAGACTCGCTCGATTTTCATTGCGCTCTCTCGTCGATCGCATAGGGAATGCGACCCCGCACCGCGTTGCCCGGCGCGCGGCCTCTTCTGCTCAGAGCCCCAACTCGCTGAGCCCCGGATGATCGTCCGGTCTTCGGCCAAGCGGCCAATGAAACTTGCGTTCGCTTTCGGCGATCGGCACGTCGTTGATGCTCGCATGACGATGTCTCATCAGACCATCGAAGCCGAACGCCCAGTTCTCGTTGCCATAAGAACGGAACCAGTTGCCCGCATCGTCGCGCCATTCATAAGCGAAGCGCACGGCGATGCGATTACCGCCGAACGCCCACAGCTCCTTGATGAGGCGGTAGTCCATTTCCTTGCGCCACTTTCTGTCGAGAAACGCGCGCACGTCCTCGCGGCCGTGAACGAACTCCGCCCGATTGCGCCATTGCGTGTCGAGCGAATAGACGTGCGATACGCGATCGGGGTCGCGCGAGTTCCATCCGTCTTCGGCCTGACGCACTTTCTCGAGAGCCGTCTCGCGCGAGAACGGTGGAAATGGAGGGTGAGATTCCGGAATGTCTTTCATGGCTCTCACCATCACTTGCGCATGAACGCGAGCAGTTGCTCGTTCACGATATCGGCATGCGTTGTGCAGATTCCGTGCGGCGCGCCGGGAACGACGACGAGCGTGCCGTCGGGGACGATCTTCGCGGAGAGCTTGCCGGAGTCGTCGAGCGGCACGATCTGATCGGCGTCGCCTTGCAGCACCAGAGTCGGCATCGTCATCTTCCTGAGGTCTTCGGTGAAGTCCGTTTCCGAGAATGCCTCGATGCAGTCGTAGGCGCTCTTGATCGAGCACTGCATGCCCGCGAGCCAGAACCAGTCGATCGTGCCTTGCGAAGCGTGCGCGCCTTCGCGATTGAAGCCGAAGAAGGGCGTCGCCAGATCCTTGAAGAACTGCGAGCGGTTCCCGATAACGCCCTTGCGGATATCGTCGAAAACGGAAAGCGGCAGGCCGCCGGGATTGGCCTCCGTCTTGAGCATCAAAGGCGGCACCGCCGAGATCAGCACGGCCTTCTTCACGCGCTTCGTGCCGTGACGGCCGATATAGCGGGCGACTTCCCCACCGCCCGTCGAATGGCCGATGAACACGGCGTCTTGCACATCGAGGTGATCGATCAGCTCCGCGAGGTCGTCCGCATAGCGGCTCATGTCGTTGCCGGCCCACGTCTGGCCCGAGCGCCCGTGGCCGCGTCGATCGTGCGCGATCACTCGACAGCCACGCTCGGCGAGATACATCATTTGCGCGTCCCACGCGTCCGCGTTGAGCGGCCAGCCGTGCGACAGGACGACCGGCTGGCCCGAGCCCCAGTCCTTGTAAAACAGTTCGGTTCCGTCTTTCAGTGTGAATGTGGCCATTGCAATAGCTCCTTGAATGCTCGATCAGGCGCGCCGCTCATGCAGTCGATGTTCGGCACGGCGCGTAACGCGGCGGGTCCGTCGCGTAGGGAAGGAGTATTCACGGCCATCGAAACCCAGTCTTTTCGATGCAACCGGTGTTTTAGCGTATGCACGGCGATGGCGAAGCGGCAACGCCCGCTTTCGCAATTCGTGCGGATCGCAAACGGCCCGGCTTTTATGCAAAACCCCTCGTATGCGAACGACGATCATCACGTTCACCAAACCAACGAATGGCATTGTTTGCGAGGCGAAGGAAATGAGCGAGAAGAAAGCGATACGCATCTATAGCGAGCCTGCGGGCGGCTGGGGTGCATTGAAGGCCACCGGCGAGGCGCTGAAGATCCAGGGCATTGCCGTGTCGGGCGCGCAGACGCTGCTGCGCATGAACCAGCCGCAAGGCTTCGACTGCCCCGGCTGCGCATGGCCCGATCCGAAACATACTTCGTCGTTCGAGTTCTGCGAAAACGGCGCCAAGGCGGTTGCATGGGAGGCCACCGCGATGCGCTGCACGCCCGAGTTCTTCGCGCAGCACAGCGTCTCCGAGCTTGCGGCATGGAACGATTACGACCTCGAGATGGCGGGCCGTCTCACGCACCCGATGGTCTATGACCCGGAATCGGACCGCTACGTGCCGATCGAATGGAACGATGCGTTCGCCCTCGTCGGCCGTCATCTCAACGCGCTCGAACATCCGGATCAGGCGGACTTCTACACGTCCGGCCGCGCGTCGAACGAAGCGGCGTTCCTGTATCAGCTCTTCGTGCGCGAATTCGGCACCAACAACTTCCCCGACTGCTCGAACATGTGTCACGAGGCGACCAGCGTGGGCCTGCCGCAATCCATCGGCGTCGGTAAAGGCACTGTGCTGCTCGAAGACTTCGAGCATGCGGACGCGATCTTCATCTTCGGTCAGAATCCCGGCACCAACAGCCCGCGCATGATGAGCGACCTGCACGCCGCAGCCCGCCGCGGTGCGAAGATCGTGTCGTTCAATCCGTTTCGCGAGCGCGCACTGGAACGCTTCGCATCGCCGCAAAATCCGGTCGAGATGGCGACGCTCGGTTACACGAACATCAGCTCGTTTCTCTATCAGGTGCGCGTGGGTGGCGACGTGGCCGCGCTCAAGGGCATGATGAAGGCGATCGTCGAAGCCGACGATGCCGCCCTCGCCTGCGATCAGCCGCGCGTGCTCGATATCGAGTTCATCGAAGGCCATACGCACGGCATCGAAGCGCTGCTCGCCGATCTGCGCGCGACGCCGTGGGACGCGATCGAACGTCACGCAGGACTCACGCGCGACGAGATCACGAACGCGGCGAACATCTACATGCGCGCGAACAATGCGATCCTTGTTTACGGCATGGGCATCACGCAGCATCGCCGCGGCACGGAGGCAGTGCAGCAGATCGCGGACCTCGCGCTGTTGCGCGGCAATGTCGGGCGGCCGGGGGCGGGCATCTGTCCGGTGCGCGGACACTCGAACGTGCAAGGCAATCGCACGGTCGGCATCACGGAGAAGCCGAGCGCGCAACTGATCGCGGGCATCGAGCGCGCGTTCGGCTTCACGCCGCCGCCCACGCATGGCAACGATGTAGTCGCCACGCTCGAATCGATGATGCGCGGCGAGGCGAAGGTCTTCATCGCGCTGGGCGGCAATTTCGCGGCGGCGATTCCCGACTGGGAACGCATGCAGAGCGCGATTCGCAAGCTGAATCTGACGGTGCATATCGCGACCAAGCTCAATCGCAGTCATCTCGTACATGGCAAGGACGCGCTGATACTACCCTGCCTCGGCCGCACCGAGATCGACATTCAGGCGGACGGGCCGCAGTCGATCACCGTCGAGGATTCGATGTCGATGGTGCATGCGTCCGCCGGGCGCAACGATCCCGCATCGCCGTATTTGATGAGCGAGCCGGCCATCGTGGCGGGCATGGCGCGCGCCACGCTCGGCGAGAAGTCACGCGTGCCCTGGGAGCATCTCGTCGCGAGCTATGACCGCATCCGCGACGCGATCGAAATCGTCTTTCCGATCTTTCAGGCGTACAACGCGCGCATTCGCGTGCCGGGCGGCTTCCATCTGAGCTCGCCGGCGCGCGAGCGCGTGTGGGACACGAACACCGGCCGCGCGAATTTCCTCGTGTTCGACGGTCTCGATGAAGATCCCGCGCAGGACGATCCCGAAGCGCTCTCGCTCACGACGATGCGCAGCCACGATCAGTACAACACGACGCTCTATTCGCATTCGGATCGCTACCGCGGCGTGTTCGGTCAGCGCGACGTGGTGTTCATGAACGCGCGCGAGCTGGCGAAACGCAAGCTGCGTGCGGGCGACCGCGTCGATATCCGGGCCATTGCGCAAGACGGTATCGAGCGCGTCATCCGCAACTTCAAGATCGTCGAGTACGCGCTTCCCGACGGGTGCTGCGGTGCGTACTACCCGGAAGTCAATCCGCTCGTGCCGCTTCATGCGTTCGACCCGCAAAGCCGCACGCCTGCCTACAAGTCGGTGCCCGTCAAGGTCGTGCGTAGCGGCGCTGTCGACGATTACGCCTCGAGCCCCACCGATCAACGACACGGAACCGGACATCATGCTTGATCACCTACTCGACCTGTCGCGCGCGCAGTTCGCGATGACCGCGATCTTCCACATACTCTGGCCGATTCTCACGATCAGCCTTTCCGCGTTTCTCGTGCTCGTCGAAGTGCTGTGGATCCGCACCGGCGACGTTGCGTATTACCGGCACGCGCGTTTCTGGAGCAAGCTGCTCGTGCTGAACTTCGCGGTCGGCGTCGTGAGCGGCATTCCGATGGAGTTCCAGTTCGGCACCAACTGGGCCGGCTTCTCGCAGTTCAGCGGCCAGTTCATCGGCAATATCTTGGGCTTCGAAGGCGCGATGGCCTTCATGCTCGAAGCAGGTTTCATCGGCGTGATGCTGCTCGGCTGGGGACGGGTGTCGCGCGGCGTGCACCTGTTCGCCACGTCGATGGTCGCGCTCGGCTCCAGCATCTCGGCGTTCTGGATCATGGTCGCCAACTCGTGGATGCAGACTCCGGCGGGCTATTCCATCGTTGACGGAAAGATCGTCGTGACGGATTTTCTCGCGGCGATCTTCAACCCCGACATGGTCTGGGGCGTGGGGCACATGTGGGTCGCGGCCATCGAGACGGGCATGTTCGTCATCGCCGGCATATCAGCGTGGAATCTCTACCGGCGGCGTCATCCGGAGTTCTTCGTGCGCTCGTTTCGTCTCGCGCTGCTGGTGCTGGTGTTCGTCGCGCCCTTGCAGATCTGGCTGGGCGATTCGAGCGGCGTGAGTGTGTTCGAGACACAACCTGCGAAGGGCGCGGCCATCGAAGGGCACTGGAAGACGAATGCGCCGGGCACAGGCGCGTCCTGGTCCCTGCTCGCCTGGCCGGACCGGGAGGCGCAACGCAACGACTGGTCCATCGAGGTGCCCGGCATGCTGAGCGTGCTCGGCACGCACTCGCTGCACGGACAGGTGAAAGGACTGACCGACTTCGCTCGCGACGATCAGCCGCCCGCACTGCCGCTGCTCTACTACGCGTTCCGCGTCATGGCGGGCATCGGCTTCGCGTTCATGCTGCTTGCGTTCTGGACCGCGTATGCGCTGCGCAAGACGCGCGGAAAGCTCGATGCGCTGCTCGCCCGGCGCAAGCTGTTGCTCGCGTGGGTGCTCTGCATCCCGTTGCCCTACGTGGCGGTGGAAGCGGGCTGGATCGTGCGCGAAGTCGGCCGGCAACCGTGGGTCGTGTACGGCTTGCAGCGCACGCGCGATGCCGTCTCGTCGGTTCCGGCCTCTTCGGTCTCGCTCAGCATCGCGATGTTCCTCGCCTTCTACGCCGTGCTGCTGTTCACGTTCTTCGTGCTCGCAAGACGCTGGCTGCGCGCCGGCCCCGATCTGGACATCATGCCGCCCGCCGCGATGGCCGGCGAGACGGCTCGATCGAAAGCGAACGCCGTCACCGGTTACTGAACTCAGGAGTCTGCAAATGGATAGTGCCGTTCATACGATGCTCGCCGATACATGGTTCGGCCTGATCGGGCTGATGCTCGTCTTCTATGTCGTCACCGATGGTTTCGATCTCGGCGTCGGCATCCTCACGCTGCTGCGCAGGCAGTCCGCCGACCGCGATGTAATGGTCCAGTCGATCGGTCATGTATGGGACGCCAACGAAACGTGGCTCGTCGTGCTGGGCGGCGCACTGTTCGGCGCGTTTCCCGCCGCCTATGCGCTGCTGATGGAGCATCTCTATTTGCCCGTCATGGCGCTGATCGCGGGATTGATCATGCGTGGCGCCGCAATCGAGTTTCGTCATAGCGTGGATCAGGGTCCGCTCTGGGACAAGGTGTTCGGCATCGGCAGCCTGATCGCGGCGCTCTCGCAGGGCGTCGTGCTCGGCAAGGTCATCACGGGGCTCGCGCCCGGCAAGGTGGCGCTCGCGTTCGTCGTCGTCACGGCGATGGGCGTCGTCGCGGGCTACTGCCTGCTCGGCGCGACCTGGCTCGTCGGGAAGACCTCGGGCATGGTCGAGCAATGGGCGCGCAGGATGTCCCTGCTGAGCGCGATGTTCACGGTGGCCGCCGCCGCGCCGCTCACGCTGGCGACGTGGTTCAGGAGCGATATCGGTCATGCGCGGTGGTCGCAACCGGGCGTCATGCATCTGCTGATCGTGCTTGGACTCGGCGCCGTGGCCGCGTTTGCGTTCATCATGGCATCGCTCTATCTCGGCAGTTCGCGCGGGCCGTTCCGCGCATCGGTAGCGCTCTTCGTGCTGTCTTTCGCGGGACTGGCGATCAGCGTGTTCCCCGATTTCATTCCGGGCAAGCTGGGCGTTCTCGGAGCCGCTTCCGACTCGCCGACGCTCGCGTTCATGCTCATCGGCATCGGACTCGTCTTTCCGGTGATGATCGGCTACAACCTTTATCAGTATCACATCTTCCGCGGCAAGCTCGCGGGCGGCGCGCACGCGGGAGAGTGAACGATCTTCGTTGATGGACACGAAAACGCCGCCCTGGGGCGGCGTTTCATTGAAGTCGCGCCATTCGATCGGAAAGCGCTCATGCCGCGTCGAGCGTCGTCTGCCAGTGCTTCGGCGTAGCGCCGACCAGACGCTTGAAGACCGTCGTGAAGTGCGCCTGCGAGCGGAATCCGCAGGAAAGCGCGACATCGAGAATGCTGTGCTTCGAGGTGCGCAAAAGCGCCTGCGCGTGATCGATGCGCTTTTGCAGCAGGTATTCGTGCGGGCGCATGCCGGTGGCGCGCCGAAATTGCGCGGCGAAATGCATCCGTGTGAGTCCGGTGCTCGCGGCGATGTCGGCCAGGCTGATGTTGTCGGCCAGATGCGATTCGACGAACTCCGATACGCGGTTGATGCGCCATTGCGGCAGCGCCGAAGGCTCGCGTCCGCGCACGGCCGGCGCCGAGAAATGACGCGCGACGAGCCGCGACACGATTGCACAGGCGACGCTGTCGATGAACACTCTGCCAGGCGCCGCGCCTTCCGTCTTGCAGACGGCGAGCGCTTGTCCCAGACGTTCGAGCGCGGGATCGCGTATCAGCTTCGGATCGTCGAGCACGATGTCGCCCGCATGCGGCCGCTGGAACAGATCCTCGTAGCATTCCGCCAATGCCCGCTGCGGCACGAAGAGATGCAGCACATCCATCGCGGATTCGAACACGGCCGAGACGCGCGTCGCGGGCGCGGTCACTTGGACCACGCCGGCCGGCACGCGCCCGTGCAGCAGCTTGCGGCCCGCATGACGAAAGATCAGTTGCGCGCACCGGAGATTCAGGCTGACGCAATGATGCGTGCCGCTGCCTTCGTTGACGGCTTCGAGCGGCGCTTCGCCGTGATGCAGCCACCGAGACATTGCCATTCGCTTGGACTGCGCATCCGCTGCGGGCTGCAGCACGCGCGGGCTTGGGCTGCGCCATCGGTCTTCGAGTTCGATCAGGGGCGCGCGCGGCGTCCCGGCTTGCGAAAGCAGGTCGAGCGTCATGATGTTTCCTTCTCTTGCTTGGATCTGACGGCGTGCCGAGGACCGGCACAGCGATGACTCAACGTTAAAGAAACGGAAACGGCCCGCCTAGCCGTACAAAAGGTTGACTGCCCCGCCGAATGGTTGAGCCGACCTATATCAAGGTTTGATGCCCGCGTCCGGCAATGCACTTGCACCGGGTCAACCCCGATTGTTCCGATGAAAGATCGTCTGCTAACTTCCAAATCATACGTATGATCTAGAGGGAGCTGAATGCCGACCTTGCACAGGCAAGTCCTCAATCAAATGGGCGAACAGATCTGCGCGGGCAAATTCGCGCCCGGCGACATCCTGCCGGCCGAAGGCGAACTCGCCGAACTCATGCAGGTGAGCCGCATCACGATTCGCGAGACGATGAAGTCGCTGTCCGCGAAGGGCATGCTGCAGGTGCGGCGCCGTCACGGCACGATCGTGTTGCCGCGCTCGCACTGGCAGTTGTTCGATCCCGACGTCATCACCTGGCGCGCACGTTCGGGCGTGGTCGATGACGACCTCATCCGCGACCTGATGGAACTGCGCACGATCATCGAACCGAATGCCGCGAAGCTCGCGGCGAAGCGCGCGACGCCCGAGGACCGCATCGCGTTGCGTCGCGCATTCAAGGCGATGGAGCGCGCCGTTGCAGGACAAGGCGAATACGTGCCGGCGGACCTCGCGTTCCACGGTGCGATTCTCACGGCATGCCACAACCAGTTTGTTCAGCAGATGCAAAACGCGCTCTCCGCAATTCTGCGCACGAGCTTTGAGTTGAGCTCGGAGATCGAGGGCGGCCCCGCCCGCTCGCTGCCGATGCACGAAGCGTTGTGCATCGCGATCGAACAAGGCGATGCACATGCGGCGGAGCAAGCCGTGCTCACGCTGATCGAACGCGCGGAAAAGGACTTCGACGATCGCGCGGCGCTTGCCCGCACCGTGAACGACACGCCTTCATAGCAATACATCATCGTTTGGCAACCAGGAACGCAGCCTCGCCAAAGAGGCTGCGCGGACGCGCTCGCGTCGACGTTTCGACCGCATCACATAAGGAACACGCATGAACAAGTTGTTCGATCTCAATGGCCGAACGGCCCTCGTCACGGGTTCGGCACGCGGCATTGGCTACGCGCTTGTGGAAGGACTGGCGAGGGCGGGTGCGCGCGTTATCGTCAACGGCACGAAAGCCGAAACCGTCGATGCCGCTGTCGGCCGTCTGCAGGCACAAGGCTTCGACGCACGCGGCCGCGCATTCGACGTCACCGATGAAGCGTCGGTTGCCGCTGCGTTCGCCGCGTGGGATGCGGAGGGCATCGAAGTGGATATCGTCGTGAATAACGCGGGCATTCAGTTCCGCAAGCCGATGATCGAGCTCGCGCTCGCCGACTGGCAACGCGTGATCGATACCAATCTGACGAGCGCATTCATCGTCGCGAAGGAAGCCGCGCGTCGCATGATCGAGCGCAAGCGCGGCGGCAAGATCATCAACATCGGTTCGCTTACGAGCGAAGGCGCGCGCGCGACCGTTGCGCCTTACACGGCCGCAAAAGGCGGCATCAAGATGCTCACGCGCGCCATGAGCGCCGAATGGGCGTCATTCGATATTCAGGCGAACGCGATCGGCCCCGGCTACATCCTGACGGACATGAACCAGGCGCTCGTGGATAACGCGGACTTCGACCGGTGGGTCAAGAACAGCAATCCGTCGCAACGCTGGGGCAAGCCCGAAGAGCTCGTCGGTACGGCGGTGTACCTCGCGTCGTCTGCATCGAGCTATGTGAACGGGCAAATCATTTACGTCGATGGCGGCTGGCTCGCCGTACTCTGACATCGGAGACATCATGGACAACATCAAAACGGTCGCACCGCAAAGATGGTGGCATCTCATGCCGATCATCTTCATCACGTACAGCCTCGCTTATCTGGATCGCGCGAACTACGGCTTTGCGGCGGCCGCGGGCATCGACAAGGATCTGGGCATCACGTCGGCGACCTCGTCGCTGATCGGCTCGCTGTTCTTCCTCGGATACTGCCTGTTTCAAGTGCCCGGCGCGATCTACGCACAGAAGAACAGCGTCAAGAAGCTGATCTTCGCGAGCCTCATCTTGTGGGGCCTATGCGCCGCCGCGACCGGCATGGTGAGCAACATTCCGACGTTGATGGCGCTGCGCTTCATCCTCGGCATCGTCGAAGCGGCGGTGATGCCGTCCATGCTCATGTACATCAGCCGATGGTTCACGCGCACGGAACGCTCGCGCGCGAATACGTTCCTCATTCTCGGCAATCCGGTCACGGTGTTGTGGATGTCGATCGTGTCGGGCTATCTCATTCGCAACTTCGGCTGGCGCGAAATGTTCGTGATCGAAGGCGTGCCCGCGATTCTGTGGGCCATCGTGTGGTGGTTCACGGTAAAGGATCGTCCCGCCGATGCCCCTTGGATGAGCGACAAGGAGAAAGCCGATTTCGATGCCATCCTCAAGTCCGAGCAGGCGCATATCGCGCCGGTGCGGGACTACAAGGCGGCGTTCCGTTCGTCCATCGTGCTCAAGTGCTGCGCCATTCACGCGTTGTGGAGTATCGGCGTATACGGCTTCATCATGTGGCTGCCGTCGATTCTGAAGTCGGCGTCGAAAACGATCGATATCGTCTCGGTCGGCTGGCTCTCCGCCGTGCCGTATCTCGCGGCCATCGTTTTGATGCTGCTCGCATCGTATCTGTCCGATAAAACGCGCAATCGAAAGCTCTTCGTGTGGCCGTTATTGTTGATCGGCACGGTCGCGTTCGTGGGTTCGTATCTCGTCGGCACGTCGAATTTCTGGCTGTCGTTCACGTTGCTCGTGATCGCGGGCGCCACGATGTACGCGCCTTACGGACCGTTCTTCGCGCTCGTCCCCGAGCTGATTCCGAGCAATGTGCTCGGCGGCGCGATCGGTCTCATCAACGCGTGCGGTGCGCTCGGCGCCTTCCTCGGCGCGTGGCTCGTCGGCTATCTGAACGGTGCGACGGGCAGTCCTTCCGCATCGTATGTGTTCATGGCCGCGGCGCTGCTCGCGTCGGTCGTCCTCATGATGCTGGTGCCCGCGCAGACCGGCCAGCGCTCGACACCCAAGGGAGGCACGGGCAGCAAGTCCGATTCCGTGACTTCTCTTCTCGTGAAATAACTCATGGCAACGCTCATCACCGACGTCAAGGTCATCCTGACCGCGCCTGAAGGCATCAATCTCATCGTCGTCAGGGTCGAGACGAATCAGCCCGGCTTGTATGGGCTCGGCTGCGCGACCTTCGCGTACCGGCATCTCGCGGTCAAGTGCCTGATCGAAGATTACTTGCGGCCCTTGCTGATCGGGCGCGATGCCGAGGCGATCGAAGAGCTCTGGCAATTGATGCATCAGAACGCGTACTGGCGCAATGGACCGATCGAAAACAACGCGATCTCGGGCATCGATATGGCGTTGTGGGACATCAAGGGCAAGCAGGCGAACATGCCGCTGTATCAGTTGTTCGGCGGCAAGGTGCGCGAAGGCGTGCCGATCTATCGTCATGCGGATGGCCGCGATCTCAACGAACTCTGCGACAACATTCAGCGATATCGCGAGCAGGGCATCACGCATGTTCGCTGTCAAAGCGGCGGATACGGCGGCGGCGCATTCGGCCGCGCGCCATCGAATGCGCCGGAAGGCGCTGCGGACGGCATTTACCTCGACAGCCGCAAGTACATTCGCGACACGCTCAAGCTGTTCGATGGCATCCGCAGCAAGATCGGCTTCGATGTCGCGTTGTGCCACGACGTGCATGAGCGTCTGAAGCCGGTGGAGGCGATTCGCTTCGCGCGCGAGCTCGAGCCTTTCGAGTTGTTCTTTCTCGAAGATGCGATGGCGCTCGAAGAAGGCGAATGGATGCGCCAGTTGCGCGAGAAAACCACGACGCCGCTGGCGCAAGGCGAGCTATTCAACAATCCGTATGAATGGCGCTTTCTGATTACGGAGCGGTTGATCGACTTCATTCGCGTGCATCTGAGTCAGATCGGCGGCATCACCGCGGCGCGAAAACTGCAGATCTTCGCCGAGCAATTCGGCGTGCGGACGGCCTGGCATGGTCCGGGCGACATGTCGCCGCTCGCGCACGCAGCGAACATTCATATCGACCTTGCATCGCGTAATTTCGGCGTGCAGGAATGGTCGGGCACCGAGCCGCCGAACTTCGTGATTCAGGAACTGAAAGGTCCGCGTGAGGCACTGCTCGATGTGTTCCCGGGACTTCCTCAGTTTCGCAACGGCTTCGTTCATGCCAACGAAAAGCCGGGCTTGGGCGTCGATCTCGATGAGCGTGAAGCGGCGAAGTATCCGTGCGAGCGTAACGTCACGCTATGGACGCAGACGCGCTTGATGGACGGCGGGTTGCAGACACCCTGACGGCTGCGCTCGATTGACTTCCTGCCGGCTCCATGGCTATTCTCGCGTCATGAAAACGTCGCGGCGCGAGCGATCGCGTCCCCGGAGATTCACTTGCGCTTCGACCTCCAATCGCTGAAGCTTTTCGTCGCCGTCTGCGAACACGGGAGCATCGCGCGGGCTGCGGAATTCGAAAACATCGCGGCTTCGGCGCTCAGCAAGCGCATGTCGCAGCTCGAAGACATCCTCAAGACGGCGTTGTTCGTGCGTAGCAACAAGGGGCTGGAATTGACCGTCGCGGCGGCAGCACTGCTGCAACACGCACGGACGCTTCTGCGCGACATCCAGCAGATGGAAAGCGAATTGCTCGACCACGCGGAAGGCGTTCGCGGTCAGATCCGGCTACACGCCAGCCTCTCCACCATCGTCCAGTACATCGCCAAGGATATCCGCGATTTCCTGGATCTCCATCCAGCTTTGCGCATCGACCTTCAGGAGAGCCTGAGCCCTGCTGTCGTGCGCGCCGTTTCCGAAAACACTGCCGATATCGGCGTATTCGGCGGCACCACGGTAACTGCCGGCCTGCAGGTCTATCCGTACCGAAGCGACCGCCTCGTGGTCATCATGCCGCCCGATCATCCGCTGGGCCGTGCCGGCCGTCTCAAGTTTCGCGAGGTGGCGCGATATCCGCTCGTGGGGCCTCAGGAAGGAAGCTATCTGAATTCGCTGGTGTTGCGCGCGGCGGCAGACCTCGACCATCCGCTCAAGCTGTCTATCCGGGTCAATGGCTTCGAGCCGGTGCGCAGCATGGTCGAAGCGCGCCTTGGCGTGGGACTCGTGCCCGAGCATCACGCCGAGCGCTACGTCAGCTCGGCGCCGCTGGTTGCTGTCCTGCTGGACGAACCGTGGGCCGAGCGGCACTGGAAAATCTGCGTGCGTGAGGCAGAGTCACTTCCCGCACCCGTCCAGCTCTTCCTCAAACACCTGCTCGCAAGCGCGCAGCAGCAGCCCGGCAATCACGAATAAGCTAGCCTCAATCCGGGTTCCGGCCACGACAGCGCACCCAGACGCCCGGTGCCGGACATCGTGACATACGCTGTCTTCATGTCGGCGCCTCCGAAGCAGATGTTCGTCACCATGCCGTCGGGGACCATGACTTGCCGCATCACCTCGCCGGTCGGCGCGACCACGGTGATGCAACCCGTGACGAGCGTCGCTACGCAAATGTTTCCTGCCGCGTCCACGGCCAGGCTGTCGAATCGCTGGTAGCCCGGAAGCCCGCACACGAGACGTCCGCCGTGCGGCGATGGATACGGATGCTTGCGCGCCCGGCCGGGTTCCTCCAGGTCGAACGCCCATAAGCGCGCCGTTTCTGTTTCGGCGACGTAGACCACGCGATCGTCGGGCGACAGACCGACGCCGTTCGCGGTAGTAAGCGGATACGCGACTTCGACGATCATCGACCCGTCGGCTCGCGCGTAATAAAGACCCGCGTGATCGCGATCGCGCAGCCGGTTCTTGCCGAAATCAGTGAAGTAAAAGCCGCCTTCGTGGTCGAACACGATGTCGTTCGGCCCGCACAGCGGATGATCGCCGCAGCGCTCGTAGAGCGTCGTCAGCGTGCCCGTGCGCGGGTCGAACCGTTCGATCCGCCCACTCGTATAGCCTGGATGGATACCCGGCCGAGTGCGATTGAGCCCCGCAACGGTACGGAACAGGAATCCCCCGTTGTTGCAGATGTAGAAAGCGCCGTCCGGACCCACAGCGAGACCGTTCGGCCCTCCGCCTGTTTCCGCAACGACGCTCACGCTGCCGTCGACGGATACGCGGCTGATCGTCTCGCGCTCGATTTCGACCAGCACGACCGAGCCATCGGCCATCGCCACCGGTCCCTCGGGGAACATCAGGCCCTCCGCCAGGATGCGGATGTCGCTCTCCATGTCTGGTCTCCTCGGTTCAACGCTTGTCCGCATTCTCGACGAAACGGTTGTCGTATGTGGTCTTCAGGTCGATCGATGCTTTGCCGATTTCGGGATCGAATGCGGTCAGGACATCGTGTACGGTATGCGCGGCGGCGTCCGTCATCAGGCCGTCGCGCGAAATGCAGCTTCGCATGTTGGCGTACGCACGAGCGAAGACATCCTTTTCGGCCAGCGCATATTGCTGCGGTACGGTGGCGGCGACCTGTTCGGGCGTTGCATGCGCCATCCAGCGCTCGGCCTCGACGATCGCATTCGTCACCGCTTGCACGGTATTCGGATACTTGACGAGAAAATCTCTCGTCGTGTACATGGCCGCTTCCGGATAGTCGCCGCCCAGTGTCGCGCGCGTGCCGGCCGGGTCTCGCATCACGGCCAACGGAAACAGATCGCCGCTGCCCTGCAGAACGGTGGCGACCGGGTCGTTGCTCATCAACGCGTCGATCTGACCGCTGCGCGCCGCAGCGATCGCTCCGGCAGATGAACCCACGCCGATGATCGACACGTCGCCGGGCTTCAAGCCGGACTTGCTCAGCAGATAGTTCACGCCCATATGAAAGCTCGATCCGGGCGAACTCACGCCGATACGCATGCCTTTCAGGTCCGCATAAGTCTTGACCTTGTCGTGGCTCGCGCGCGTCGCACCGAACACCCATCCGGGGCACGAGGCCAGCGTCACGAACGAGACCAGCTTCTGCCCCTTGGCGGCCATGGTTATCGTATTGGAGTAGGCGCCTGCCACGATGTCGGCACTTCCGCCCATCATCGCCTGCAGAGCCTTGGCGCCTCCGCTGAACACGCCGATCTCGACATCCAGCCCGGCCTGTTTGAAGTAGCCCCGGCTGTCCGCAATGACGAACGGCAGGTAAGGAAAGCCGACGCCCGCCGCCGCCAGATGCAGCTTCGGCTTCTCCGGCACAGGCGCGCCGCTCGCGGCCGATGCAGTCGAGACGGCAGCGAAGATTGCCAATGCAATGGAAACCTGACGCCAAAGCGCTGTCACGATAGTTTGTCTCCGTCGAATATTTCTCGCGCGACCGTGCCACGAAGCGTTCAACCCTGCACGACGTTCTGGCGCTGCTGCCCGAGGCCCTCGATGCCTAGCGTCACGATATCGCCCGCCTTCAGATAGACCGGAGGCTTCTGCCCCAGGCCGACTCCGGGCGGCGTGCCCGTGGAAATAATGTCGCCCGGCTGCAATGACATGAACTGCGACAGGTATGAAACCAGATATCGCACGCCATACACCATGGTGACCGTACTGCCGTTCTGATAGCGATGTCCGTTGACTTCCAGCCACATCGGCAGCGTCTGCGGGTCGGGAATTTCGTCCGCGGTGACGAGCCAGGGCCCGGTCGGACCGAACGTATCCGCCGACTTGCCCTTGGTCCATTGGCCCTGACGCTCCGCCTGAAACGCGCGCTCGGACACATCGTTGATGACGCAATAGCCCGCGACATGGTTCATCGCATCGGCCTCGCCGACATACTTGGCCGTCTTGCCGATGACCACGCCCAACTCGACTTCCCAATCGGTCTTGAGCGAGTCGCGCGGAATCTCGATCGAGTCGTTCGGACCGACGATCGCACTCGTGGCCTTCATGAAGATGATCGGCTCCGGCGGCACCGTGGCGCCGGTTTCCGCTGCGTGGTCGGAATAATTCAGGCCGATGCAGATGAACTTGCGCGTGCCGCCCACGCAGGGGCCCAGACGCGGATTGCCTTCCACGCGCGGCAACGACGCAATGTCCAGCGCTTTCAGGCGTGCGAGGCTATCCGGCAGCAGAGCGTCGCCGGCGATATCGGCAACATGGTTCGACAGGTCACGGATATGTCCATCGGCATCGAGAAGGCCCGGCTTCTCTTCGCCCGGTGAACCGTAGCGCAACAGCTTCATATGTATGCTCGCTTCAGTAGGTGGCGCGCCCGCCGGACAGATCGAAAACCGCTCCGGTGGTGAAGGAATTTTCTTCGCTGACGAGCCACGCGATCATGGCGGCGGCTTCATTCAGTTCGAGGAAACGGCCCCGCGGAATCTTGCCCAGCATGTACTCGATATGCTCCGGCGCCTGCTCCATCGCGCCGGGCGTGCGCGCAACGGCCGGTGTCACGCAATTGACCGCGATGTCGTGACGTGCCAGCTCCTTTCCCAGCGACTTCGTCATTGCGATGACCGCGGCCTTCGCCGAGCTGTAGGCCGCCGCATTCGGATTGCCTTCCTTGCCGGCGACCGAAGCGAGATTGACGATACGGCCGTAGTTCTGACGGACCATTTCCGGGACCACCGCACGGCAGCAATGGAACGTGCCGTTCACGTCGATCTCCATGACCTGCTTCCAGATATCGATCGGATAGTCGATCAGAGCCGCATTCGGGCCGACGATCGCCGCGTTGTTGACGAGGATATCGATACGTCCCATCGATTCCAGCGTCGCCGCGACAGCCGCTTGCACGCTCGCGTAATCGGCAATGTCGACGCGCTCGAAGTGAACGTCGTGCCGGCGCAGTTGAGTACGGGCCTGCTCGATGCCAGCAGGATTCACGTCCCAGACCACGAGTCGCGCACCGGACTCGAGCAGCCGGCGGCCGACTTCGAGACCGATGCCTTGGGCGCCGCCCGTCACGACAGCGACGCGGTCCGCCAGATTGATTGTGTTCGTCTGCAATTTAGTCCCTTCAGGTTGGATCGCGCATTCACGCGCTGGCGGCAACGGTCTGTCCGGCCACGGGGCGCCAGCGCAGCAGATAGTCTTCGATCATCGATACGGCCGTATCGAGCACTAGCGCGAACACGGTCAGCACCAGAATCCCCGCGATGACCGAGTTGATATCGAACACGCCTTCGGCCAGCAGAATCAGATAGCCAACGCCTTTCTCCGAGCCCAGATACTCGCCCACCACGCTGCCGACGAACGCGATGCCGATCGCGTTGTGCAGGCTCGAAAACACCCAGCTCGTCGCCGATGGCAGATACACATGCCTCATCAGTTGACGCGAGTTCGCCCCGAGCATCCGCGTATTGGAGAGCACGGTCGGGCTCACTTCGCGCACACCCTGGAACACGTTGAAAAAGACCACGAAGAAGACGAGCGTCACGCCCAAGGCGACTTTCGACCAGATGCCCAGCCCGAACCAAAGCGCGAAAATCGGCGCGAAAATCAGGCGCGGCATGGAGTTCATCGCTTTGATGAACGGATCGAACACGACCGCCAGAAACGGGCTAAGGGCAAGCCAGAGACCGCATCCCAAACCCAGAACCGTGCCGATTGCGAACGCAAGCATCGTTTCGAGCAGCGTCGTGTACAGATGGCGAAACACCGAGCCCGTGACGAACCACTCGACGATGCGACGCGCCACGCCTACCGGATCGCCGAAGAAGAACGGCGACAGCCATTTCTGATACGTGCCGAGCCACCAGATGAACAGGACGCCGAGCAGGATTGCGAGCCGCGTCGCCAGAACGGTGAAGCGATTGCCTGGACTAAACTCGATTGCGCGCATAGCTTTTCAGAACCTCGCCTCTAAGCACGTCCCATATCTGGGTGTGCAGTTGAAGGAAACGCTGCGTCATGCGGATCTCCGACATCTCGCGCGGCCGCTCGAGATCGATCTCGAACTCAGCGATAGGTCGTGTACCCGGTCCCGCCGATAGCACGATGACCCGGTCGGAAAGCGAGATCGCCTCTTCGAGATCGTGAGTCACGAACATCACGGACTTGCGGTCGTTCGACCACAGCCGTAACAGCTCGTTTTCCATCAGATGACGAGTCTGGATATCGAGCGCGCTGAACGGTTCGTCCATCAGAATGATGCGGGGATTGAGCGCCAGGGCTTGCGCGAGACCGGCCCGCTTGCGCATGCCGCCCGACATCTGATGCGGATATTTCTTCCCATGACCTTGCAGCCCTACTCGCTCGAGCCAGCCGCGGGCGACGCTCAAGGCTTCCTCGCGCGGCATCCCGCGAAAGATCAGGCCGATGGCAATGTTCTCTTCGGCGGTCTTCCACGGCATGAGCGCATCGACCTGGAACAGGTAGGCGGCCTGCGTGTTGAGACCGTGAGTCAGTTTCTTGCCGAACACGCTCAGGCTGCCCGACGAAGGCCGGGTAAGCCCGGCGGCGACGTTCAACAGTGTCGACTTGCCGCAACCCGTAGGACCGACGATCGAGACGAACTCGCCGTCTCGTATCGTCAGGCTTCCGCCGGAAACCGCGGTGTAGGTCTGCGCTCTCTTGCCGTTGCCGGCAAAAGTGCAGGTCACGTTGTCGAAGCGTAACGCTTCGCGCGCTTCCGCCTGTCCGCTGTCGAGCGGGACGCTATACGCGGCGGTGCTCATGGCTGGACCTCTGCCGCCTTTCTGACAAATCGATTGTCGTAGGTCGTGGCGAGGTCGATCTTGGCCGAGGCCACCGCCGGGTCGAAGGCCGCAAGCACTTCATGCACCGTTTGGGCGCCCTTGGCCGTGATTTCCCCGTTCTGCGCGATGCAGCGTCGGCTGTTCGTGAAGGCCTCGGCGTAGAGCGCCTTGTTGTCGCCCAGAAACTGCGGCGGCACGTTGTCGGCGACCTGTTGCGGCGTCGCCGTGGCGATCCACTTTTCCGCGCGCACGATCGCATTGGCGACTGCCTGAACCGTCTTCGGATTCTTGTCGATGAAGTCCTGCGTCGCGAATACGCTCGACTCGGGATAGTCCGCCCCGAACACCTTCACGTTGCCGTCCGCCGTACGCATGTTCTCGAGCGGTCTCAGGCTGCCGTCTTTCGTCAGGATCGTGGCACTGGGATCGTTGACGATAAGCGCATCGATTTGCCCCGCACGCACCGCCGCAACGGCGCCGGCCGCCTGCCCTACCCCGATGATCGATACGTCCGAAGGCTGCAGCCCCGCCTTGTGCAGGATGTAGTTGACCGCCATGTGCGTGCTGGAGCCTGGCGCGCTCACGCCGATTCGCATGCCCTTCAAATCTTTGGGCGACTTGACGTCGGTCTCGTGTTTCTGCGATACGCCGAAGATCCATCCCGGGCAAATCACTTGTGCGGCCACCACGACGAGGTGCTGACCCTTCGTCGCCATGGTGATCGTGTTCGAGTACGCGCCCGCCACCATATCGGAGCTGCCGCCCAACAAGGCCTCCAGCGTCTTCGAGCCGCCCGAGAATGCGGCGATGGTTACGTCGAGCCCCTCGTCCTTGAAATAGCCGCGCTGCTTGGCGACGAGCATCGGCAGGTATGTGATGCCCGTCGACGCCGCCGCGATGTGCAGCTCGGGCTTCTCAGGCGTGTCCTTCGCCACTGCCGTGGCCGATGCGCAAACGAGTCCCACGGCTGCGCACAGTGCAACTGCGAGTTTCAGCTTCATGGTTGTCTCCTCCCTTTCAAGGGATGTGGGTGCGAAAACTGCCCTGCAAGGCTGGCCTTGCGTGATCGTGACGCCGCGCTGCCAGCCGGTCCAGGCCGCGATCCGCCCTAAACGACTTCTTTCTGCAAGGCTTCGACCACTGCATCGCCCATGTCACGGGTGCCGACGCTTTGCGTACCTTCCTGATGGATATCGGCGGTTCTGTAGCCGGCGGACAGCACGGCCCGCACGGCCTGTTCGACGCGCTCGGCGGCGTCTTCCATCTCGAAGCTCTCGCGCAGCATCATCGCGAGCGACAGGATGGCAGCAAGCGGATTGGCGATGTCCTTGCCTGCAATGTCCGGCGCCGACCCATGCACGGGCTCGTACAGCCCTTTGCGGTCGTAGCCCAGCGAAGCCGACGGCAGCATGCCGATCGATCCGGTCAGCATGGCCGCGGCGTCCGACAGAATATCGCCGAACAAGTTGCCCGTGACGATGACATCGAACTGCTTGGGCCGGCGCATCAGCATCATGGCGGCGGCGTCGACGAAGAGATGGCTCAGTTCGACGTCCGGATAGTCCCGCCCGACGCGCGTGACAGTTTCGCGCCACAATTGACTCGCCTCCAGCACGTTGGCCTTGTCCACCGAGCACAGCTTGTGGTGACGTCGACGAGCGGCGCGGAAAGCCGCGTGCGCGACGCGTTCGACTTCCGATTCCGAATAGCGCATCGTGTTGAAGCCGACGCGCTCGCCTGCCTCGTTGGTCTCGAAGCCGCGCGGCTGACCGAAATAGGCATCGCCGTTCAGCTCGCGAACGATCACGATGTCGAGTCCATCGACGACTTCCGGCCGCAAGGTCGAAGCGCCGATCAGTTCCGGGAACATATAGGCCGGACGGAAGTTCGCGTACAGCGTGAGCGCTTCGCGCAACTGCAGGAGACCCGTTCCGGGACGACGCTCGCGGGGTATCCCTGCTTCGTCCGCGACGCCTACCGCACCGAACAGGATGGCGTCGGCCTTGCGCGCCACGTCGAGCGTGGGCTGCGGAAGGGGCACGCCGTGCGCCCGGATGCCGGCCTCGCCGATATGCGCCTCCTGGGTCTCTGCATGGGGTGCCACGACTTGCAGCACCTTGAGCGCCTGCGCCACTACTTCCGGACCGATGCCATCACCGGGCATGACTGCAATCTTCATCTGAACTCCTCCAGGTCGTTTTGGAAAGCGCGCGCCTCACTAGGCATCGGCACGATTGCGCTCGAATGCATCGATGCGGTCTCGATGCGAAAGCGTGTAATCGATCTCGTCCATGCCGCGCAGCAGGCATTCCTTCGCGAAGGGCTCCATATCGAAAGGATGCGAAGCGCCATCGGGTAACGTCACGGTCTGCGCGGGCACGTCAATGGAGATCCGGCTGACTGCCCTGCTGCCGAGGCTTTCCAGGAGCGGAAGCACGACGCTCTCCGGCAGCACGATCGGAAGCAGCCCGTTCTTCAGGCAGTTGATGAAGAAGATATCGCCGAAGCTCGGGGCGATCACCGCCCGGATTCCGTAGTCATACAGCGCCCAGACCGCGTGCTCCCGCGAAGAGCCGCAACCGAAGTTGTGGTTCGCCACCACGATGCGCGCCTCGCGAAACGACGCCTGGTTGAGCACGAACTCAGGCTTCTCGGCGCCATCCGGACCGAAGCGCAGCGCACGAAAGAGGAACTGGCCGAAATCGTCGGAGCGGGGTTTTTGCAGGAAGCGCGCGGGCAGGATCTGGTCCGTATCGCAATCGATGCCGGCGATCGGGACGGCGACCCCATCGAGGTGAATCAGGCTTTCCATTTCATGCTCCCAGGAGACGGCGCACATCGGTCAGACGCCCTGTCACGGCAGCGGCAGCAGCCATGGCCGGACTCATCAGATGCGTGCGCACCCCAGGTCCCTGACGGCCCACGAAATTGCGATTCGAAGTGGAAGCGCAACGCTGCCCGGGCGCGGCGATATCGCCGTTGGTTGCAAGGCACATCGAGCAGCCGGGATAACGCCACTGAAAACCGGCTTCCTTGAACACGCGGTCCAGTCCTTCCGCCTCGGCCTGAGCCCGTACCTCGTGCGAGCCCGGCACGACCCACGCCTCGACGCGAGATGCGATGCGACGGCCGCGCGCCACCTCCGCCGCGCTGCGCAAATCCTCTATGCGCCCGTTCGTGCACGATCCGATGAACACCCTGTCGATCGCCACGCCTTCCAGCGCCGCGTTCGGAGGCAACCCCATGTAGTTCAGCGCTTTCGACATCGCCGCGCGTCGATCCGGGTCGGCTTGTCGCGCGGGATCGGGAACGCGTCCGTCGATGCCGCAGGCGTATTCGGGCGTCGTGCCCCACGTGACCATCGGGGCGATGTCCGAGACGTCGATGTGTATTTCCCGATCGAAGGCCGCGCCGGGATCGGTGAACAAGTCGCGCCATTGCGACATCGCGCGGTCCCACGCATCGCCATCGGGTGCGTAGGGACGCCCCGCGATGTACGCGAACGTGGTTTCGTCCGGTGCGATCATGCCTGCTCGCCCGCCAGCTTCGATGGTCATGTTGCAGAGCGTCAGCCGGCCTTCCATCGACAGGCCGGAGATCGCGGAGCCCGCGTACTCGATGACGTGGCCCACGGCGCCGGCCACGCCGATCCGGGCGATCACGGCGAGAATCAGGTCCTTGGCGGTGACGCCCGTGCCCGGGCTGCCGTCGAGTGTGACGCGCATGTTGCCCGACTTGCGTTGCCACAGGCATTGCGTGGCGAGCACGTGAGCCACCTCGGTCGCGCCGATTCCGAAAGCAAGCGCGCCCATCGCCCCATGTGTCGATGTGTGGCTGTCGGCGCAGACGACGGTCATGCCGGGCAAGCTCAACCCTTGCTCGGGCCCGACCACGTGAACGATGCCGCGACGGGAATCGTCCATGTCGAACAGCGTGATCCTAGACTCGGCGGCGTCGCGCTGAAGCGCCTGAATCATGCCGCGCCGCTCCGGGTCGGCCACCGCGGACAGGTCGTTTGCGACGCTGGAAACGTAGTGATCCGCCGTGCCGAAGATGCGCTCGGGGGAGCGTGGCGTCAGGCCGCGCTGACGCAACAGATCGAAGGACTGCGCGGTGACGTCGTGAATGAAATGGCGGTCGATGAACAACAGATCCTGTCCGTCGTCACGCGACATGACCCGGTGACGGTCCCAGATCTTGTCGTAAAGCGTGCGCGGGCGACCCGCTCCTTGTTCGAGTTGCATCGCTTCGTCTCACTCCGTGAATGCGCCGTTTGCGAACGCTTGCGTACGCTCGGCGGGTCGGTGTTGTGAGAGCATCATGCGCCAGACGCACTGCGTTGTACGTGCTATTTCGGCAAGGCACCATCGTGAAACGCGATGCCGGGGCGGCCCCTGCGGTGGACGACGCGATAGTCGAGGTGCAGCCCCGGCTCCATGCTTGCCAGATTCCGACTGTGGACAGCGGCAAAACGGCAGACGGGAAGCGGCGAGACATGCCCGGCGGCGGGTTCCGATGCGTTCAGTCGACAGAAGATTCGAGCTCCGAACCGCTGCGAAACCGCGCGGGCGACACGTCGTGATACCGCCGCCACACGCGCCGAAAATCCCGGACGGATGCGAAACCGGATTCCTCCGCCACGCGCTCGATGTTGTAGTCCGACTGCGCGAGCAAGCGCTGCGCGCTCGCCACCCGCAGACTCTGCTGATACTCCAGTACGGTGACGCCCGCGTGCTCCGCAAACAGGCGGCTCAGATGCCGCTGGCTCACATGCGCGGCACGCGCGAGTTCGGCGACGCTCCAGTCGCGCGCAGGGTTTTGCGCGATGGCATCCTGCGCGCGATGCACCGCCGGATGCATGTGATTCCGATGCGCAAGCCACGGCGAAAGCTGCACGTCGTCGCCTGCACGGCGCTGATAGACCACCTGACGGCGTGCGATATCGGCGGCGCGCTCGGCTCCCGCATAGTGCTCGATCAGATACAGCGACAGGTCGATACCCGCGGTGATTCCGGCGCTCGTCAGCACGTCGCCGTCATCGACGAACAGGCAGTCGTATTGCACGCGCGCGGTCGGTTCCGCGCGCGCGAGTTCATCGACGAGTCCGAAGTGCGTGGTGCAGCGCCGTCCCGCAAGCAGCCCCGCGCGCGCAAGCAGGAGCGCGCCGGAACAGATGCTGGCGATGCGCGTGTCTTCGGCCGGGGCGCATCGAAGCCACTGCGCGACCGTATCGAACGGCGCGTTCGTGCCCGGCTCCGGCGACTCCGTGCTGCCGACGACCATGACGAGACTGTTCCGCGGCAGCCTGTCGGGCAACGGTTCGATACCGTCGATGAAGGTGCCGAGCGACGTCGCCGCGCGCTCGAGCGGGCCGCAGTGATGCAGCGCGAAAGGCCCGCCGGCTTCGGCCGCCATTCGCATCGCCTCGGCCGGGCCGGCATAGTCGAGCATCAGCACGGGCGGCGTCAGCACGAACCATACGGATATCGGCGGAATCATGCAGCTTTTGCCGTGCGCCACGCAGCGAGCGCGTCGTCGGTTGTGGCGATGCGCGCGAAGCGTCCCTGCAGCACGAGTTCCGTATGCGCCTTGATCTCGGACGTCGAGTAGACGCGGCCGCTGATGGCGTGAGTCATCGGAAACGTGAGGGTAGCCTCGGTCACGTAGTCGACGGTATAGCCGATGTCCGAGGCGACTCGCGTCGTCGTCTCGCAGCACTGTTCGGTGCGGATGCCCGCGATCACCAGATGATCGATCTGGCGCCGGCGCAGCCACAGGTCCAGGCCGGTATCGGTGAACGCGTTGTGCGTGTGTTTCTCGAAGACGACATCGGGCGAAGCGGGCAACCAGTCCAGCGGCTTCACGAAGCCCGATTCCTTCTTGAACGGTCCGGCCTTGCCGACATGGAAGATATGAACCACCGGAACGCCGGCTTCGCGCGCGCCGCGGTCGAGGCGCAGTACGGCTTCCTTGAAAGCCGGCAGATCCGTGTCGGACCAGTCGGGCATGTGGCGAAACGATTCCTGAACGTCGATGATGACGAGAGCGGAACGGCGTTGGTCAGCGGTCATTTTTGGCCTCGATGATTGAACGTGCAATCATCATAATGCCCCGCCAACCGCGCAGGAAAGAGCATTACGCGTCATCTTTGCGGACAAAATCCGCCATCACGAGCCCATAAGTTCGTCGGGCAGCATCGCGAGTATCCATGCCGCTGCGTTGCGACCGGATGCGGCCCGCCCTACACTTGGCTACGCGCATCGCGCGCGGGAGCAACGTGTCATGGTCGAAGTCCTCGTCATTCTCCAGCTATCCATATCGGCCGCCGAGCGCGATGCCGTCATGCGCGCCGCCCCGCCGACGCAATCCATCTCGAACCGCGTATACGTGAGCACCGCGGATGCTTCGGCCGTTCCACGCATCGCGTCGATGCACGGCGTCGCCAGCGTGCTGACGCACGCGGAATCGTCGGTGAAGCAGTCGAACGGGCTCGACGATACCGAAGCGCTTTTTGTCGATGCATGGATGTCGCGGCTCGGCCAGGTCAAGACGCGCCGTGGCGATCAGCTCGACTGGGACACGCCGCCGATGCAACCGCCCGATCCGAAGCGGTGACGCATCGGCCGCGTGGACCCCTAGCCCATCGCGCTCAGGAAACCGATCCGCCTCCGAGTGCTTCCATCGTGAGTTCCGGTTGCGGCGCGGGCGCATCGCCGGGTTGCGGACTGCCGCCGAAGTATCCGCCGCCGAACGCGTTGCCGCCGCCGGCGGTAGGGGTGCTGGTCGCGGTCAAAGTCGACGCGAGGCCGCCGCCGTTCGACGAACCGCCGCCGACGCCCGCGAGCCTGCCCGAATCCGGGGCCGATACCGCCGTGCCCTCGCCGTTCACGCTCCCCATTCCATAGCCCGCTTCCCCTGCCAGCGTGGCTGCGCCGGGACCGCCCTTGCCATCCTCGTAAGAATCGAACGCCGATGCCGATGCGCTCGCCATGCCGCCGTAAGAAGCCGCGACCGATGATGGCGTCGGACTCTGCGCGCCGGAGCCCGGCACTACGTCGAGATCGACGAGCCGCATGCCTTGCGCCGATACCTCTTCCCATTTCGCGACGAAGTGCTGCCAGTCGGCGCCGGACCACAGGTAGTACGCATCCGCGCCGGGCAGCCAGACGCCCGAGAAGCGCTGACCTTGCGCGGACTGCGTGATCTCGATATCGACGAGACGCAGATTCTGCTGGGCGAGCTCCTGCCACTTCGCGACGAAGTTGTTCCAGTCCGCATTGACCCAGAGATAATGACCGCCCGTGCCCTGCCGCCACACGCCGAAGAAGCGCTGCTCGTTGCCCACATCGACGATCTTGAGATCGATGAGACGAAGGTTCTGATCCGCGAGCTGCTGCCACTTCGCGACAAAGCTGTTCCAGTCGGCGTTGATCCAGAGATAGTAACCATCGTCGCCGGGCAGCCAGACGCCCGAATACAGCAGCGTGCCGTTGACGTTCTGCACTTCGAGATCGACGAGCCTCAACCCCTGGGCGCCCAGCTCCTGCCATTTGGTGATGAAGTCCGCCTGATTCGCGTTGACCCAAAGGTAATAGCCGCCCGTGCCCTCGCGCCAGACGCCGTGGAATCGCTCGGAACCGTTCTCGCGCGTGATCTTGAGATCGGCGAGACGCAGATTCTGCTCCGCGAGTTGCTGCCATTTCGCGACGAAACTGTTCCACGATGCGTTGACCCACAGATAGTGCGCGTCGTTGCCCTGCCGCCATACGCCGGTGTAGGTCTGTGTAACGAGCGGAAAGCCGAGATGGAACGGCGTGTGCACGCACATGTTCCAGGTGTTGCCCTTCATCAGACAATCGACGCCGCCCCCTGGCGCGCAATTCGCGCAGTTGGCGTTCGGTTTGAAGTACACGCCCCACGATCCGCCGCAGTTGCAGCCGCTCGCCGCGTATTCGTCCGGCGCGCCGAAAATGTGCCCGCTTTCGTGCGCGAATACGCGGTCGATGTTGTCGGGGCCCCATCCATCGTTGTCGTAGTTCATCACGAGACGCGGGCCGCCGATCGACGCATAAGCAAAATGCCCGAGCGGATACTTGGTGAAGAAGCCGCAATACGTCCAGTCGGTGCCGAGATCGGTGCGCAGCTTTTCGATGTACGCCGTCACCGCGCCCATGCCCGTGCCGTAGCCGAGCTGCGTCATCGCGGGATCGCGCCACAGCGTCTCTTTTTCATCGAATGTCAGCGTGTCCGCGCCGGGCTGCACCTCCACCGCGACGATCTTGATGTCGTACTTGAAGGTCAAGCCTTCCGGGTTTTGCGTCGCCAGCCAGCTCAGTCCGTTCTGCACTTCGGCGACGACCTTCGTACGCTCGTCCTGCGAAAACTTGAGATTGTCGTTCGGTCCTTCCACGATCACGATTCCCACCGCGACCGAGCCGGTCAGACGCTGGCTCGTCGGCGCGCCCGCCTGCGCCATCGCCCTTTCGGCGCGCTCCCTGGAGTCTTCGGGCGGCGTACACGAATACTGCATTTCCTCGCTGGAATCCCACGATTCGCCCTCGCGCGGACGCGATGACTTCGCGGTCCGATACGCGCTCGATTCGCGCAAGGCGAACGCGTTGTAGCCCAACTGCTCCGTCGCCGACAGCGAGTCGACCACCATCGCGGATGCCTGCAGCGATTCGTACGCCAGCGCCTTTGCGGCGGGTTCCGCCGATTCCTCCATCACGATCACGCGGGAACCGTAGACATGCACGACACGGCGGCTCGATGTGGATTCGGGATGACGCCGCGCCTCGGCGAATGCGCCTGTCTCGGGCAAGATCACGACACGTTCACGAATGTTGATATCACCGGCCATTTCAACCTCCTTTGAAGAGATAGGGATTTCCTGGAAGGCCATTGAGTAAGGGGTCTTCAGGAAGCGCGTGTTGAACACGCTCGTCGTCTGCGCGCTATCAGGTCAGCTCGCAGTGATCGGGATGCCGAAGAAATACAGCCTCGATCGAAGGGACGCGCCGTGATACGGCGCCCATGATTCGCGTTCTTGGTCAGAATGGGCGCAACGGTTTTTTGAGGGCCGCATTGCGAAGATCGTCCGCTTACCTTGCAGCGCGCGTTTTTATCGGCACCTTAGGTAAGACGCGTTCGCTCGGCCCGATTGAAAGCCTAGTAATCTTTCGATGCGATTTTTATTCTTTTTTCGCGCCGTTCCAGTGGCCTTTCGACGCGGGAGGCCGACTCACACCCGGAGGATCGAACGATGACGAAGTACCTAATCTCCTTCCCTGCATCGGCGATGAACGTCTCCGATGAAGACATCGACGCGGTCGGCGAAGCGGCACGCGCGGTCATCAGAGAGGCGAAGGAAGCGGGCGTCTATGTGTTCGGCGGCGGTATCAATGGGAACGTGACGCCGCAGATGGTCGCCGCCGACGGCACCGTCACGAACGGGACGTATCCGCAGACGAAAGAGTTCGACGGCGGCTTCTGTGTGCTGGAACTTCCATCGCGCGAAGCGGCCGTCCAATGGGCCGCTGACATCGCCAAAGCCTGCCGCTGTGCGCAGGAACTCCGCGAGTTCGGGTACGACCCGGAGAGCTGACACGCTCAACCAAGTCGACGACTGCCGCCACCTTGTATCGCAACGTATCGGCGGCGGCTGCGGATACGCGCGATTACACAACGCCTCGATTTCGACACGCACGGGATACGTCGGCGCGCTTCAATACGTCCATCGCGCAGCAGTGAGCCGCGCCAGCAGCGGGATTCGACGTATTACGTATGCAACGCGATCCGAGCCGAACGATCGTGTTCGAAGCGCAGTACGCGTGACGGAGTCAGCCGCCGAAATAGCTTTGCCTTCATCAGGAGTTCTCATGTCATATAACAAGACGCTTCCCAAGTCGCCGTCGCGCCGCCGCTTCGTCGAGGTTGCGGCGGCCGGTATCGCAGCGGCATCGCTGAACAAGCTCGCGTTTGCTGAACCGAACTCATCGATCGTCTCAGTCGCGAAGACCGCGAATATCGACAAGGAAGCGATTCGTCCGCTTCGCGTGCATGTTCCCGAAGCGCAACTCACCGATCTGCGCCGCCGCATCAAGGCAACGCGCTGGCCCGAGCGCGAGACCGTTTCCGACGAATCGCAAGGCGTGCCGCTCGCGATGATGCAGGAACTCGCGCGCCACTGGTCCACGGACTACGACTGGCGCAAGTGCGAGGCGAAACTGAACGGCTATCCGAATTTCATCACCGAGATCGACGGGCTGGACATCCACTTCATCCACGTTCGCTCGAAGCACGAGAACGCGATGCCGCTCATCGTCACGCACGGATGGCCCGGATCGGTGATCGAGCAATTCAAGATCATCGATCCGCTGACCAATCCCACGGCACACGGCGCGAGTGCGTCGGATGCGTTTCATCTGGTGATCCCGTCGCTGCCGGGCTATGGCTTCTCGGGCAAGCCGACGGCGACCGGCTGGGGACCCGAGCGCACCGCACGCGCCTGGGTCACGCTCATGAAGCGGCTCGGATACGACAAGTTCGCGGCGCAAGGCGGCGACCTCGGCGGCGTGGTCGCCAACGTGATGGGCAAGCAGGCGCCGCCCGAGTTGCTCGGCATTCACGTCAACTTCCCGGCGACCGTTCCCGCCGATATCGCCAAAGCGCTGCAGGCAGGCGATCCGCCACCTGCGGGCCTCAACGATGAAGAAAAGCACGCGTACGAGCAGCTTGCCAGCGCCGCAAGAAAACGCCGGGCGTACGCGCTGGAAATGGGCACGCGCCCGCAAACGCTCTACGGCATCGCGGATTCGCCGACAGGTCTTGCCGCATGGCTGCTCGATCATGGCGACGGCTACGTGCAGCCTGCGGCGGCGCTGACTTCGGCGGTGTTCGGGCGCGACGTCAACGGCGAATCATCAGGGGCGATGACGCGAGACGACATTCTCGACGACATCACGCTCTACTGGCTGACGAACACGGGTGTCTCGTCCGCGCGCTTCTACTGGGAATCGCACTTCAACTTCCTTGCGGCCGCCGACGTATCGGTTCCCGCGGCCGTGAGCGTGTTCCCGCGCGAGAACTATCAGGCGCCGCGAAGCTGGACGGAGCGCGCTTATCACAACCTCATCTGGTACAACCGGCTCGACAAGGGCGGACACTTCGCGGCGTGGGAACAGCCGGACCTGTTCGCCGGGGAAGTGCGTGCGGGGTTGAGGTCGTTGCGCACGTGAGCGCGTGCTGGGCCACATCGCAAGACGAACGTTCAGCGCGTCGACGGCATGTCCGCGATCGCATCCCGCTTCGTGATCCACGCCTAATAAGCGATGCGCGTAACCACGCTGAAGGACATATCGTTCTGTTCCAGGCGTGCAGTCATTGCCTCGCGTGCGTCCGCATTGGTCGGAACGTCCAGGTAGCTCTTGCCCGCAAAGCCCGGCTCGAAACTTACTTCGGCTTCGTCGGCAATCGCCTGAAGAATCTCATGCTCGGCGGATTGAACGAGCTGGTCGTCATCGGTATGGCTTACTGCGAAGCAGGTGAGCATCGTTTGACCCCTTGCGATTGTGCTGTGACGCTGATGCGTCTCGACTGCGAAACGGGCGAGCGCCTGCGTGGCGCACAAGTGCCGACGCATCTATTGTCGCCTCGGATGAGCGACATGATTACTTGACAAAAAGTCAGTGGTGCCGAGATCGAAACAGGCGGAATACAGTCAGCTTCCTCGTGAATTGCCGGGCTAGAATTTTGGGCTCGTGTACGGCCGATGGCACCGATCGGCCGATTCGCGACATCGCGTGAATGAAACAGCGGCGAGCGGTACTTTCGAACCGCTCGCCGCCCGCCATACCGCCATTCGTTGCGCCGCGTTCCTTACTTCTGAACGACGACAGCCTTGTTGAACGAACCGCCCTGCGTGATCGCAGCCGCATTGCCGATACCGCTCTGAGTCACCGAGCCGTAGTTGGCGTTGCCGATCTGGACGATCGAAGCCGTGTTATACGCACCGGTTTGCGAAGCATCCGCGGAGTTGAAGTAGCCGACTTGCGTCAGCGTCATGTCTTCGTGCGAGCCCGACTGCTTGCCCTTCGCTTCGTTGAAGCCGCCGCCCTGACCGGCCAGCAGCGTCGATTCGAACGCGCCTTGTTGCGTCAGATCCATGTTGTTGTTCGAACCGACCTGCACCGCGGCTGCCAGGTTGCTGCCGCCATCCGTCTGATGAACGGCCGCCGTGTTGCGATCGCCCGCCTGAACGACATACGTGTGATCGTTGGCTTCGCGATACTGATCGACGTATGCCGTGTTGTAGGCCGAGCCGGTTTGCAGGATCGTCGTCGTTTCGTTGGTCGCGTTGCCTTGCGTCACCTGCGCATAGTGCGGTGCGCCTGCGCCGCTCTGGTCGATGGTGGTCGTGTTGCCGCCGCCGTTTTCCGAATGCACTTGCGCGCGGGCGAAGTCGGCCTGCCTGATCGACACGTTGTCGCCGATTTCCGAAACCTGCTCGATCTTGCCGTCGTTATGATCGCCGATCTGATCGATGCGAGCCGAGTTGTAGCCGCCATTCGTCTGCGTCACGGTCGCGATGCCGTTCTTGTTGCCTTGCAGGATGTCGACGCGGTTGCCGATCGTGGTCGTCTGCGTGACCGTCGCTTTTGCGCCGTCGCTCACGCCTGCCGTCTTGCCGGTGCCTTGATCGATGTTGACCGTGTTCCAGCTCGAGCCGGTGCGATTGATGGTCGCCGAGTCGTTCTTGCCGAATTGCGTGACCGTGTCCTTGTCGTACGACGAAGCCGTCTGCGTCACGTTCACCGTGCTGTTGCTGCCCGTTTGCTTGATGGTGGTCTTTTCACCGATCGCCTGCTGCTGCGTGAGCGTCGCGCTCAGCTGCGATTCGCCCGAAACGCGTGCCGCGTTTTGCTGGATGTCGGTCACGTTGGCGCCGCCGTTGCTCGAAGTAACGGTCGCGCTCGAACCGTCGCCGTTCTGCTGGACCTTCACGCGGTCATGGCTGGACGCCGTCTGCGTCACGCCAGCAGTGTTGCCGTTGCCGTACTGCTCGACGATCGCGCCTTCGCCGACCGACGCTGCAAAAGCCGACGTCGATGCCAATGCTGCCAGACCCATAGCGATGATGATTGCCTTCACTTTCATTTTTATGCCTCGTTGACTTGATGTTTTTTGCACGTAGATTCGTAACCCTAACGGACGTCAACCCCCGCTGACGCCCGGCCCTGCACACTCACACACCTACCTGTACTGCGTGGTCTCCTCGCCTGCCTACTTCATCAGAACCGCAGCCCGGGCGCCGCCCGTCTGCGTAACCGATAATCCTGAACCGTTCCTGCTCTGCAAGATCGAAATCTCGTTGTTGTTGCCAAGCTGCGTCACCGACGACGACATCGAATTCCCGACCTGCGTGACCGTTGCTTCGTTACCGCTGCCGTTCTGCATCGCGATCGACCGGTTGTACTGACCCGACTGATATCCGGCGTAAAGATTGGCGGCGCCGCTTTGCTGAAGCACGGTCCAGTTGTCGTTGCCGGCCTGCGCCGTCGCCGCCGCGTTCGCGATGCCGATCTGATTGGCCATCAAGCCGTTATGTCCGGCCTGAATCGCGTCGAGACGATTACCCTGGCCGTGTTGCGACACGCGAGCGACTTGCGTCGCGCCGCCGAAGCCCGGTTCCGGCGGACCGAAATCCGAGACCGACGACAGGTCCGCCGCATACACCGCGAGCGAGACGACCGCGCCGAGCGCCGCGCACACAGCGACCTTCGATGCGCGCATTGGCGCACGCGATGCTTTCATGCTGATCTCCTTCGCTGAGACTGATTAACTGCCGATGGTCTTCGGCGGATCGATTCTCACCGGGCTATACGACGGGTTCACGTCTTCCATCGTCTGCGCGTAGCCCTGGTTTTCCTGCAGATATCGCTGCATCGTCGGGTCGTACCAGTCCTTCGTGTCCTTGAGCGCCCACGACTGGTTCGCGACGCCTTGCACGATCAGATGCACGAGCGCCGATTCGATCGCTTCGTTCACGCACAGCTGCTGCGGCTCGTTGCGCGTCATGCCGGCTTCGGCCTGCAACAGATCCTTGAAGCCGATGAAGCGATACACGCCGGTATCGACCTGAATCGAATAGATGGTCTTGGTCGTCGACACGCTGTTGAGTATCGTGCCGTTGCGGATATCCACGGCGCGCAGGTTCACCGTCACTTGATCCACGCGATATTGTTGGGATGCCGAAATACCCAGATACGCGATGCCCGCGCCGCCCGTGCGAATGTTCGTGTCGTAACCGACGATGCCGCCTTCCAGCACGATGCTCGCCGGTGCGAGCGCGCCGATCTGCGGTATCGCGTTCTTTTTGTCGTCCGGCGTTTCCAGCGCGCGCATGATCTTGCGTTCGGTCAGGAGGTCCTGAAGGTTTTCGCGCTCGACGGGCGTGAACCAGCCGGAATCGCGCATCGCCTTCACGAGAAACGAAGCGCCGCCCTGCGTCACCTGCGACGAGAACGAGCTGTCCGGCGACGGCTTGTACTGGCCCGTCAGATCGCGAAAACCGTACACGGCCGCGACGATGCGCCCTTTCGGCGGCGGCAGGTGCGTGAGGTCGCGCGTCACGCGCGTCGGCGGCGTGAGCGTCGCGTTGCCCGCCGAAGGCATCGGCGTCGTGACGCAGCCGGTCAACAGCATCGTTGCAAGGAGCGTGGCGCCCAGTGCCGCGCGCGTCGCCAGTGTCGTGATAGCTTCTTTGTTCATGTCGTATGCGCGCTCGCGTTACTGTCCGTTGCCGACGACGAAGGTCGTCGAGGCACCCGTGGTCTTGTCGGTCGTCGTCACTTGCAGATTGCCGCCGGTAACTTGCGTGATCGCAATCGAGAAGTTGCCCGTGTTGATCGTGCCGGGATGCAGCGTGCCGTCCGTGCCGACGATCGAGCTCGATATCGACGACGCGACGCGCGACAGAATCGCCTGCTGCAATTGCGTGTTGAACTGGTCGAGCGTGGACTGGCTGCTCGTACCGAGGTTCTCCGTCGACGGATCCTTGTACTTGTTCTGCGCGTTCGCCTCGTTGAGCAGATTCGTCCCGTTCAGCGGATTGCCGCCGAAGTTCGGATTCACCGGTTCATACACAAGCGATGTGGCTTGCGCGGCGATAACCGGCATCGCAAGCGCGCAAGCGAGCAACGCGCGTTTCAAGAGCGCATTCGTTTTCATTGCGGTTTCCCCGTATTTTTTGGCCTTACTGCATCGATTTTCTTATGATGCGATTTTTTTATAGTTCGTCCATCGCCATGTCGGCGTCGCGGAACAGCAGACGGGTCAGGTCCGCCTGCATCACGTTCTGAAAGGCGATCTGCGCCGCGCCTTCGGCAATCGGCTTCACGTTCGAGCGCGCAATCGGCAGGAACGCCTGGAACACGCGACGCTGGCCGTACTCCACCCACACGAGACTGCCGTAGCGCGGCGACGGCCGCTCGTGCACCGAAACGATGTAGCGCTCGGACAGCGGGATGGCGCCCCAGGCCTGCGCGAACCAGGTGTAGAAGTCCTGCCCCGCGAGCGTCACCGTGTCGGTCGTGACCACGCCGCCGAGCGTATCGTCGAGCGCTTGCTTGCCTTCGATATCGACGGTGCGCGAGCGTGCCGTGCCGGCGAGGGTGGCGCTCTTGTCGAGCGACGATGCGGCATTCACCGTGCCGCGCGGCGTGAGAGGCGCGCCATTGGCGGCCGGCAATTCGCCGGTGTTGCCGACCGGACCGGGCGTCGGCGTGCTGGGCAGCGAGATGAGCGGTTGAGCCTGAGACGCCGTGTTCACGTGCGCGGCCGGCTGCGTTTCCGCATCCTGCGCATTCGCATTGATCGCGCCGATCGAAACCCCGATGCACACTGCGATGACCCGCCCTTTGACAGGCGCGTTGTTCTTCTCACGCTGCATGACTTCCCCGTATGTCTTTGGCCGCTATGGTGCTGCCTTCAGACGGTCTGTTTTAAACGCTTCGTTTTTATTTGTACGACGAGACGGATTCTCCGTAATAACCGGTAATGGCTATGTTGTCCGCGCCACATTCATGCCAAGAAAATCGCAAGCAACGACGCATCGGCTAAAAGCGTTGCGCCGATGTTTTCGCGCGTCTACCCAAGGAAACGTTTGCTGGCAACCAGGGACGACGCCCGATGTTGGTGCAGCCGATACATCAAACGTGCGCCGCTTTCACCGCGGATGGGCAATGCGCTCCGTCCGAACCTGCGCAACGCCGCCAGCAGCCATAAAAACTGTTGGCACGATTCCCGCTTAGAGGGGATGGCAAGGAGCCGGCGCATCATCCGGTTCATCGAACAATCTGGAAATGGACGGCTAGGGTTCCGGTCTGCTTCACGCGGATGCTGGTCCGAGAGCTGTCGACCTCAGGCGAGGTTACACGGCGGGATAAAAGCCCGGGAGAGAACGCGATGAGTCGCGCTGCTCCCTTGCCGTCGCCAACCGTCTCCTTCGAGGTCAACCTCATGCGCAAGCTCGCTCGCTTTCTTGGCATCGCCGCACTCTCCGTCGCCGCTTTCGCGTCCAGCGCCGCATCCGCCGCGCCGCGCAACGACTTCAAGGTCTGCTGGACTATCTACGCGGGCTGGATGCCGTGGGGCCAGGCCAAGACGCAGGGCATCGTCTCCAAGTGGGCGAAGAAGTACGGCATCAATATCGATGTCGTCCAGCTGAACGACTACGTCGAGTCCATCAATCAATACACGGCCGGCAAGTTCGACGGCTGCGCGATGACCAACATGGACGCGCTCACGATCCCGGCTTCGGGCGGCGTGGACTCGACGGCGCTGATCGTCAGCGATTACTCGAACGGCAACGACGGCGTGCTCATGAAGGGCAAGGGCAAGCAGATCGCCGATCTCAAAGGCCAGCAGATCAACCTCGTCCAGTTCTCGGTCTCGCATTATCTGCTCGCACGCGCACTCGAAAGCGCGCACATGAGCGAGCGCGATCTCAAGGTCGTCAACACGTCCGACGCCGATATCTCCGGCGCATTCGCCACGCCCACCGTGCATAACACGGTCACATGGAATCCGATGCTCGCCGACCTGAAGGCGCAGCCGAACGTCACCGAAGTCTTCGACTCCAGCAAGATTCCCGGCGAGATCATGGACATGATGGTCGTCAATACGAAGACGCTGAAGGACAACCCGGCGCTCGGCAAGGCATTGACCGGCGCATGGTTCGAGATGGTCGCGCTGATGCACGGCGATTCCCCCGAAACCACGAGCGCGCTGACTTCGATGGCCAAGGCGTCCGGCACCGATCTCGCCAACTTCAAAGGCCAGCTCTCGACCACCGCCCTCTTCTACACGCCGAAGGCCGCGCTCGAATTCGTGACCAGCCCCGACATGCCGAAGATCATGACGCGCGTCGCCAAGTTCTCGTTCGATCACGGCCTGCTGGGGCAAGACGCGAAGAGCGCGGATGCCGTCGGCATGGCGTTCGACAAGGGCGTCGTCGTCGGCAACAAGAACAACGTGAAGCTGCGCTTCGATCCGGCCTACGTCGAGATGGCGGCGGCCGGCAAGCTCTGAGCGCTTCAGGTTCTACTACATGGCGGCCAACATGCGACTCATCAATCGACATCCGAGCAGGACCGGCGCGCTGATGCTGTTACTGCTGCCGTTCGTCGTGCTGCTCGCGGTGTATTTCACCGGCTCTTCGATGCGGCTCGCCGACAATCCCGACGACAAGCTGTTGCCGAGCGCGACGCAGATGAGCGATGCGATGAAGTCCGCCGCCTTCGCCGAAGACAAACGCACCGGCGAGTATCTGCTCTGGACCGATACCGCGTCGAGCTTGCGAAGGCTCGGCATCGGGCTCGTCGTGAGCGCGGCGATCGCGCTCCTTGCGGCCATCGCGACGGGATCGTTTCCGCTCGCAAGCGCGACGCTTTCGCCGTTCATCACCGTCATATCGATGGTGCCGCCGCTCGCCGTGCTGCCGATTCTCTTCATCGTCTTCGGTCTCGACGAACTGTCGAAGGTCGTGCTGATCGTCATCGGCATCACGCCGATGATCATTCGCGATCTGCACGCGCGCGCCGCTGAAATCCCGGCCGAGATGTGGATCAAGGCGCAGACGCTCGGCGCGAACAGTTGGACGCTTGTTCTGCGGCTCGTGCTGCCGCAGCTTCTGCCGCGTCTGCTCGTCGCGATCCGGCTTTCGCTCGGCGCCGCATGGCTCTTTCTCATTGCAGCGGAAGCGATCGCATCGACCGACGGGCTTGGCTATCGCATCTTTCTCGTGCGGCGCTATCTGTCGATGGATCTCATTCTTCCCTACGTCGCGTGGATCACGCTGCTCGCGTGGCTCACCGACGAACTGCTGCGTCGACTCACGCAGTGGTGCTTTCCGTGGTACGGCGGAGGCGCGCGATGATCGTCGTTCGCAACGTATGGAAAAACTACGGCGATCAGGTCGTGCTGGAACGGCTGAATCTCACCGTGAAGGAAGGCGAATTCTGTTCGATGGTCGGCGCGTCCGGCTGCGGCAAGTCCACGTTTCTGCGCCTGCTGCTCGGACAGGAACGGGCGACGCGCGGCGAGATTCTGCTCGACGGCGAACCGCTTCCCGCCGAACCGGACGCGCATCGCGGCGTCGTGTTTCAGCGCTACTCGGTCTTCGATCATCTGAGCGTGCTGCGCAACGTGATGCTCGGTCTCGAACTGCCGCGCGCGAAATTCACGGGACGGCTCTTCGGCGCACAACGACGCGCCGCACGCGACGAAGCCGCCGCGATGCTCGAACGCGTGGGTCTTGGCGCGGCGCTCGACAAGTATCCGCAGCAACTTTCGGGCGGCATGCAGCAACGGCTCGCCATCGCGCAGGCGCTGATGATGAAGCCGCGCGTGCTGCTGCTCGACGAACCCTTCGGCGCGCTCGATCCCGGCATCCGCAAGGACATGCATGTGCTGTTGTCGGAGTTGTGGCGCGAATCGAAGCTCACGATTTTCATGGTCACGCACGACCTCAAGGAAGGCTTCACGCTCGGCAGCCGCGTGCTCGTCTTCGACAAGGTGCGCGTCGATCCGCAAGCGCCCGGCGCGTACGGCGCGCGCATCACCTACGACATTCCGCTCGACCGCACGCGCGCCTCGGCATCGGCGGTGCATATGGCGCAGGCCGCGGTGCAGGGCGCATCCAGCATCGAACTCGTCTCCGACTAAAGGAAGCTCCACGCCATGACAGTGTTACTCGAAGAAACGGTCCCCGGTGGCGGTCATACATCGCTGATCGTCAAGCGCGGACAGTCGCTCTGCATCACCGATATTCGCGGCGGCGCGAACGTCAGCGTGATGATGGTCAACGCGGCCGAAAAGAGCGAGCGGCTCAATCTGCCGGATTCGCTGAAGTGCCAGCACACCGCGAAGCTCACCACGGGCCATTGCCTCTATTCCGACATGGGGCGCGTCCTGGCCGCCATCGTTGCGGATACATGCGGCTGGCACGACAGCATCGGCGGGGTATCGAATGCGCAGGAAGTGTTCGAACGATACGGCGCGGGCCGCTATCAGGAGTTGCGCAACGGCTTCTATCGCAATGGCACCGACAACCTGCTCGTCGAGATGAGCAAGTGGGGCCTCGACGTTTCCGACCTGCTGATGACGCTCAATCTCTTCAGCCGCATCGACGTGACGAGCGATGGCGCGCTCGCCTTCGTGCCCGGCAATTCGAAAGCGGGCGATTACGTCGAACTGTATGCGCCGATGAACACGCTCGTCGTGCTGACCGCGATCCAGCATCCGCTCGACCCGCATCCCGAATACTCGCCGAAGCCCGTCAAGCTGGAACTGAAGGAATCGCATCCCGAAGTCGCGGAAATCTGCCGTACCGCATGCGAAGAGAACGTGCGCGGCTTCATCAACACCGAACGCTTTTTCCTTTGAGCGAACCTGAGAGATGAGCAACATGACCCAAGCGCTTACCGTCAGTGAAAAACATCCAGAAAGCGCGGTGTATCGCGAAACGCTCGCCGCGGGCGAACCGTGGCTGCATGAAGTGAAAGCGGGGCAGACGCTGCGCATCGTCGATCTGGAGGGCAATCAGGCCGTCGATACGCTCTTCTACAGCCTTCACGATCCGCGCGAACGCTTCGATCCGCAACGCACGTTGCGTCGGCAGCAGAGCCTCTATCTGACGTCCGGCTCGGTGCTGTATTCGAATCTCGGCAATCCGATGCTGACGATCGTCGCCGATACCTGCGGCCGTCACGACACGCTCGGCGGCGCATGTGCGCAAGAGAGCAACACGGTGCGTTATGCGCTGGAGAAGCGCTACATGCATAGCTGCCGCGACAACTTCCTGCGTGCATGCGCGCACGACGGACGGCTCGCGAAGCGCGATATCGGCGCGAACGTCAACTTCTTCATGAACGTGCCGGTGACGGCCGAAGGCGGCCTGACCTTCGAAGACGGCATCTCGGCGCCGGGCAAGTATGTCGAGCTGCGCGCGGAGATGGACGTCATCGTGCTGATCTCCAACTGTCCGCAACTGAACAATCCGTGCAACGCCTATAACCCGACACCCGCGGAGCTGATCATATGGAACTGAAGCGCATTCGCAGCTGGATCTATCACGTCATGCTCGTTCGCTCGGGACGCTGCTGCACGACCACGCGCGAACAACTGAACCGAAGCTATCGCTGAAGCGATCGCGGCCGCGGACGACCGCGGCTCGCCATGCTCACGGCGGGACGGCCCGCCTCCGAACGACCCTTCCCTTTCCATGTTCGAGAAGATCCTGATTGCGAATCGCGGGGCGATCGCCTGCCGCATTCTCAGAACCTTGCGCGCGCTCGATGTCACCGGCATCGCCGTGTATGCCGAAGCGGATCGCGCTAGCCGCCATGTAAGCGAAGCCTCGATTGCGCATTCGCTCGGCGACGGTCCCGCCGCGACGACCTATCTCGACACGGCGAAGATCCTCGACATCGCGCGTGCCGAAGGCGTGCAGGCGATTCATCCCGGCTACGGCTTTTTGTCGGAGAACGCGGCGTTCGGCGAAGCGTGCGAAGCGGCGGGCATCGCGTTCATCGGACCGACGCCCGCGCAATTGCGCGCGTTCGGCCTCAAGCACACCGCCCGCGAAATCGCCGCGAAGGAAGGCGTGCCGATGCTCGAAGGCACGGGCCTCCTCGACGACTTGCCGTCCGCGCTCGCTGCGGCAGAGCGCATCGGCTATCCGGTGATGCTGAAGAGCACGGCGGGCGGCGGCGGCATCGGCATGCGCGTGTGCTGGAACGCGGGCGAACTCGGCGCGCATTTCGACGCCGTGCGCCGTCTCGGCGAGAACAACTTCAGCGACGCGGGCGTGTTCCTCGAGAAGTACATCGAGCGGGCGCGGCATCTCGAGGTGCAGGTCTTCGGCGACGGCCAAGGCGACGCCATCGCATTGGGCGTGCGCGACTGCTCGGTGCAGCGGCGCAATCAGAAAGTGCTCGAAGAAACGCCCGCGCCATCGTTGCCCGAAGGCGTATCGGCTGCGCTGTGCGATGCCGCGATCCGTCTCGCGAAGGCCGTCGATTACCGGTCGGCCGGCACGGTCGAATTCGTCTACGACAGCGCGGCGGAACGGTTCTATTTCCTCGAAGTGAACACGCGTTTGCAGGTCGAGCACGGCGTCACCGAGCAGGTCTGGGGCGTCGATCTCGTCCGCTGGATGATCGAACTCGCCGCTGGAACGCTCGCGCCGCTTTCCTCGCTGATGGCGGGCCTGAAGCCGCGCGGCCACGCGATCCAGGCGCGCCTGTACGCGGAAGATCCGGGCCGCGACTTCAAACCGAGCCCCGGCCTCGTGACCGATGTCGCCTTCCCCGAAGCCGATGGCCGCGCGCTGCGCATCGATACGTGGATCGAAGCCGGATGCGAAGTGCCGCCCTACTTCGATCCGATGCTCGCGAAAATCATCGCGTGGTCGCCGACGCGCGACCAAGCGCGCCACGCGCTCGACGAGGCGCTCGCGAACACGCGGCTTTACGGCGTGGAGACGAATCGCGACTATCTGCGGCAGATCATCGGCGACGCGCCGTTCGCGTCGGGCGAGCCGTGGACGCGCTGCCTCGAAGCGCTGAAGTATCGCGCGAGCACGATCGACGTCGTTAGCGGCGGCACACAGACGACGGTGCAGGACTATCCGGGCCGGCTCGGCTATTGGGCGGTCGGCATTCCGCCGTCGGGACCGATGGACGACCGCTCGATGCGCCTCGGCAATCGTCTCATCGGCAACGCCGCCGACGCCGCCGCGCTCGAAGTGACGATGAGCGGCCCGACGCTGCGCTTCAATACCGATGCGGTGATCGCGATCACGGGCGCTGACATTCCGGTCACGCTCGACGATATCGCGCAGCCGATGCACACCAGCATCCATGTCGCGGCGGGCTCGACGCTCGCGCTCGGCACCATTCGCGGCGCGGGCGCGCGTGCCTATCTCTGCGTGCGCGGCGGCTTCGATGTCGCGTCGTATCTCGGCAGCCGCAGCACGTTCACGCTCGGCCAGTTCGGCGGACACGGCGGACGCGCGATCCGCGCCGGCGACGTGCTGCACGTCTATCCGCTCGGCGACGCGCAAGCAGGCGCGACGCTCGGCGATGCGCTGCGCCTCGAACCTGTTCGCACGATCCGCGTCATCTATGGTCCGCATGGCGCGCCCGAGTATTTCAGCGCGGCGTATATCGAACGCTTCTTCGATACCGAATGGGAAGTGCACTTCAATTCGAGCCGTACCGGCGTGCGCCTGATCGGGCCGAAGCCCGAATGGGCGCGCGAGGACGGCGGCGAGGCGGGCCTGCATCCGTCGAATATTCACGACAATCCGTATGCCGTCGGCGCGATCGACTTCACCGGCGACATGCCCGTGATCCTCGGCCCCGACGGCCCGAGCCTCGGCGGTTTCGTGTGTCCGGTGACGATCATCGAAGCGGACTTGTGGCAGATCGGCCAGTTGAAGGCGGGCGACAAGGTCCGCTTCGTTCCCGTCGAGATCGGCGAAGCGCGTGAGGCCGCGCGGCGGCGGCGGCGTGAAATCGAATCGCTCGATATCGAACGCGGCGAAGTGACCGAACGACGTGCGGCGCTGACCTCGCCCATCGTGCTCGATAGCGGATCGGGCCGCGAAAGACTCGTCGCGCGCGTGTCCGGCGATACGCATCTGCTGCTCGAAATCGGCCCGGCGGAACTCGATCTCGTATCGCGCTTTCGCGGTCATGCGCTGATGCAGTCGCTCGAATCGCAGGCGCTTCCCGGCGTGGTCGATCTGACGCCGGGCATCCGCTCGCTGCAGATTCATTACCGGCCCGACGACTTGCCGCTCGCGCGTCTGCTTGCGATCGTCGAAGAAGCGTGGGCGCAAGTGCTGCTGCAAGGCGATCTGCGCGTGCCGTCGCGCATCGTGCATCTGCCGCTTTCGTGGGACGACCCGGCGTGCAGGCTCGCGATCGACAAGTACATGACGACGGTGCGCAAGGATGCGCCGTGGTGCCCGAGCAATCTGGAGTTCATCCGGCGCATCAACGATCTCGATTCCATCGATGCCGTCAGAAAGATCGTCTTCGATGCGAGCTATCTCGTGATGGGTCTCGGCGACGTGTATCTCGGCGCGCCGGTCGCGACGCCGCTCGATCCGCGTCATCGTCTGGTGACGACGAAGTACAACCCGGCGCGAACGTGGACGGCGGAGAACTCGGTCGGCATCGGCGGCGCGTATCTGTGCGTGTACGGCATGGAAGGTCCGGGCGGATATCAGTTCGTCGGACGCACGCTGCAGATGTGGAACCGCTACGCGCAGACCGCGGATTTCTGCGGCCAGCACTATCTGCTGCGCTTCTTCGATCAGATCCGCTTCTACGAAGTGTCCGCCGACGAACTCATGCGCATTCGCGCGGATTTTCCGCTCGGGCGCTATCCGCTGCGCATCGAGGAAACGGAGCTGTCCTTGCCGGACTATCAGGCGTTTCTCGCAGACGAAGCGTCGAGCATCGATGCGTTCCGCACGCGTCAGCAAGCGGCGTTTCAGGCCGAACGCGAGCGCTGGCGCGAAGCGGGCGCATCGGAAGACGCGCAGGATGCGCCACTCGTCGATGACACCGAACTCGCACCGCTCAAGGCTGGCGAAGTCGCCATCGACAGCGAGATCGCGGGCAGCCTGTGGCAAGTGAAAGCGGCCCCTGGCGATGAAGTCGCGGCGGGCGACGTGCTGCTCGTCATCGAGTCGATGAAGATGGAGATTGCCGTCTGCGCGCCGTGCGCGGGCACCGTCGCCGCGATCCATGTCGCGCCGGGTTCTCCGCTGCGCGCGGGACAGCGCATCGCGGTCATCGAACGTCACTGAATCTATCCAACGGAAAACCATGTCGACATTCGATCTGCGTCTCTCCACGCTGCGCCGCGAATATCGCGAAGGCTCGCTCACGCCGCGCAAGCTCATCGCCCGGTTGCGCGACAAAGCCGCCGCGCTCAATCCCGAGTTCAATCTCTTCATCCATCTGCTGACGGAAGAAGAGATCGCGCCTTTCGTCGATCGGCTCGAAGGCCACGATCCGGACAGTTTGCCGCTCTACGGCATTCCGTTCGCGATCAAGGACAACATCGACCTCGCGGGCATCGAAACGACGGCGGGCTGTCCCGCGTTCGCGTACACGCCCGATGAATCCGCGACGCTCGTCGGCCAGTTGATCGCGCTCGGCGCGATTCCGCTCGGCAAGACCAATCTCGACCAGTTCGCGACCGGTCTCAACGGCACGCGCTCGCCGTATGGCAAGTGCCGCAACAGCGTGCATCCCGGGTATCCGTCGGGCGGATCGAGCGCGGGGTCGTCGCTTGCGGTCGCGCTCGGCGTCGCGAGCTTCGCGCTCGGCACCGACACGGCCGGATCGGGACGCGTGCCTGCCGCGCTGAACAATCTCGTCGGCCTCAAACCGACGAAAGGATTGCTCTCGACCGCGGGCGTCGTGCCGGCATGCCGTACGCTCGACTGCGTGACGTTCTTCACGGCAACCGCCGCCGAAGCCAGCGAACTGCTCGCGCTGACCGCGCGGCACGATCCGCGCGACGCATACAGCCGACGCAATCCGCAATGGAACGCGGCGCGTGCGTTCGGCACGCCGCACGCGTTCCGTTTCGGCGTGCCCGCGCAACTGGAGTTCGCGGGCTGCAGCGAAAGCCCCGCATTGTTCGCGCAAACGCGTGCGCTACTCGAAGCGGCGGGCGGCGAAGCGGTCGAGATCGACTTTCAGCCGTTCGTCGAGGCGGCGCAATTGCTGTATCAGGGACCGTGGGTTGCCGAGCGCTATAGCGTGACGGGCGAGTTGATGACGACGCAGCCGGATGCCGTGCTGCCCGTCATTCGCGATGTGCTGGCGAAAGCGCCGGGCGCGACTGCCGTGGAGCTGTTTCGCGCGCAGTATCGGCTGCAGGATCTGAAGGCGCTATGCGATGCATCGCTCGATACGCTCGACTTCGTGCTCACGCCGACGTATCCGCGACCGGTGACGCTCGCTGAACTGGAGCGCGATCCCATCGGCCCGAATTCGCTGCTCGGCTACTACACGAACTTCATGAACCTGCTGGACTATGCGGCGGTGGCCGCGCCCGCCGGCTTCATGGAGAACGGATTGCCGTGGGGCGTGACCGTCTTCGGCCGCGCGTTCACGGATCAATATCTGCTCGGCGTCGCCGATCTGCTTCAGCGCAGAAGCGGCATGCGCTGCGTCGGGGGAGGCGAAGTCGATGCGAGTCCGCACGGCGCGGCGGCCAACGATCGCATGACGGTCGCAGTATGCGGCGCGCACATGCAGGGCTTGCCGCTCAATCGCGATCTCGTCGCGCGCGGCGCGCGTCTCGTGCGGGCGACGCGCACCGCGCCTTGCTATCGGCTATGCGCGTTGCCCGCATCGGCCGACGGCACGCGCAGGCCAGGCATGTGGCGCGTCGCGGACGATGGCGTCGGCATCGCCGTGGAGGTCTGGGAGATGCCGAGCGCGGAATTCGGATCGTTCCTCGCGACGATTCCTTCTCCGCTCGGGCTGGGCAAGGTCGAGCTGTCGGACGGTTCGTGGACGGCCGGTTTCATCTGCGAGCCGTACGCGGTGCAATCCGCCGAAGACATATCGGCGTTCGGCGGATGGCGCGCGTGGCTCGACGGTCGGCATCTTCAAGCCGCGCCTGGTTGATCGATCGGATTTGTCAACGCGCAGTCTGTAGCGAGCGCAAGGCCCGGCAAAGGAAAAGCGGATTCATGTCGCCAGAGAGGAATCTTGCGCGACGTCGCGGTGAATCCCGCACGCCTTTTTGAGCGAAGCGCCGAAGATGAGCCAGAGTGCGAGCGAGCCTGTCGATACGCCTCCCAGCACGAAGAACGCCGTTGCATAACCGAAATGCTGCGCGAGCACGCCGCCCAGTGCCGGGCTAAGCGCAGCGCCCATGCCCTGCACGGTCATCACGACGCCCTGCCCCACGTTCACCCGTCCGGTTCCCTGCAGCAAGCGCACGACCAACGCGGGGACCGCGACGCTTTGCAGACCCGCGCCGATTCCGTCGAGCGCCTGCACGGGCCACACGCCCCATGCCTCGATAAGCATTCCCGCCACGAGTCCGCGCGCCGGCAGCGCGAGAAACGTGATCAGGATCACACCCCAGTAGCCGATTCGCTGGATGAGGCGGTTCGCGAAGACCGCCGCGACGACCATCACGAGTTGCGCAATCACGATGGTCTGCGCAGTGAACGCACTCGGATCGCCCTGATGCGCCGCCACGACCGCGAGCCCGTAAAGCGGCAGCATCGCCGCGTTGCCGAGATGGAACATCGCCAGCGAGGCGGCGAGGAGCAAGATGGGCCGGCACGTCAGCAGCACGCGAAATCCGCTCGCCTGTTCATGTCCGGTCGGGGACGAACTGCTCAAGCCGCGCGCGCTGTCGTGATCGATCGCATCGCGCCGGATGAGCAGCGTCGAAATCACCGTCATCGCGCCGAACACGCCCGCGAGCACGAACACCGCGCCGAACCCATAGCGCCATCCGAGCCAGCCGGACAGCGCGGCGCCTACGACGTTTCCCGCGTGATTGGCCACCTGATTGCGGCCGAACTGCCTGTCGAATCCTTTCTCGCGCACGATTCCCAGCGTGATGCCGGCGACGGCGGGACCGAGCGCAGCGCCCGTGACCGCGGTGAATATCTGCGATGCAGCGACCATCCAGTAGCTGTGCGATACCCTTAGCACGAGCGATGCAAGCGTCGTCATCACGCCTGCGATGACGATGACGCCGCGCTTGTGATGCGTCGCATCGACCAATGCGCCAGCCGGGGACGTGGCCAGCATGCCGGCGATGCCGCCCAACGTCATGACGGTCCCGATCGCATCCGCATGCCAGCCGTGCGCCTGCAGGAAAACGCCGAGAAACGGCCCGATGCCCGCCTGCACGTCCGCCATGAAGAAGTTCAGCCCTTCTAACGCGTATGAGGGATTCATGGTTCACCAATGACGTCCGTTTCGTTGGGCCTTGGTCGGTTCCGAGCGCGGGCTTCGCTTTGAGACTTTGGGATCGCCCTCAACCGTTTTCAGGCGCGTCGACGAGCTGGGCGATTTCATCGACCTCGATCGTCCGACCATGCCTGTTCCTGACGCCGTGCCCCCAGGCGTGGACATGCGCGCCCGGACTCAGGTAATCGGCCAGCTCGGCCGCGGCGTGCGGTGGCATGCGCAACGAGGTGCCATCGTGGAGCAAGGCGCCGCGCAATTCGCCTTTCGGTCCGAAGAGCGACAGCAGGACCTCGCCCGACGCTTCCATCGCCTTGCGCTCGACATGCGGTCTCTGATGCGTTTCGCCGTTAGCGTGCGGACCTTCGTCGCGAATGAGCACACCGCTTTTCGATGTCAGCGAGACAGCGGCGATGATGTCCGCGTCTCGCGGCTTTATCCCGCGCACGCGGACCTGATCGCCCGGCGCGACATGCCGCGCGAGTTCCTTCGATAGATGCGGTGGAAAATGAACCTGACGCGAGCCGAGCACGAGGCCGTCGATTTCTCCGTGTGAATTGAGCAGAAAACGTGTCACCTTTCCGCGGGTCTCGGGAAGGCTGGCGGGATCGATCCAATGCATGTTGCTACTCCTGAATGAGCGTGAGTGGGTAGGTCAGGCTTGCGCCGATCAGGGCGCTGTCGGCGGACGGTCGTAAATCTGCGTGAGATTGCCCGGCGAACCGAACGACGTCGCCTGAAGCGCCGTGCCGTATTGATTGCGCGTGCCATAGCCGCGCGCCGAAACCGTGGCTCCCGTTCGAACCAGGCTTCCGAACTGCTGTGCGACCGGAGGCGTGAGTTTGATGACCGTGCCATCGGAGAGAATCACGCCGTCGGGCTCGCCACGCGGCGCGGTCGTCACGTGCGCCACCTGCCCCTGCGCACTGAGGCGCGAGAGACCGGCGCCGCGCAGTTCCCGCGGAAGTGGTAGCGCGCCGGGCATCGGCGGCTGATCGATCAGTTGCTGTCCACTTCGCGTGTCGGCGATGCGTTGCGCGATGAAGTTGCCGCCTTCATCGCGCCAGCCGCTCAACTGCACGCTGTCGCCTTGGCGAACCGTCGAAGTCAGTTGCGCGCTCATGTGCGGCGGGAACCGTACGAGCGTCCCGTCGCTGGCGAGAAAGCCGTCGACGTCGCCATCGGGATTCGTCAGAAAGCGCGCTACGGTCGCTTGCGTCGTGGACATCGAGGCCGCGTTGGAGATCGGTCTCGGGGCCAGGCCCGGAGGCCGAGGCGGCGGCGCGTCTGCGGAGACCGGCGGCGGGGGCGGCGGCGCCGTCACAGCGCTCGTTTGCGCTGCGCAACTCGCGCTCATCACGAGGGCGGCGGCAAGGCTCGTCGCGCCGAGCAGGCGAACGGCGATTCGTCGATTGGCTGGCTGGGTCGATTGCATGATTCACTCCTTTCGCGTGGCGCGGAGTGTTCTGCAAGGGCTATGCCATTCGAAGAATGCTGAAGACTTCGACGTCTTGCGCGAACGAAGATCGTCGATGTGTCAACGAAACGGACATCGCCTGTCCGATTCGTTGACACTCGTTTCCCTACGACGACGCGTCGGACATTCCGAGACTCGTCATCCGCGTATAGAGCGACTGACGGCTGATGCCGAGCCTCCTTGCCGCCTCCGCGCGGTTGCCACCCGACGCAGCCAGCGCGTGAGTAATCAGCGCGCGTTCGAGCCGCGCAACGGCTTCCGTAAGCGGAAGCTCGAGCAGCGCTGGCGGAATTGCCTCGCCGGTTTTGTCTTTTGCCGCAACGAGAAACGCGAAATCTTCGCGTGTGAGCACTTGCCCCGGCGCAAGCGCACTCGCCCGCTCGATCGCGTTGGCCAGTTCGCGCACGTTCCCTGGCCAAAGGAAAGTGGCCAGAAGGCGCTGGGCATCGGCGGAGAGATGCTTGCGCGTCGCTTCGGTCGATGCAGCTTCCAGAAAGTGCTCGGCAAGCGGCAGGATGTCGGCCACACGCTCCCGTAGCGGCGGCATGTGCAACGGGATCACGTTGAGGCGAAAGAGCAGGTCCTGTCTAAACGTGCCCGCCTCGACCATCGCGGCAAGATCGCGATGGGTTGCCGCGATCACGCGCACATCGACCGATATTGTCCGGTTCGTTCCGAGCGGCGTGACTTGCCGTTCCTGTAGCGCGCGCAGCAGTTTCGCCTGCATGGAACGGGGCATGTCGCCGATCTCGTCGAGAAACAGCGTGCCGCCGTGCGCCTCTTCGATCCGGCCTTTGCGCTCGCCCTGAGCGCCGGTGAACGCGCCTCGCGCGTGCCCGAAGAGTTCGCTTTCGAGCAGGTCTTCGGGAATGGCCGCGCAGTTCACCGCGACGAAGGGACCGTTCGCGCGCGCCGAGGCGCGATGGAGCACGCGAGCGGCCACTTCCTTGCCGGTCCCGGTCTCGCCGGTGATCAGCACGGTCGAGTTCGTTCCCGCCGCGCGGCCCAGGCGCTTCTGCACGTCGCGCATGGCTTCGCTTACGCCGAGCAGTCGCGGCTCGCGAGAAGTCACGTCGTCGCTGAATGCGGGCGTGAGGGGGGAGCTTCGCTGCGCCGATAGTATCCGCTCCAGCAGCGCGACGATCTCATCGCGTCCGACCGGCTTGGTCAGATGTTCGAACGCGCCGAGCCGCATCGCGCCGATGGTGTTGTCGCTCGTGGCGTGGGCCGTCAGCATGACGACGGGCACGGCTTGCAGCTTCGCGATCGCACGCAGTGACTCGAGCACCGCAAGACCGTCCGCGCCCGGCAAGCGGAAGTCGAGAAAGATGCACTCGGGCGCCGGGTTCGCGCGCAGCCAATGCAGTGCCTCTTCGCCGGAGCGCGCCTCGATCGCCCGGTGGCCGAGGTCTTGCACGGTTTCCACGAGTCCTTCGCGGAAGGCATCGTCATCGTCGGTGATTAATATGGTCGCCATGGCAAGTCGATCACGAAGCACGTCATGTTCGAGTCGTCGTCGAGATAAGCACGTCCGCCGTGCGCCGACGCGATCTCCCGCACGACGGCAAGGCCCAGGCCGGACCCGTCGGGCCGCCCCGTCACGAATGGCTCGAAGATCCGTTCGCGCTCGGCCGCGCCGACGCCGGGACCATTATCGATGACCGTGAGCCGAAGCCGCTTCCCGTTCGCCGACTCGACGCCGCGTGCGCGGAGCATTACCTGCGTGCCAGACGGCGCGTGCCTCAGCGCGTTCAGGATGAGGTTGTCGAGCGCGCGCGCCAGTTGCACGGGATCGAAGATCGGCATGCCTGCGTCTTGGTCGACGTCCACATCTTTGCCGAGCGCGATGCCACGGCGTTCGGCGCCCGGCTCATGCGTATGAATAATGTCGTCGAGCCATGCGTGCAGGCTGACCTCACGCGTCTGCAGCGAAACGGGCTGCGTCAGCGCGAGCAGGCTCGTCACCTGCGACTCGATACGGCCCACCTGCTCGATGATCGACCTCAACGCTGCTTCGCGGCGCGCAGCATCGCCTGCCAGCGCGTTCTCGGCCTTCAGACGCATGGCGCCAGCCGGATTGCGAATTTCATGCGCGATTTGCGCCGCCATTTTGCCGAGCGTGCTGAACCGTTCGGCCTGTGCGAGCTGGGCGTTCAGTGCGTCTGCGTCCCGCTTGAGCTGCTCCGCACGCGCGACGTAGCGGTTGAGGGCTTCGACGATCTGATCCAGATCACGCTCGCCCAACCGTTCCAGCCGTTCGCCGCGCTCGAATTCGCCCTCTGGCGCAAGCGCGCGTTCAAGCCGGGTCAGGTTGTGCTTCCAGCGCTTGAGCGTCAGCGCCAGAAACACGGCGAGCACGACGATGACCGAGAGCACGCCGGCGAGGATGGCCGCTGCGCGCTGTCCGTATGGCCCGAGCGGCGGCCGCGCGCGCGTGAGCGTCCAGGCCAGCAGGCCCGCTTGGCGCGGCACGGGGCAAGCGATCGCGATGACGGCGTCCGTTCCGCTCGAAACGACATCGGCGCGCATCTGCCCGATGCTGGCTGCGTGCTGAAGCGTGCGCAGGATAAGCGGTGTCTCCGCTTCGGGAACGTCTCGTTTCATGCCGCTCCCGCCATAGGTCGGAAAGGCATAGGCCAGGAAGCCGTTCGGCGCGCCGGATGCCGGCTCTTTCGCCCAGAACCCGCCTTCGATGCCCTCGGTCCGTATCAGAACCAGATCGAGCACCGCGTGCATGAGATCGACATTGGTTGCGTCGGGATGCTGCATGGACATGTCGTAGCGCGAGGCCACCGCCTCGCATGCTGCAGCAGCCTGCTCCTTCGCGACGACCACGCGTTCCCCAAGCGCCGACGAAAGCGTGAGCCATACGGCACCGCTCAAGAGCCCGCACAGAACGGCGACCAGAAGCCAGAGCGTGAAGAGTTGAGTTGAGAACGACGGTCTCGGCATGGACGGTTTACCGGCGAGCCAAAGTGAGCGCGTTGGGAAGCAAGTATTCTGCCATCGACAGAATCCATCCACGTTCCGCGCTTCGTCGCTATTCTTCCCCGCTACCTCTGGAGGTAGCGACCATCGCCGCATGGCGTATCGGCGCGCATCGGTTCGGGAAACTCGAGCGACATCGCGGACGAAAGCTCCGTCACGCGCACTTCGTACACGCGTGGTTAGCTGCGTGCGCGGCAGCAGAGCGCCTCAACCGCCGTCCTTCATCTCGCGCAGATGCTTGTAGACCGTCGCGCGGCCCATTCCGAGCACCTTGGCGACATAGTTCGCCGAGCTCTTGCCTTTGAATGCGCCCTGCGCGTGCAGCGCCTCGACGAGCTCACGCCGATGATCGCGCGTGAGCGAGTTGAGCGCGATCTGCCGCTCGCGCAGCCAGCCATGCAGGAAGGTGTTGATGCGCTCCTGCCAGTCGTCCTTGAAAAGCTCGACAGGCTGCGCGACGACGCCCGCGCCACGCAAAAAGAGATCGAGCGTCGAGCGCATCTCGTCGAACGCCGCGATGTTGAAATTGATGCACATCACGCCCGCGGCATTGCCCGCGTCGTCGAAGAGCGCCGTGCTCACGCAGCGCATGCGGCGTCCGTCCCAGTTGAGCTTTTCGTACGGACCGACGAGGCGCTCGCGCGCGGTCTCCTCGACATCTTCGAGCGCGGAGTCGTCGCCGATCTCGCGCTTCGAGAGATTGTTCGACAGGTACGCGATGGTCTGGTCGGAGAGATCGTGGATCACCACTTCCGCATAGGGGAAGAAGAGCGTCGTGATGCTGTCCGCGATGTGCGCGTAGCGCGCGAGCAGCGATTCGCGAGCGGCGTCATCGGGCTTCGGCGTCTTGCGTCGGGGCATGGAAGTCGGCATGAGTTCGGAACGGCGAATGGCGATGATACCGCTAGGCCGCCGCGCGCTGCTTCGCGAGATGAACATACAGCGCGTGCGCGACCGCGATGTCCTCGAGGCCGAGCCCGATCGAGCGGAAAAACACCGCGCGCTCATGCGAAGGTGCGGGACACGCGCCGCGCGCAAGCTCTGCAAGATCGCCGCGAATCGCATCGGGCGACCAGCCGTGACGCTCCCGCGCGATCACCATTTCGCCGGCGCTCGCGGGCGTCGTCCGCCGATAGTCGCAGTAGACATCGAGCGCGTTCAGCGCGGCCGCGTCGATCTCGTGCGCGCGCGCGACGTTCGTGCTGATGGAGGTAATAAGCGCAGGCTTCGTGAGCGCATTGAGCGCGAGCACCGGCGTGCCCGATGATGTGCACAGCATCACGACATCCGCATCGCGCACGCACTCGTCAACCGACGCCGCGACGCGCACACGCGCATCGAGCGCCCGCAGCGCGTCCGCACGCTCGCCATCGCTTGCGAGGCGCGGCGAATGGATGCGGATCTCCGACCATCCGCGCAACGGCGCGACATGCCGCAGATGCGCGAGCGCGACGCTTCCCGATCCGATGACCGCGAGCCGCTCGCTCGATACGCGCGCGAGCCGGTCGACCGCGAGCGCCGTCGTGCCCGCCGTGCGCTCGGTGGTGAGGAGCGCGGAATCGCACCACATCAGCGGCGCGCCGGTGCGCATCGACATGAGCGCGGTCCAGGCGGTGACGATCGGCGCGCCAGGCTGCGCGATGTAGGGCGAGAGCTTCGCGCCGAAGACCTCGTGCTTCGCCAAAACGCCGAGATAGGTGATGAAATCGCCGGCATCGCGCGGAAACAGCGTGAGCGTCTGCGGCGGCTGAACGGCTTCGCCATCACCGAGCGCGGCGAACATCTCTTCGAGCGCGCCGCGGATATCGAGCGAAGGCAGCGCCCGCCTCACTTCCTCTTCGTGAACGATGAAAGGAATCTGCGCGCCGGGCGCGGCCTCGCGCGCTTCTTCGGGCAAGGAAATCATTCGAAAACCTCCGGTTCGTGGCCGTTGAGCGATTGCTTCGTGACTGCTTCGACGTAGACTATTTTGTCCATTCTAGACTTTTATTTTATTTTTCGTATATATTTCGATTGGGCGCGCGGACAACCCCGCGCGCCTGGCGCAAGACAGAGACGGTGCGGAATCACAAACGACCTTGGTGACGACAATGAACTGGAAGATGATCTGCTTCGCGGGCGCGGCGAGCCTCGCGTTCACAATTGGACTGGCGCACGCGGAGTCGCAGACCTTGCGATTCGGCGTCGAGGCCTCCTATCCGCCGTTCGAGAGCAAGACGCCGGCGGGCCAGCTCGAAGGCTTCGACATCGACATCGGCAACGCTGTGTGCCAGCGCATCAAGATGAAGTGCGTATGGGTGGAGAACAGCTTCGACGGGCTGATTCCGGCGCTGCAGGCGCGCAAGTTCGACGCGATCAATTCGGCGATGAACATCACCGACAAACGCAGGCAGGTGATCGACTTCACGCCGCCCGTCTATGTCATGCCGATCCAGATGGTCGCGCGCCGCGACGCGAAGCTGCAGCCGACACCCGCGAGCCTCAAGGGCAAGTCCGTGGGCGTGCTGCAAGGCTCGACGCAAGAGGATTACGTGCGCAAGCACTGGGCGAGCGAAGGCGTGCAGGTCGTGACGTACCAGAGCCAGGACCAGATCTTCGCGGACCTGAGCGCCGGACGGCTCGACGGCGCGGTGCAGGAAGTGCAGACCGCCATCGACGGTTTCCTCGCGAAACCCGAGGGCAAGAACTTCGATTTCGCGGGCGCCGCCCTCACCGACCCGTCCACGCTCGGCGAAGGCACCGGCATCGGCTTGCGCAAGGACGATGCGGCGTTGAAGGCGAAGGTCGTCGCGGCGCTCGATTCGCTGAAGAAAGACGGCACACTGAGCGCTTTGTCGCAAAAGTACTTCAAACGCGACATCATTGCGAAATAGGCACTTCATCAGGCATCGGAAAAAATGGCTCAGGACGTGATCGTGCTCGGCGCGGGCATCGTGGGAGTGAGCGTGGCGCTGCATCTGCGGCAGCGCGGATGGCAAGTGACGCTCGTCGATCGCCGCGCGCCCGGCGAGGCGACGAGCTTCGGCAATGCGGGCCTGATCGAGGCGTCGTCGGTCGTGCCTTATGCGTTTCCGCGCGACTGGGGCACCGTGCTCAAGTTCGCGATGAATCGCTCGACCGCGCTGCGCTACGACCTGCGCTCGCTGCCCGCGTATGCGCCGTGGCTCACGCGGTTCTGGTGGGAATCGGCGCCCGCGCGTCTGGCCGCCGCCGCGCGCGACATGCTGCCGCTCATTCAGCGAAGCGTGGCCGAGCATGAGGCGCTGATCGCGCGGGCGGGTCTCGCCGAACTCGTGCGGCCCACCGGTTGGCTCGAAGCGTATCGCTCGCGCGAGCAGTTCGAGCGCGAAGCAAGCGCCGCCGAACGGATCGCGCGCGAGCACGGGCTCGGCTTGAAGGTGCTCGATGCCGAGGCGCTGCATCGGCTGGAGGCATCGCTCGATGGCGGATACGCGGGCGCGATGCACTGGACCGATCCGCGCAGCGTCATCGATCCGGGCGCGCTGACGAAGGGCTATGCGGCGCTATTCGAGCGCGAGGGCGGACGCTTCCTGAGCGGCGACGCCGCGACGCTCGAACCATCGGGCAGCGGCTGGCGCGTCATGACGTCGAGCGGACCGGTCGAAGCGCAGGCGGCGGTGGTGGCGCTCGGCGTATGGTCCGGCGACCTCGTGCGCCGGTTCGGATACCGCATCCCGTTGATGGCCAAGCGCGGCTATCACATGCACTACGCACCCGACGGACGCGCCGCGCTATCGCGGCCGGTGGTCGATATCCAGAACGGCTACGTGGTCGCGCCGATGCGGCGCGGCTTGCGTCTGACTACCGGCGTCGAGCTCGCGAGCCCTGACCGGCCGCCGAGCCCCGTGCAACTCGAACGCGCGGAGCGGATCGCGCGACCGGTGTTCGGCCTCGGGGCGCGCATCGACGAGTCGCCGTGGCTCGGGCTTCGGCCCTGCACGCCGGACATGCGGCCGGTGATCGGACCAGCGGATCGCCATCGCGGGCTCTGGTTCGCGTTCGGGCACGCGCATCACGGCCTCACGCTCGGTCCGGTGACGGGCAGGCTTGTCGGCGAGCTGATGAACGGGGAAGCGTGCTTCACCGATCCAGTTCCGTATCGCGCGGGCAGGTTCTAGCACTTGTCGAGCGGCGAACGTTTCCGATCCGGCGCAGCATCGCCCGCGCGATCGAGCACGCCGTCATGGCCTACCCCGAAGCGCGTTTCTTGGCCCTTCAGACTGCGCCATCGCATCGGTAATGTATGTGTCATGCATTGTGGAGAACACGCATGGACACATCGATCGTTTTTCGACACCTCGATACCCCCGAAGACTGGACGCGCGCCTTCGACGTAATGAAGGAACTCCGGCCGCACCTTACGGACCCCGATACGTTTTGCCCACAACTGCGCCGTCAACGCGAGGAAAGCTATCGGCTGCTGGCCGCCTGTGACGACGAAGGCGCGATTCTCGGCCTCGCCGGGTATCGAACGCAGACGAACACGCTGTACGGACGCTTCGTTTATGTCGACGATCTCGTCGTCACGGCGCGTCTGCAAGGCAGCGGCATCGGTGCCCGTTTGCTGGACACCGTCCGCGGGATCGCACGGGACGAACACTGCGCCCACTTCGTGCTCGACACCGGCCTGCATATGGCGCTCGCACAGCGCTTTTATTACCGCAACGGCCTGCTCGCCAAGGGCATGCATTTTGTGCAGACGCTGGCTGTGCCCGGCGAGGAGCGCGCGCGATGAAAGTGCTCTTCATCAACGCGAGCCCGCATGGCGACGCGAGTCACGGCTACCGGCTCGCGCTCGAAATGATCGATACGTTGCGCAAGCGTGCGCGCGTGGATACCGTGAAACGCGATCTCGCCGCAACGCCGCTGCCTCCGCTCACGCAGGACTACGCGCGCGCCATCACGTCGCGCCATCCGGACGAAGCGCAGTTCGACATCTCCGAACAATTGATCCGCGAAATCGAAACCACCGACACGCTCATCATCAATACGCCGATGCACAACTTCACCGTGCCCGCCGCGCTGAAGCTATGGATCGACTACGTGCTGCGCATTCACCGCACGTTCGTTTCGACGCCCGAAGGCAAGGTCGGTCTGATGCGCGACCGGCCCACGTTCGTGATCGTCGGTTCCGGCGGATTTCATGGCGGTGAGCTTGCGCGTCAGCGAGACTTCCTTACGCCGTACCTGCGTTACGCGCTCGGTTCGATCGGCTTGCAGGACCTGCGCTTCGTGACGCTCCAAGGCCTCGTGCGCGGCAGCGAAGCCGTCGCACAGGCGCTCGATCTCGCGCGCGAGGACATCGCGAGGCACGCGCTCTTCGCATCCGACGGCGACACCGTCACGCCCTAACCGTCATACGCCCGGCGAAGCATGCGCGCGAGACGCGCCGCTTCGCCGGCATCGGCGACATTCGCGAAGCCGACGACGATCCCGCGCAACGTTTCCTTGCTTCGCCCGTTGAGATACCACGCGGACAGCGCGAGCACCGCGAGACCCGCCTCCCGCGCGCGGGCGGCCATCGCCAGATCGTCGACGGGACCGTCGCGATCCGCACGGAAGATCGCGACGAGATGCATGCCGCCCGTCGGCAACCCGATGCTCACGCGATCTCCGAACGCCTTCTGTATCGCCGTCGCAAGCCACTCGCGCCGTTGCGCATACAGCGCGCGCATGCGCTTCAGATGCCGCGCGAAATGCCCCTGCGCGATGAAGTCCGCCACGGCCGCCTGATAAAGATACGGCGAGCCCGCGTTCATGCTCGCCGTGACCTGGCCGAAGCGCTCCACGGCCCGGCCGGGCGCGACCACATACGAGAGCCGCAGGCCCGGAAAAAGCACCTTGCTGAAGGTGCCGCAATAGATCACGCGATCGTCGCGATCCAGGCTCTTCAGCGCCGGCAACGGGCGGCCCGCGTAGCGGAACTCGCTGTCGTAATCGTCCTCGACGATCCAGCCCTGCGCGCGGCTCGCCCAGTCGAGCAGCTTCATGCGCCGCGCGAGCGACAGTGTGACGCCGAGCGGACTCTGATGCGCTGGCGTGACGAACGCGAAACGCGCATCGGCCGCGAGCGCGATGCCGGCATCGACGTCGAGCCCTTCGTCATCCGTCGGCACGGGCACGAGCCGCATGCCGGCATCGAGAAGAAAGTTACGCGCGAGCAGATAGCCGGGCTCTTCGAACCACGCGCGATCCTCCGGTTTCGCGAGACCGCGCAGCACGAGTTCGAGCGTCGCGCGATAACCGTTCGTCACGAAAACCTGCTGCGGACCGCACGCCACGCCGCGCGACAGGCCGAGATATGTCGCGATGCGTTCGCGCAACGGCCGATATCCGGCGGGGTCGGGATAGGCAAGCGTGGCGAGATCGCCGCTGCGCGCGCGATGCGCGACGAGACGGCTCCATACCTTGCGCGGAAAGGCATCGAGCGCGGGCAGACCGGGACGCAGCGGCTTCGCATCGTGGCCGATCTCGGCCGCCGGTTCGGCGCGCGTTGCGCGTGCCGTGCGCGGCGCGTTCCCGCGCTCGCGGTCCTTGCGCGCGCCCGACGGCGTCGCGGCTTCGGGCAGCGACGACGACACGAACGTGCCCGCGGCGCCGCGCATCTGCAGATAGCCTTCGTCGACGAGAATGGTATAGGCTGTTTCGACGGTGCCGCGCGCAATGTTCAGTTGCGTCGCGAGGCCGCGCAACGCGGGCACGCGGTCGCCGGGTTTCAGATGACCCGCCGCAATGGCCGTCTTGAAGCGCTCGCAAATCTGCAGGTAAATCGGCGCGGCCTCATGCCGGTCGATTGCTATCTTCAACGCATGGTCGGCTGATGGCATGACATGTCTCATGGACTAGTTCGATCGACGATTCTTGTCCCTTTTCGCTAAGCCATGATTCTCACACAATGACTTCACGTTCACTGTCTTTTCACTTTAAGCACGAGGTGCATCATGAAGATCGTCGTCATGGGAGGTTCGGGTTTGATCGGCGCGAAAACGGTCGCGATCCTGCGTTCGAAGGGTCACGAGGCCGTCGCCGCTTCGCCGCGCAGCGGTGTGAATGCCGTAACGGGCGAAGGATTGCATGAAGCGCTTCGCGATGCGCAAGTGGTGATCGATCTGACGAACGCGCCTTCGTGGGCGCCGGACGACGTCATGGCCTTCTTCCGCGCATCGGCGACGAATCTCGGCAAGGCCGAGGCCGCGGCGGGCGTGCAGCATCATGTGGCGTTGTCGGTCGTCGGAACGGACCGCATGCCGGACAACGGCTATTTCCGCGCGAAGGCCGCGCAGGAGAAACTGATCGCCGAAGCGGGCGTGCCGTATTCGATCGTTCGCGCGACGCAGTTCTACGAGTTTCTCGGCGGCATCGCCGATGCCGGCATGCAGGACGGCAAGGTGCATCTGTCGCCGGGACAGTTTCAGCCGATCGCCGCGGACGATGTCGCCGCGATCGTCGCGGATGTCGCGCTCGGCGCGCCGCTGCTCGGCATCGTCGATATCGCGGGGCCGGAGCGTGCGCCGCTCAATCGGATCATCGGCCGGTATCTGAAGGCGAAGGGCGATGTGCGCGAGATCGTCGTCGATCCGGACGCGACGTACTTCGGCGGCACGATCAGCGAAGACTCGCTCGTGCCGACCGGCGAAGCGCGTCGCGGCGGCATCGGTCTGGATGAATGGCTGGCACGCGCGCACGCGTGAGTGTGACGGCGGGCGCCGCCGTGCCCGGCGCCCGCTTCGGTTGCGCTTTTCGGATGGTCAGAGATATTCGACGTTGCCGTCGACGCTGATGGCTTGTCCCGAGATGTTGCGCGCCGCCGGCGATGCCAGGAACAGCGTCATCGCTGCGATATCGTCGACCGTGACCATGCGGCGCAGCGAAATCTTCTTCAGGTACTGCGCTTTCATTTCATCGAAGCCGACGCCCGCCGATTCGGCGCGCGCGGCGATCACCTTGTCCATGCGCTCGCCCTCGACGACGCCCGGCAGGATCGCGTTGACGCGGATATTGCTCGGCCCGAGTTCGACGGCCAACGACTTGACGAGACCGACGATCGCCCATTTCGTCGATGCATACGGCGTACGGTACGCATAACCCAGCCGGCCAGCGACGGACGACATCGCGATGATGCCGGGGCGATCCGACGTCTCCTTGAGCAGCGGCACCGCGCGACGCAGAAAATAGTATTGGCTGTTGAGATTCGTCGCGATGGTTCGCTCCCAATCGTCCGGATCGATGGCTTCGATCCCCGCAGTGGGACCCGCGATGCCCGCATTGTTGATGAGCAGGTCGAGCCCGCCGAGCCGCGAGCGCGCGTCTTCGATGACGCTATCGACTTGCTCGCGCGCGCCGACATCGGCGACACCGGCATGCAGCTTCGGATTGCGCGCTTTGGCGCCATCGACCGCCTGCTGGTTCACGTCGCAGATATAGACTTGCGCGTCGGCTTGCACGAATGCGTCCGCGATTGCAGCGCCGATGCCGGCGGCCGCGCCCGAGATGAGTACGCGCAAGCCCGGGACCGGTTTGAGAAGCTCAAAAGTATTCATGTTCGATATCGACATTCGTTCGGTTCATCAGCGAGCGGGAGAAGCATCGGCGACGGGACGCTGCGCGGCGTGAATCGATTTCGCGAGCAGCGGCACCAACAGCAAGCCCAGCACCGAGGCAGCCACGACGACGTTGAAGCCCGCATCGCTTCTGCCGGTCATCGTTTCGGCGAGCCCGAAAAGATAAGGTCCGACGAAGCCGCCCAGCAAGCCGATCGTGTTGATGAACGCGAGGCCGGCCGCCGCTTGCACGCCTTGCAGCCGCTTCATCGCGACGGCCCAGTACGACGGCAGAATGCCGCCTGCAAAGAAGCCCGTGATGCCGAGCAGCGTAATCTGCACTGCCTGATTCCGGCTGGCGAGGAACGCACACGCACTGACGACGACGCCCGCGGTCAGCACGCCGAGAAAGCCGCATTCGTTGCTCACACGGCGATGAATGCGCGGAAGGGTCAGCACGCCGAGCAGAAAGCCGATGCCGACACTGCTCGACAGAACGCCGACGAGAATCGGCGAGCTCACATGCATCTGCGCGACGATCGACGGCGTGAAGAAATACAGGCCGACGAACGCCACCTGATTCAGGAAGTAGATGAGCGCGATCAGCACGGTCGTCGGGCGCTTGAGCGCGGCGAGCCAGTCTGCCGTGGTGAGGTCCGCGTGTCCGTGCGTGTCGATGACCGCGTGCGTTTCGAGCGCCTGCGCTTCCTGCGCGGACAGCCACTTCACTTCGGACGGACGATTCGGAAGCTTGAAGAACAGCACGATGCCCAACACGATGGTCGGCAAGCCTTCGAGCAGGAACATCCACTGCCAGCCGTGAAGACCGCCGATGCCGCCGAGCTGCATCAGACCCGCGCCCAGCGGATTGCCGATGATGAGCGCGATCGACGGCGCGGTGTAGATCCATCCGACGGCAACGGCGCGGTCTTTGGGCGCGAACCAGAGCGTCACCATGTACATCAGCGCGGGAAACAATCCCGCTTCGGCGACGCCCAGCAACACGCGCAATATGTAGAAGGACCACTCGCCCTGAACGAACATCATCGCGGTCGAAAGCGCGCCCCACGTCACCGCGATTCGCGCGATCCACGCGCGCGGCCCGACGCGATGCGCGATCAGATTGCTCGGCACTTCGAGCAGCGCATAGCCGATGAAGAAGATGCCGGCGCCGAGTCCATACGCCGCGGCGCTGATGCCGAGGTCGGCAGCCAGAGCGCTCTTGGCGAGCGCCACGTTCGTCCGATCGATGAACGACAGGAAGTAGATTCCGCACATCAGCGGAAGCAGTCTTGCCATGGCCTTGCGAGTCGCAAGCCAATGCGTTTCTCCGAGGCTGTGGTCAACGGTAGCGGCAGTCATGATGTCTCCAGATTTGACTTCTTCGAGTCAGAGCGAAACGTTGTCGCGCCCTTTGAGCCCGAGCATGGCTCGCGCATCGGCGGGTGTCGCGATGTCGAAAGACAACTCTTCGAGAATGCGGCGAATCTTGCGGACCTGTTCGGCATTCGATTTCGCCTTCACGCCTCGCGACAGGTAGACGCTGTCTTCGAGGCCGACTCGCACGTTGCCGCCCATGATCGCGCCCATCGTCACCAGTGACATCTGATGACGCCCGGCGCCGAGAATCGAAAGATGGTAGTTCTCGCGTCCGAAAAGACGGTCGGCGGTCGCGCGCATCACCGAAAGATTCTCGGGATCGTGGCCGATTCCGCCGAGAATGCCGAACACGGATTGGATGAAGAACGGCGGCTTGATCAGCCCGATATCGATGAAATGCGCGAGGCTGTACAGATGCCCCACGTCATAGCACTCGAATTCGAAGCGCGTTCCATAGTCGCGGAATTCGGTGAGGATGTTTTTGATGTCGCGGAACGTGTTGCGGAAGATCATGTCCTCCATGCCTTCGACATAATCCTTCTCCCAGTCGAAGCGCCACGAAGACATCCTCGCCGCGACGGGATGAAGCGAAAAATTCATCGAGCCCATGTTCAGCGAGCACATTTCCGGCTTCGCCACGCGTGCGTAAGCGAGGCGCTCGTCGAGCGTCATGCGCGTGCTGCCGCCCGTCGAAATGTTGATGACGGCGTCGGTTTGCGCGGCGATCGCGGGCACGAATCGCCGGAATATTTCGGGCGATGGCGTCGGGCGGCCGTCTTCCGGATTGCGCGCATGCAGATGAAGAATCGCGGCCCCGGCCTCGGCGGCTTCGAGCGCCTGATGCTTGATGTCATCGGGCGTGATAGGCAGATATTCCGACATCGACGGCACATGCGCCGAACCGGTCACGGCGCAGGTGATGATGACTTTGCTGCTCGGATTGCTCATTGAATGTCCTTCGAAAACGCGCTCGATGGGCGAGCTTCGGCAATGCCCCGGCGCGCCTGAACGAGGCAAGCGCAGGAGGACGCCGTTGGAAAACGTAGGGCGGAACGGGAAACGACCGTGCGCCGGCTTAAGCCGGCGGCGACGAACTGACGTGAAGTTGGCGTTGCATGGCTGTCTCCGATGGATTCGCGAGTCGCGCATTCGCGATGCGGACTCGTCTTGTTACGGTGATAGTAGTGGGATACGATGCGCTGCGAAAGGTCATATTCGGACAAGGTGGTGTCCCCGCAGGACACACGAGGAGGCGCTGTGTCGTCGAGACTGCCACTGTTGAACGAGCGCATCTATGCGCCCTACAAGATCGCCGCGCTGGTGGACGTGCTCGCTGAGCAAGGCATTGCGCCGGCGGACAGCCTGAAAGGAAGCGGCGTTGCGCCCGAGGAGATCTACGATGCCTCGGTGATGACGTCCGTCCGGCAGTACGCCGCTGTATGCAGCAACGCCGTCGCGCTTTCCGCCGATCCGCGAACGCCGTTCAAGACGGGCGCGCGGCTGCATCTGGCCGCGTATGGCATGTACGGCTACGCGCTGATGTCGTGCCTGTCGCTGCGCGATTACTTTAGGCTCGGCGTCAAATACCATCGGCTCGCGACGCCGACCATCACCATCGAATGGCACGAACATCCGGACACGTCGGTATGGACGTTTCCCGACGCGTTCACGTCGCCCTTCCCGCATGACGTGCAGCAGTTCCTGCTCGAACAGCAGTACACGCAGCATGTGACGCACTTGCAGGATGTCGCGGGCAGAAGCTGTCCGCCGATGCTCGCGCGCTTCTCGTATCCCGCGCCGCCGCACGCCTCCATCTATCCGGAGTATCTCGGCTGCCCATGCGAGTTCGACGCCGACGAATGTCAGCTCATCTACGACGGCGCGATACTCGAACTCAAGCCTCATCTCGCGGACAGGCACTCCGCCGCGCTTCTGCAGGAGACGTGCGACAGGCTCATCGGACAGGCGAAGACATCGACCGGTGTTTCCGGCGAGGTCTATCAGGTTCTCATGCGCAAGCCGGGCGAGTTTCCCGGCATGGAGACCGTTGCTAGCGCGTTGAAGATGACGAGCCGCACGCTGCGTCGACGGCTCGAGTCGGAAGGCACGTCGTTCGTCGCCATCGTCGACGATGTGCGGTGCTCGCTCGCCACCGAGTATCTGAAGACGACGAAACTGAGCACGGACGATGTCGCCATGCTGGTCGGCTTCACCGACACCGCCAATTTCCGCCGGGCGCTGAAGCGCTGGACCGGCAAAGGCCCCGCCGAAATTCGCGAGCAGGAGTGACGCCGGTCGCGCAGGCTTTTTTCATTCGTTACTTCAGACAAAAATGGGTTCGACGGCGCACATACGTAACCTTACAGAAAGATAACAATGCACTCACTTCGCGGCAGTGGCGAACGAGCGAAGGCTGAACCGAGGAGTGTGCGAAATCTGAATCCGTCGAATTGCGATCGATCGCATCGACCGGATGGAGCAGTCGCGGACTCGAAAAAAACATCAACACTCGTGTGCCAGGGGGACCGTCGGATGCTGCATTCTCACTTCTTCGATTCTGCTGCGAACCAGCCGGACAGCCCTGCGTTATGGGTCGATGAGCGTCTTTACAGCTACCGCGAGATTGAAACCCGGGTCCGTCGCTTGTCGGCGGGACTGGCGGCGTTCGCACGAAGCACCTGCACGAGCCGATGCCTGCTGTTTGCATATCGCAGCGTCGGCGCGTATGTCGGCATCCTGGGCATTCTCGATGCCGGTATGGCCTATGTGCCACTCAACCCGAAGATGCCGGCAGCGCGGATCGCGGCGATCATCCGGCAATCCGGCGCGCCGTTGATGCTCGTCGATCGGCGTTGCGCCGAGTCGCTCGATGAAGTGCTGTCCCTGCTCGACGAACCTCCGCAGATTGTCCTGCTCGACGCAGACGCGGAAGAATCGCAACTTCCATCCCCTGCTTTCTCGCTCATGCAGAGACGAGGCGCCGCGCACGACATCGCCTACATACTTTTCACGTCCGGTTCGACGGGATCGCCGAAGGGCGTGCCGATCACGCATGCGAACGCCGATGCGTACGTGAACGGCCAGTTGCAACTGGTCGACAAGGTGCGCGATGCGCGTTACATGCAGCTATGCGAGCTGAGCTTCGATCCGTCCGTGCATGACATGTTCGTCTGCTGGGCGAACGGCGGCTGCCTATATGTGCCCGAAAACGTCGATCCCGTCGGTAACGCGAGCTTCGTCCAGACGCACCGGATCACGCATTGGTGCAGCGTGCCATCGGTCGCCGGCATCATGCAGCAAATGCGCAAGCTGCCGGCGGGCGCATTTCCGAGCATTCGCGTGTCGATGTTCGGCGGCGAGCCGTTGCCTCGCTCGCTCGCGCAGGCGTGGATGCGTGCCGCGCCGAACAGCCGGCTGCTGCACATGTACGGGCCCACGGAAGCGACCGTCGCCTGTACGTGCTTCGAAGTCACGCCCGAATTCCTGGACGATCCGCAGCACACGGTCATACCGTTGGGCCAGGGCCTGCCCGGCGTGGAACTCATGATCGTCGATGCCGAGCTCGAACCGGTCGCCCCGGGCCAGACGGGCGAATTGTTGATCGCGGGACCGCAGCTTGCCGAAGGCTATCTGTCGTCCGACGAACCCGGCAATAGCCGGTTCATCGCGATGAACTATCCGGGCAAGACCGCGCATCGCTGGTATCGATCCTCCGACGCCGCGCGCGAAACGACGCCACACGGGATCGTGTTTCAGGGCCGTCTCGATACACAGGTGAAAATCCGCGGCCACCGGCTCGAGCTGGAAGAAGTCGAACATGTCGTGCAAGCGGCCAGCCACGCCGCGTCGTGCGCGGTTGTCCCGTGGCCGCTCGACGAAGTCGGACGAGCAACCGGCCTCGTCGCGTTCGTGACGAATCCGGAAGTCGAGACCACGCATGTTTTGCGGGCGTGCCGGCAGCGTCTGCCGGTCTATGCGATGCCGCAACGGATCGTCATCATCGATGCGTTCCCGCTGACGGTGAACGGCAAAATCGACAGAAAGGCGCTCGCGGAATATTGCGCACGCGGCGAGGTCGCGGCGTGAGGCGTGGGGCGATGGGTTCGCGTCGTTTCAATCGATCTGCTCCGTCGCGGCCAGCGTGCCTGTCGTAAGGCCGATACGAAGCATTTCTATCAGCCGTTCGATGTCGCCTACGGTGTTGAACATCGCGAGCGACACGCGGATGCCGCCACGCTCCGGCGAGACGCGCACGTTGTTTCGAGCGAAGTAGTCGGTCCACTTGTCGACCGGCAGTTTCAGCACGTATATGTGATTGCGCTTGCCACGCGCTCGCGGACCGACGACGCTCACACCCAGCGCATCGAGGCGTTCGAGCAGCAGATCGCCGAGCGCCAGCACATGCTTCTGGATCGCCGCGACGCCTACGCTCTGAATGAGGCAAATCGCCGCGGAAAGTGCGTGCAGGTCCGGGAGATTGACGTTGCCGAATTCGAAGCGCCGCGCGTCCTTGCGTAAAGCCATGTCGTCGGGACGGGCGACATAGTCGGCTGGCGGATTCGCCATGCTGGACATCGCAAGGTAAGCCGGCTGCAATTCGTCGAGACCGTCGGCGATATAAAGCACGCCGAGTCCTTGCGGCACGAGCAAGCCCTTGTGCGTGCCGGCTGCCAGCACCGAAATGTTCAGCGCCTTGACGTCGAGCGGAATGACGCCGACGGACTGCATCGCATCGACGATCAGGTAAATGCCGCGCGCCTTGCACAGCCGTCCGATGCTCATCAGGTCATGGACCTGGCCCGCATGGAACGTCACATGCGAAAGCGAAACGACTTTCGTACGCGCATCGATATACGGCTCGAACGTCTTGGCGGTGGCAATCTCGTCGTCCGGCAACGGCGCGAACCGCACTTCGATGCCATTGCGCTTGAGGTTCAACCACGCATAGGCGTTGTTGGGATGATCGCCTTCTATCAGCACGACGTTGTCGCCTGCCCGGAGCGGGACCGCGTTCGCCGCGATATTGAGTCCTTCCGACGTGTTCTTGGTGAATGCGATTTCGGTCGGCGCCGCGTTGAAGAACGTCGCGACGCTCTCGCGTGTTTCCTCGACACGTCGCAACCAGACCGGCTTCGGACCGGCCATCTCGAAGCCTTCCGACAAGAAGGCTTCGAGCGCTTCGCGCACGCTTAGCGCAAGCGGCGTCTGGTGGGCGGAGTCGAAATAAAGCTGCCTTGTGGTGACGGGGAACTGCTCGCGGACAGCGGCGAGCTTTGCAGTCGGGATCATGAGCGATGTCTCATTTCAGGTTTTCTTTGCGAGGGCATGCACGGCACGGCACGAATCCGTCGAGGCATTAGACGATCGCCGAGAAGCGATGTCAAATACATTCCGATAAGTGGAACTACCGAGTTCCTATTTATGGAATCGTTAGACGGAGATGCTAAACTGGCCGCATGTCTCCCACCATCGCGAGCCTTCCTGTCACCGTCCCGGCCCGCAATTCGAATCGAGTATCCTAGGGAACCGCTTTTCGCCTGATCCGCGAAGGATGCGCGGCACAGGCCCATAAAACCAGAAAACCCAGCACACATGCGCAAGGAAGAACAAGCCATCGTCGAGACGTCCGAGCCGGAGGTCTCTCCCACCGAGCGCGCGTTTCACATCATCGAAATGGCTGCGCAAACCGGTCGCGTGACGACCGCCGACATCATCACCGCGCTCGGCATTCCGAAGACCACTGCGCATCGCCTCGTCAGCAATCTCGAAGAGTTCGGCTTTCTCGAACACGGCATGGAACGCGGCCGGTATCAGGTCGGCCCGCGCCTGCTGGAACTCGCGACGAACATCCTCGCGGCGTCCACCTCGCATGGGCCGATCCACGCGCTGCTGATGGAACTGTCGCGACGCACGGATGAAACGGTGAGCCTCGGCGTCATGCGCGGCTCCGAGGTCGTGTATATCGACAGCGCGATCGGCAATTCGCCGTTGACGCTCAATTTTCAGAAAGGGCATCGCGCGCCCGTGCACTGCACGTCCAGCGGGCGCGTGTTTCTGGCGAACATGGAGAAGAAGCAGCTCGACGCTTATCTGCTGAGCGGACCGTGGGAACCGATCACGCCCTACACCATCGTCGATCCGGAACGGCTCAGGCTCGAAATCGACCTCGCGCGAAAGAATGGCTATGCGACCAACGATTCCGAGTTCGCGATCGGCGTGGTCGGCGCCGCCGTGCCGATCTCGGGGCCGCACGGCCGCCTGATCGCTTGCTTGAGCATCTCGGCGCCCAAAGCGCGCAAGTCGCTGGAAGACATTACCTTGCTGGTGCCGACCTTGCAGGCAGCGGCGCTGCGAATCACAAAGATTCTCGGCGTGATCGACGGCGGAACGACCGCCGAAGACAATGCCGATACCGATAGCAAGGCGACGCGCCGCAAGCGCTCCTGATCAACCGCCCGTCACGCGACCGATCTCCGCGCCGGCGGTGACGAAGCGGATCGCGCGGCGCATGTAGAACACGCCTTTCGTGCGGCTTCTGAGCGTCGTCGTTGCGCCGGTGATCGGGTCGACGATGTCGCAGATCGCCTCTCCGACCTCCACCACGTCGCCGATGTTCGCCGCGTACACCGCGATGCCGCTGGTCGCGGCGTAGAAATGCTCGCTCGCCGCTTGTCGCGTCGCCGGATGAATCAAGGCGGGGCATGGCGACGGCGTATCGCGGATAGCGCCCCGATCGACGAGATAGGCAACGATCGCTCGCGCATGACGCCGCGCCGATTCATACGTGACGTCGCGCTCGCCGGCGCACTCGACGATGGCGGCGACAGCGCCCTCGCCAACCGGATACCGGTCGCCGAAGCGCGCTTCGACGTCGGCCCACGCCAGGCGCGTCCAGTCGATGAAAAGCCCGAGATCCGCGCCGTCGAACAGCATCTGCGCCCGCGATTGCAGATGGCGCGCGAGCGGTTCGACGCGCGGCCACGCGGCGGTGTCGGCATAGACGTGGACGACCGCTTCCAGCGAGCAATGAATGTCGAGAACGATGTCGGCATCGCAAGACAGCTTCAGCAGGGTCGAACGCAGCGCGTCGAATTCCGTCGTCGGCGCGCAAGCATCGAGCGATGCGCGCATTGCGTTCTTTATCGCGCGCCTGTTCGCGTCTTCGTCGCTGCCGAGACGGCCTTCCAGATGCGCGCAGATGTCCGAGGGGCGCGCGACGCCGCGATTGAAGTTCGCGGCGCTGTTCAGCTCGAAGCAGCCGAAGAACTGGCCGAAGACATGCTGACTCAGGCCGATCGGATTCGCTATCGGGACGAGCGTGACGGTCGCGTCGAGCTTGCCCGCGGCTTCGAGCGCCTGGAGTTCGTCGCGCAGGACGTGCGCCGTGAGCATCGCGGGCGTTTCGTCGGCATGAAGCGATGCCTGCAGATAAACCTTCATGTCCGCGTCCGGCGGCCCGAACGTCAGGCTTACGAGATCGCGCTGCGTACCGATGGTCGCTGCGAGTAACGGCGTCCGCTTGAGTAGCACCTTTCGTCTCCTTTCTACGATGACGCGCGAGGTTCCGGCTGCGCAACAAGATTCTAAACTCGCGCATCTGAAAAATGCCGTTTTCCGGTTCTAAGCAGTTCCACTCATCGGAACTTTATTGACATCGAATTTGGCATGCGCTCAAATGTGCCACATCGGACACACAAGGGACATCGTCCATGAGTTCTCTTCTACACGGATATGGCGCGCTCGTTCTCGAAGGCGCGCTGCAGACCGTGCAACTGGCGGTCTGTTCGCTGGCGCTGGCCTTCGCGATCGGCTTGCTCGGCGCCTGCGCGAAGCTGTTCGGCAGCCGATGGATCGCAAAACTGGCCCGTCTCTACACGACGATCGTGCGCGGCGCACCCGATCTCGTGCTGATGCTGCTGCTCTACTACAGCATCCAGATTCTGCTGAACGGCATCACCGAGCGTTTGCATTGGACGCAGATCGATATCAAGCCTTTCGCGGCCGGTGTGATCGTGCTGGGTCTGATCCACGGCGCGTACTTTACCGAGACGCTCCGTGGCGCTTTTCTGGCGATTCCGCGCGGGCAACTCGAATCGGGCACTTCGCTCGGCATGTCGTTCGGTCATGTCCTTGCGCATATCCTGTTTCCGCAAATGATGCGCTATGCGCTGCCGGCGCTCGGAAACAACTGGCAAGTCATCGTCAAATCGACGGCGCTCGTATCCATCATCGGACTCTCGGATGTCGTCAAAGCCGCGCAAGACGCAGGCAAGACCACCACGCACTACTTCTTTTTTATCGGCGTGGCCGCATTCGTTTATTTGCTGATCACGACAGCATCCAATCTCGTATTACGTCACCTCGAAAATCGATATGACGTCGGCGTGCGCAAGGTGAACGTATGATCGACATCTTCCGCGAATACTGGCGGCACTATCTTTATACCGACGGCTATCAGTTCACCGGATTGATCGTCACGATCTGGCTGCTGCTGTTCTCCGTCGTGCTCGGATCCGCACTGGCGGTGCCGATGGCCATCGCGCGCAGTTCCGCGAACCGTTTCGTGTCGCGCGCGGTCTGGCTTTACACCTATCTGTTTCGCGGCACACCGCTATTCGTTCAGTTACTGCTTTGCTATACGGGCGTGTTCAGCCTCGACGTGATTCGAAATCACGAGCTCACGAACGCGTTCTTTCGGGACGGAATGCATTGTTCGCTACTCGTTTTCGCATTGAATACATGCGCCTACACGACCGAGATTTTCGCCGGCGCGATCAAGGCCACGCCTGCGGGCGAGATCGAAGCCGGCGTGGCTGCGGGAATGTCGACGTTGCAGCTTTATCTGCACGTCATTCTCCCCTCCGCGCTGCGGCGCTCGTTACCGAGTTATAGCAATGAAGTCATTCTGGTCTTCCATTCGACTTCCGTTGCATTCGCCGCAACCGTGCCGGATCTGCTGAAAGTGGCGCGCGACGTGAATTCCGCGACCTATCAATCGTTCGCCGCATTCGGCATTGCGTTTCTGCTCTATTCCGCGATCACCTTTTCGCTGGTCTGGCTCTTTCGCCAGGCGGAAAACCGTTGGCTCGCTTACCTGACACCGCAAAAATGACTAACGATGTCTGCATCGATTCGTCGCGTTCACCTGAAAAAGTCGTGGTCGCCGATCTTCACAAGAGCTTCGGCACGCACGAAGTGCTGAAAGGCGTGTCGCTCAGCGCGCGCGCCGGCGACGTCATCAGCGTTCTCGGCTCGTCGGGCTCGGGCAAAAGCACGCTCTTGCGCTGCATGAACTTGCTCGAACATCCGTCGGCGGGCCGCATCTTCGTCAATCAGACGGAAATCCGCATGAAGCAGGACAGAACGGGCACGCTGAGGCCGGTCGACAAACACCAGTTGCGGCGCATACGGTCCAAGCTCGCGATGGTGTTTCAGCACTTCAACTTATGGCCGCATATGACGGTGCTCGAAAACGTGATTCATGCGCCGGTTCACGTACTCGGACTCGGTCGGCGCGAAGCCGAAGAATATGGCCGGGCCAATCTCGACAAGGTCGGTTTGGGCGTCGATATCGCCGGCCGTTACCCTGCGCATCTCTCGGGTGGCCAGCAACAGCGCGTCGCAATCGCCCGCGCACTGACGATGGATCCCGACGTTCTGCTTTTCGACGAGCCGACTTCCGCTCTCGATCCCGAACTCGTGTCCGAAGTGTTGAAGGTCATGCAGAAACTCGCGGCGGAAGGACGGACGATGATCGTGGTGACGCATGAGATGAACTTCGCCCGCAATGTTTCCAGCGAGATCATTTTTCTGCATGAAGGACGAATCGAAGAGCAAGGAAAACCGGCGGACCTGTTCGCCAATTCCGCAAGCAGCCGGCTCCGAAGGTTTCTGTCCGCGGCATAGCTTTCCTTTCTCTTTATCGACAACAAGATCATCAGCCGGAGACTTCTGTAATGAAACGATTCGTGTCGACCCTGCTGTTTTGCGCGGCCGCCTTCACCTCATCGTATGCAAGCGCTCAGGATGCGTCGACGCTTCGATACGGCGTGGATCCGTCGCATCCGCCGTTTTCATCGCGCGACTCCAGCGGCAAGCTCGTCGGATTCGACATCGATCTCGGGACCGAAATCTGCAAGCGCATGCACGCAAAATGCGAATGGGTTCAGAACGACTTCGATGGCATGATTCCCGCGCTTCAGGCCAAGAAATTCGATGCCATTCTCGCGTCCATGTCGATTACCGACAAACGCAAACAGGTGATCGATTTCACATCGAGGTTATATAAGACGCCGAACAAACTGATCGTGCGTAAAGACACGAACCTCGAACCCACCGCGGAATCGCTGAAAGGAAGATCGATCGGTGTCCAGCAGGGCACCGTTCCCGAATCCTATGCGAAGGAACATTGGGCGCCCGCCGGCGCGCGCGTCGTTTCTTATCCGAATTTCGATCAGGTATTCGCGGATCTCGCCGCAGGCCGTCTCGATAGCTGCTTCACCGATGCAGCCGTCGGCGAGTACGGATTCCTGAGAACGCCGCAAGGCGCCGGTTTCAAGTTCACCGGCGGCAATGTCTATGCGAGCAACGGCGCGGGCATTGGAATCCGCAAGTCGGATATCGAACTGAAGGAAAAGATGAACAAGGCGATCGCCGACATGCTCGCCGACGGCACCTATAAACAACTCGCAGCCAGGTATTTCCAGTTCGATCCTTACGGCAGTTGAGAGGTTATCGTCTCGACGCCGGCATCAGCGGATCCCGACGTCACACTTGCCGAACGGGGATGATTGCAGTGAAACATGTGCCATCGGCGAGCGATGACGATACCTGCAGATCGCCATGGTGAGCCTGCACGATTTGCTTGCAGATGAAAAGACCGAGACCGAGACCCCCGCCTCGCGGTTGATCGGCGGGCCGCCAATATGGCTCGAACACCTTCCTGATGTCCTCGGGCGCAATGGCATCGCCACCGTTCTTCACGGCGATGATCAATTTCCCGGCCTCGACTTTCCCATTTACGGTAATAGGCAAGTCCGCCGCGCCATGCGTGATTGCATTGCCTAACAGATTGGACAATAGCTGCTGCATACGAACCGAATCGCAGTGGACGGTTCCTTCAATGGCGATGCTGTCTTCTATCATCAAGCCGGGATGACCCGCCTTTGCCTCGGAAACGATATCGCGCAAAAGCTTGCCGAGATCGGGCACCGGCGCGATGTGGGCGCCGAGTCCGGCGCCCAGGCGTCCGCGCGCGAAGTCCATTACATCGTCGATCAAACCCGCCATTCGGCCGGCGACCGCCTTCAATCGCAATCCGAGTTGAGTGATCTCGGTGGTTCCACCTTTGATCGAAAGATATTCGGCAATCGAATGCACCGCTGTTAGCGGATTGCGCAGGTCATGTCCGAGAACGGCGATGAACTGCTCACGCAATTCCGCGGTCTCGCGCGCGTGCGATAGCGCAGTTGCCGACGCAGAGCGGTTTTCCTCCAGTTCGAGCTCAAGCGCGATGAGCTTGGCGTACGCCTCGAACATGCAGACCGTGCGGACATCGGACAGATAGTGCGGACGCGGATCGATCGCGCATAGATTGCCGAAGTACCGGCCGTTGGATAGAACGATCGGCACGGAGATATAACTTTGAAGGTTATAGATTCTGGCCGTGTGATGACCGCAGTAACGCGGATCGTTCCCGAAGTCATCGATGACGATCGATTCGCGCGCTTCTCGCGATTCGAAGCATAGCGTCGTCTTCAGATCGAGTTGACCGCCGACTTCCAGACCGAAGCCGATGTCGTCGTGAACGGCGCACGCTGTCCATGTATTGTCTGTCACGCGCGCGACCGCGGCGTAGCCCATCGATGTTCTTTCGCAAATCGCCTTGAGCATCGAGCCCACGGCACTCACGCGGCCGATAGCCTCGATGTCGTCCTTCAGTGCGTCAGGGCCGTCTTCCCCGGTCAAAGTTATCATGTCGAATGCTGCTGAGATGTGACAAGGCCGTATTATGCGCCGCGAACATTTCTTTTTAGCTCCGAAAGTCCTGCCCAATGCGAGACATGCTGACTTCTTTCTTCTGGAGCGGCGACGCGATCCGCAGTCGTCGCGTCAGTGACATCGTTCTATCCGGCACGCTCGATCTGCCTGCGCCTCCCGCGTCGATGCTCGCGGATTGGCAGAGAGAAACCACGACGCGTCTCGCGCTGCAACCCGGCGATGTCGAGCCGATGCATCTCGCGCGGACGCAATTTCGCTGGCCGGATTACAAACGCTGCGTGCAGGCCATGTCCGACTGGACCGGCGCGCTGGGGCTTCCCGCGGTGCTCGACGACAGCGACATGGCGTTGATGGCCTGTCGTGGCGCCAGGTATCACCATGACGGCGAGCAGTATGGCGGCGCCGCTTTTTGCAATCTCTTCCTGAGCGAAGACAAAGGTCTGGACTTGCACTTCCCCGCTATCGGACAACGCATTGCGCTGACGAGGGGAACGGCCGTGATCTTCGATACGGTCCAGCCTCACGGCGTCATTCAGCGCGACAGCGACCGCTTCTGCGCCGCCGACTTCCCCCCGGACCACGACTTCACCCAGATTTTCCTGACGTGGGAACTTCCCATCGAAGACGCCGATACCGGAAACGCGCTGAACGTCGTCTTCGATAGCGACCGCTCGAACGCGCTGCAACTCGAGGAAGCGCAAGTCTGGCTGAACGGCTCACGAACCGCCGTGTGCCCGGAATCGGGTTGCTGGGTGCGCGTCTGAGTCGCGATCGCGTCTGCGCTAAATCGCAAAAATCATCGTTGACGCTCTCTTGAAATCCTCCTATAACCATCCACATGGATGGTAACTGGAGGTTTTTCACACTATGGCAAAAGAAGTGCCGGATCGCTCGCGAGGCAGCGAAACCGAAAAAATCACGATCAATCTCGGTCCGGTCGACTTGGGCCAGATCGATCTGCTCGTCGAGGAAGGCTTTTACTCGAACCGGACGGATCTGATCCGCACGGCCATCCGCAATCAGTTGTCGATTCATGCGCCGGCTCTGAAGGACACCGTGACGCGCCGCGAACTCGTGCTCGGCCTTCAGCATTTTTCGAAACAGGATCTCGAGGCGGCATGCGCGGCCAATCAGCGTCTGCGGATTCAGGTGCTCGGTTTGGCGAGCATTGCCATGGACGTCTCCCCCGAACTCGCGCTGGCAGCGATCGACTCGATTCTGGTTCGAGGCGCGCTCCATGCGTCACCGGCAGTCAAGGCCGCATTGGCGGATCGAATCCGCTGATGCGCCTGACGCCTTCCCGCTAACGGAATAAACATGAAACTCAACGAAGGTTTTTTGGACTCGATGAAAGAGGCATTCGCGCTCTTTCGCAGCAACGATCCCGCCGCGGCCGCGGAAATCGTCAAGCGCGCCATGCGCGGCGAACGGACGGACACGGCAACCGCGCACCCTAACCCGCAGGACGACACGACGACCGCGCGATTCGCCGATCTCTTGCAACCCCGGCGCCACGCCGGCAAGACGCGGACCGATCCGGACGTGCAGGATCGCGGCCACTTCAGCACGCGTCGTTATGTCGGCGCCGCCGGTCAACGCGATTACAAGGTCTACGTTCCCGCTCATTCACGTCGCGATCCTTTACCGCTGATCGTCATGCTGCACGGCTGCACCCAGGACGCCGACGACTTCGCATCCGGCACGCGGATGAACGCGCTCGCCGAAACGCACGGCTTTATCGTCGCTTATCCAATCCAGCCGCAGAACGCGAATACGTCGAAATGCTGGAACTGGTTCAGGCACGGCGAGCAGCAGCGCGACCACGGCGAGCCGTCGCTGATCGCGGGCATCACGCGAGAGGTGATGGCCGATCACGACGTCGATCCGAAACGCGTCTTCGTTGCGGGGCTTTCGGCCGGCGGCGCAATGGCGGCGATCGTGGCGCAAACCTATCCCGACCTTTACGCGGCAGCAGGCATTCACTCGGGCCTGCCCGTGGGATGCGCGCACGACTTGCCATCGGCGCTGGCGGCCATGCGCGGCGGCAAGGCCCGATCCAAGGCGCGCAAAGCCGGCCGGGCGGACATTCATCACGCGCAGGCGTCGCAATGCCCGCTGATCGTCTTTCACGGCGATGCCGATGCCACCGTGCATCCTTCGAACGCCAACGAACTGGTACGCGAGTTTTCTGCGAGCGAAGCGACACCCGCCCGCGCGTCGAGCGGTGACGGCCGCGCGCGCAAACATACGGTCCGGCACATGACGTCGCAAGCCGGGGTGGATGCAGAACTCTGGATCATCCACGGCGCGCCGCATGCGTGGTCCGGTGGCTCGTCAAGCGGAAGCTATACCGATCCGTCCGGCCCCGACGCCAGTGCCGAAATGCTGCGATTCTTTCTCGAACATCCGCGCCGGCAGTGAGCGGTCGCCTTTGCGCCCTCGATCGGCGGCGTCCGACCGGTTGCCGCCGGTCGGATAACGAAACGCAGCGCGCACCGCGTCACGCGCCAAAGGCCTTCGTCAAAGCCGGCACGCTCAACACCGCCGTGTAATAGCCCATGAACTGCACGCCGGTATTGAAGCCGAAGTTGCGCGACAGCAATCCGCCGAGCAAGCCCACGCTCAGAATCACGAGCAGACCGAGCAGTTGCCCTTCCCACACGCTGATTACGACGATCAGACCGACGAACGTCGCGATGATCGCCTCGTGACTCAGCTTCCTCGCGACGAACGACGCCGCGCGATGCGCGTAGTTCATCGACAGCGGATACGCGACGAGCGCCGCGAGCACGACCGCGAGCAAGCCGAAGCCGAGGAACTGCCACGTCGTCATCAACGTATGCAGATTGTTGATGTGGCCCGTCGCCGTATCGACGAAAAAGCGCGGCGGTGCGTTGAATAGCGGCGCGGCCGGTCCCGCCGCGACAGGACTCAGCGGCAGACCGAACGCGATCAGCGGAATCAGCGCTTCGGCGATGTAAGTCGCTTCGGTCACGCCGTTGCGCGCGGAGATCACCGTCGTCAGGCGATGATACGCATGCTTCACACGCGAGCCGACGAGTTCGCCGAGCACGACCGTCATCGCGACCGGGCTGAACACGAATGTCGCGCTCGATATCGCCGCGGTGGCCGCGACCCAGCCGCGTTGCTGGCCGTCCAGCACTTTCATCGGATTGGGGAAGTAGCCGCTCCAGCCCTTCACGTCGGGCGCGAGCGAGAACGTGCGGACGCGTTCGCGGCGCATGCGGGCGCGATCGGCGGGCGAGAGTATCGAGAACAGATCGGCGATGAGCGGCCCGATCGCGATGCCGAGGAAGTAGCTCACCGAGAGCTTCACGCCGTATTTGCCCGTGAGCGCCTGAAGACCGACGATCACCAGCACGAACGGCACGAGCAGAAACACCGAAGCCCATCGTCCCGACGAAAAGAACGCAATGGCGACCGATGCCGCGAGAAACACCCACGGCGCGGCCTTCGTGATGACCGGCCCGAACGGCGCGAGCAGCACGGCGAACAGCACCGCGAGCGGCACGGCGACGAACGCCGCGACGATCGCGCCCGAGATCATCTTGCGCAGGGCGATATGCGGCACGCCGAGGTTGCGCAGCATCGTCGCCTGTTGCAGCAGGGGCGTGGCGAGCGTGTCGCCGGGAATGCCGAGCAAGGCGGTCGGAATCGCGTGCGTCATGTGCTTCGACACCGCGCCCGCCATGAAGAACGAAAACACGCCGACGGGCGGCACGCCGAGCAGCACGACGAGCAAGGTGAGCGGCGCGAGCGTCGTGGTTTCATCGGTGCCCGAAATGAGGCCGATGCCGGAGAACACGATCGCGCCGATGAGTCCCATGCCGAGCGCGACGAGCAGTTGAGTGACGAACGGTTCCATCAGCGCGCTCCTTCGCGTTGTTCATCGCGTTGTTCATCGCGTTGTTCATATTCGGCGAAAAGCTCGTACAAACCGAGCTCCTTCATTTCCGCGACGACCGAAGGCGGCAGGTCCGCGACGCGCCCGAGTCCGCCCGCTTCGTTCGCGAGCTGCTTCAGCACTTCCTCGCGGCCCGCCGCGCCGTGCGCTTCCTCGACCACTTCGCGCTTCGGCTTGAAGAGCTTCGCGCAGACCGCGCCCGCGATCAGGCATCCGGCGAGGCCGACGAGCATCGCGTAAGCGCGGGCCATCGCGGCATCGGGCACATAAGCGGCGAGCACGCGATTCGCGATGGCGAACGCGCCGTAGCTGATCGCGATGCCGAGCACGACCGACCACGCGAGATGCCGCGTATCGACGGTATCGCCCCATATTTCGACGAGCTGATACTCCGTCGTTTCGGCGCTTTGCGAGAGCGCCCGGCCGCGCTCGTGCGCGGCGAGTTGCTGTTCCATGTCTCCTCCTTGAATGGAGTGATCAGATGCACTGCTTTTCTTGTCGCTGACGCTTGGCCTCGAGTGCGCGCGCCACGCGCGATGACGTTTCGCGCTTCAATGCCGTCGAAATGAACGCGCCCGCTTGCACAAGTCCGTTCAGATCGATGCCCGTCTCGATGCCCATGCCCTCGCACAAATAGACGATGTCCTCCGTTGCGGCGTTGCCCGTCGCGCCCGGCGAATACGGACATCCGCCGATGCCCGATACCGAGCCATCGAACACCGCGACGCCGCGTTGCAGCGCCGCGTGCACGTTCGCGGCGGCCATGCCCCACGTATCGTGGAAGTGACCGGCGAGCGCATCGACGGGAATGTGTTCGATGCACGCGTCGAGCATCGCCTGGGTTTTTAGCGGCGTGCCCGCGCCGATGGTATCGCCGAGACTGATCTCGTAGCAGCCCATGTCGAAGAGCTTCCTTGCGACGCGCGCGACGGCTTGCGGCGCAATCTCGCCTTCGAACGGGCATCCGAGCACGCAGGATACATAGCCGCGAATGCGTACGTTCGCCTCGCGCGCCGCCGCGATCACCGGTTCGAAGCGCGCGATGCTTTCGTCGATCGAACAGTTGATGTTCTTCTGCGAGAACGATTCGGATGCCGCCGCGAAGACCGCGATTTCATCGACATGCGATGCGAGCGCGGCGTCGAGGCCCTTCATGTTCGGCACGAGCGCGGCGAGCGTCGTGTACGTGGCGCGCGCCTTGTCGCGCACGCGTTCGAGCACGTGCGCGCCATCGGCCATTTGCGGCACCCATTTCGGCGATACGAACGAGGCCGCTTCGACATAGCGCACGCCCGCATCGATCAGGCGCTCGATGAGTTCGGCCTTCACATCGGCCGATACGGGCGACGGCTCGTTCTGCAAGCCGTCGCGCGGACCGACTTCGACGATGCGTACGCGCTTCGGCAGCTCATTCATCGCGCGGCCCTTGCAGAAGACTCATGCCGTAATCGACGCTCACGTTGCGCGCGGCGACCATCTTCTTCACGACCCAGTCGATATCCGTGCCACTCGCGCCCGCTGCCAGCGCGATGTTGCGCGCGTGCAGCGCCATGTGGCCGCGCTGGATGCCCTCCGTCGAGAGCGCACGCAACGCGCCCATGTTCTGCGCGAGACCGACCGCGACGGCGATCTCGCCGAGTTCCTGCGCCGAGCCCACGTTCATGATCTTCAACGCGAGACGCGCGAGCGGATGCGTCTTCGTCGCGCCGCCGACGAGTCCGACGGGCATCGGCATTTCGATCGTGCCGACGAGGTCGCCGTCGTTCGCCACTTCCCACGTCGTCAGCGACGTATAGCGCCCGCCGCGGCTCGCGTACGCGTGCGCGCCCGCCTCGACCGCGCGCCAGTCGTTGCCCGTCGCGACGATCACCGGATCGATCCCGTTCATGATGCCCTTGTTGTGCGTGGCGGCGCGGTACGGATCGATCGCCGCGAACAGATACGCATCGACGACGCCGGCGATCACGTCCTCGCCCGCGTATTCCTTCGTTTGCAGCGTGGCCGCACTGTAGCGAACCTGCGCGCGCGCGAGGCGCAGATCCGCGAGATTCGACAGGATGCGCAGACGCACCTTGCCGCCCGTGATTTCCTCCATGCGGCCCGCGACGGTTTCGGCCATCGTGTTGACGGTGTTCGCGCCCATCGCGTCGCGCACGTCGACGATCAGATGCGCGACGATCATCGCGCCGCGCGGCGTGTCCGGAAACACGTGCACTTCGATGTCGCGGCAGCCGCCGCCGAGACCGATCAGCACCTTGTCGCGCGCGTTCGCCATTTCGATCAGCTCGTCGCGATGCTTGAGAATCGCAAGCCGCGCGCCATACGGGTCCGACACGCCGACGATCTGCACTTGCGCGCGCATCAACGGCCCGGTGCTGGAGGTGCGAAAGCCGCCCGCCTCGCGCGAGAGCTTCGCCATGAACGACGCCGCGGCGACGATCGACGGCTCTTCGACCGCCATCGGCACCAGCACGTCGCGGCCGTTGATCTGGAAGTAGCCCGCCACCGCCATCGGCAATTCGAACGTGCCGACGACGTTTTCGATCATGCCGTTCGCGGTTTCGAGCGGCAGCGCGCCGGGTTTCGCGAGGAGCGCGTGCTCGGCGTCGTCGAGGTCCGCTGCCTGCGCGATGTGCGAGAGGCGTTGCGCGGGCGACATCGCGCGGAAGTTCGGCAACTTCGAATCGATCATGTGTCTTCCTCTTCTGTCTGGATGTGTGTCGTGAGTGTTCGCTTTCGATGCTTGCAGCAACGCACCGGGTGAGCGAATAATAGGCTGACTGTACCCATTTCAAAGGTACAATTCCGACAAACAGTGACCTTGCTGTACCCATGACAGCAGGATCATTTTCAGAACAGGTCGATACGATGCGGCATGAGAAGCCGAGCCTGTCTGCGACACTCGCGGACAATCTCGCTAGACAGATCACCGAAGGTGTGCTGCGCGCGGGCGACAAACTCCCGTCGATCAGGGAATACGCTGAGGCGAACGGCTGCGCAAAAAACACCGTCATCAGCGCGTTCGACATGCTGACGGCGAACGGTCTCATCGAGCCGCGACGCGGCGCGGGCTTTTACGTCGCGAGCGTGGCGAAGCCGCAGCAGCATGACGAAGATGCGCCGACGCTCGATCGCGCGATGGATTCGGTCTGGCTCATGCGCGAACAGTTGCAGAGCAAGACGGACTTTCTCAATCTCGGTGAGGGATTTCCGCCCGTCGCATGGCTCGAAGAGACGCGGCTCGATCACTTCCACCAGCGCGTGGTGCGAACCGGTGTCGCGTCGCTGTTTCGTTACGGCAGCCGCTTCGGCTATCTGCCCTTGCGTCAGCATCTGCAGCAAAAGCTCGCCGGCTATGAGATCGAAGCCGCGCCGCAACAGATCGTCCTCACGCACGGCGCGAATCAGGCGATGGACATGGTCGTGCGTTACTTCGTGCGCCCGGGCGACACCGTGCTCGTCGACGATCCCGGCTATTACGCGCTGTTCGGCAAGCTGAAGCTGTCGGGCGCGAATATCGTCGGCGTGCCGCGCGCGGTCGACGGGCCGGATATCGCGGCGCTGGAGGAGCGGCTCAAGACGCATCGGCCGCGGCTCTTCTTCACGCAATCGGTCGGACACAATCCCACCGCGACGGACATCAGCGCGGCGAAGGCGCACCGCGTTCTGCAACTGGCGGAAGCGCACGATCTGATCGTCGTCGAGAACGACGCCCTCGCCGATCTCAAGCCGCGCTCGGCGACGCGCATCAGCGCGCTGGATCAATTGCGGCGCACGATTTATATCGGCAGCTTTTCGAAGTCGGTGTCGGCGGCGCTGCGCGTGGGCTTTCTCGCCTGCGATGCCGATCTCGCCAGCGATCTCGCCGACGTGAAGATGCTCACGCACGTGAGCAGCAGCGAATACTGCGAGCGCACGCTCGATGCGATCGTCGGCGACGGACACTTTCTGCGTCACACGAACCGCTTGCAGGACCGCCTCAAACGCGCGACGGCGACGGGCGTCGAAGCGTTGACGCGTCTAGGCGCGACCATCTTCAAGGTCAGCGATCAGAGTCTTTATCTATGGGCGCGTTTGCCCGCGCACGACGATTCGATAGCGTTCGCGAAGGAGATGCTCGGCAAGCACGTGATCCTCGCGCCGGGGACGATTTTTTCCGCGCACGCGAACATCGTTTCGCCGTGGTTTCGCTTCAATGTCGCGTATCTCGGCGACCCGCGATTCTCGAACGCACTCGCGCCTTGAAACGCCGGGCAGGCCTGCCCGACGTGTCGCTACGCTGCAATTACGCGCTGGCTACTGCTGCCAGGCCCGTCCGCGAAGACTTCTCGGCCACGGGCGTCGATTGTCCCGCCGATTGAAGCGAAGGCTCCGCCATCTGTCCTCGCAGCTTGATGAGCGCGAGCACCGTATCGATCGTCGGTGTCGCCTGCCCGACGAGACGCCCCATTTCCTGGACGACGGTAAGGAGCGGATCGATTTCCATCGGCCGATTGGCCTCGAGATCCTGGAGCATCGACGTCTTGTGCGCGCCGACCGCACCCGCACCATCGATACGTCTTTCGACATCGACACGGAAATGCACGTCGAAGCGATCCGCGATCGCTTTCGCCTCCAGCATCATCGCTTTCGACACGGCGCGCGTGGCCGGATTGCTCGTAATGACATCGAGCGTTGCATGAGTCAATGCGCTGATCGGATTGAAGCAGAGGTTGCCCCAGAGCTTCAGCCAGATTTCATCGCGAATACGCTCCCGAATGGGCGCATCCAGATCCGCCGCGCTCATGATTTCATGCAGCTTCTGAACGCGCTCGCTGCGCGCTCCATTCGGTTCGCCGATGGGGAACTTCTTGCCGTACACATGGCGGATCACGCCCGGCGCGACGACTTCCGCCGCCGGATACACGACACAACCGATCGCACGCTCCGGTCCGAGCGCGTTCCATTGCTTCGCGCCGGGATCGATGCTGTCGAGCGTGGAGCCTTCCAGCTCGCCGCCATGCTTGTAGAAGTACCAGTACGGAATGCCGTTGACGGCCGTGACGATAGCCGTCTCTGGGCCGAGCAAAGTCTGGATCTGGCCGACGACGCCCGGCACCGAATGCGCTTTCAACGCGATGATCACGTAGTCTTGCGGACCCAGCTCGCGCGGATCCGACGCGCATCTGACCTTGACGACACGTTCCCCGCCATCGATTTGCAGCCGTACACCGTTTTCCTGCATCGCCGCGAGATGCGGACCACGCGCAACGAAGCTCACGTCCGCGCCCGCCGACGCCAGTTGCGCGCCCATATATGCACCGATCGCTCCGGCGCCATACACACAGATCTTCATCGTTTAAACCCCCAATCTCAAGCGCCAAGATGACTGAGCAACGCATCGACACTGCCCTTCGCATCGCCGAAGAGCATCCGCGTGTTTTCCTTATAAAAGAGCGGATTGTCGACGCCGGCGTAGCCTGCCGCCATGCTTCGTTTGGACACGACCACGGTGCGCGCCTTCCACACTTCGAGCACGGGCATCCCGGCGATGGGACTGCCGGGATCCTCCAGCGCGCCAGGATTCACGATGTCGTTTGCGCCGATCACCAGCACGACATCCGTGTTGGAAAAGTCGTCGTTGATCTCGTCCATCTCCAGGACGATGTCGTAGGGCACCTTCGCCTCCGCGAGCAGCACGTTCATGTGCCCCGGCAAGCGGCCCGCCACCGGATGAATGCCGAATCGCACGTTCACGCCCTTGCTGCGCAGCTTCTTCGTGATCTCGCTGATCGTCGCCTGAGCCTGCGCGACCGCCATGCCGTAACCGGGCACGATGACGACTTCCGACGCATCGCGCAGCAGCGAGCCGACTTCGTCGACCGTGACCGGCGCGACTTCACCCTCGATCGTCTTCGAAGCGGTCGAGGTCGCCGTGCCGAATCCGCCGAGAATCACGGAGAGGAACTTGCGGTTCATCGCGCGGCACATGATGTAGCTCAGAATCGCTCCGCTCGACCCGACCAGCGCGCCGGTCACGATCAGCAGATCGTTGCTCAACATGAAACCCGTCGCGGCGGCGGCCCAGCCCGAATAGCTGTTCAGCATCGACACGACCACCGGCATGTCCGCGCCGCCGATCGCCATCACCAGATGCACGCCGATCAGCGCGGCGATGACGGTCATCGTCAAGAGCGAGCTGATGCCCACATCGGCGTCGGGCGCTGTCAGGAACACATAGCCGAGCGCGATGCACGCGAACACGCCGACGAGATTCAGCGTGTGCCGCATCGGCAGCAGCAACGGCTTGCCGCCTACCACGCCCTGCAACTTCAGAAACGCGGCGATGGACCCCGTGAACGTTACCGCGCCGATGAACACGCCGAGATAGATCTCCACGTTGTGGACCGACTGCGCCGCGCTGTCCGATTCCGCGCCGGCTGCCGGCGACAGGTAGCTCGCAATGGCGACCAGCACGGCCGCGAGACCCACGAAGCTATGCAATGCCGCGACGAGTTGCGGCATTTGCGTCATCTCGACGCGCCGCGCGAGGATCGCGCCGCCCGCGATGCCGATCGCCATCAGCGCGGCGACGGCCGGCAACGCTTCCCCGCCGTTGAGCCAGAGCGTGGTGACGATCGCGATCGCCATGCCGGCGACGCCATAGAGATTGCCGCGCCGCGCCGTCGATGGATGACTGAGCCCGCGCAGGCTCAGGATGAACAGCACACTCGCCGCCAGATAGGCGATGCTTCCGATTCCAGTTTGCATGTCGATCTCCTTAGCGCTGGAACATATTCAACATGCGTTGAGTGACGAGAAAGCCGCCAGCGATATTGATTGTCGCGACGAGGATCGCGAGGCCCGCGAGAATCGCGACCAGATGATCCGGCGTGCCGACCTGCAGCAGCGCCCCCGTCACGATGATTCCGCTGACCGCGTTGGTCACGCTCATCAGCGGCGTGTGCAAGGCGGGCGTCACATTCCACACGACCTGAAAGCCGACGAAGATCGCCAGCACGAACACCGTGAAGTGCGCGACGAACGCAGGCGGCGCAACGGCGCCGAGCGCGGCAAGCAACGCAGCCGCGATGACGAGCCCGGCCACGCCGATCCATCCCGCGCGACGCTTCTGTTCGATGGTCACGGCAATCGTTGCAGCGGGCTTTGCGGCAGCGGGCGGCGCAATCGCGGGCTCCGGCTTCTTGGGCGGCGGCCATTTCACCTCGCCGCGCAGCACGACGGTGACGCCGCGCATCACTTCGTCATCGGTATCGAGCGTGATTTCGCCGTTCTTCTGCGGCGTCAGATCGGTCAGAAGATGCCGCAGATTGGTGCCGTACAACTGGCTCGATTGCGTTGCCATGCGCGATGGCAGATCCGTATAGCCGACGATCGTGACGCCTTCGATCGATGCCGCCTCGCCCGGCCGCGTCAGCTCGCAGTTGCCGCCCTGCTCCGCCGCCATGTCGACGATCACGCTGCCTTGGCGCATGCTGCGCACCATGTCGGCGGTGATCAGTTTCGGCGCGGGCTTGCCCGGAATCAGCGCGGTCGTCACGATGACGTCGACGTCTTTTGCCTGCGCGGCGAACAGCGCCATTTCAGCCGCGATGAATTCGGCGCTCATCTCTTTCGCGTAGCCGCCGCTGCCGCTGCCGTCCTCGACGTAGTCCAGTTCGAGAAACTCGGCGCCCATGCTTTCCACCTGCTGCCGCACTTCGGGCCGCGTATCGAAAGCACGGACGATCGCGCCGAGACTGCGCGCCGCGCCGATCGCCGCCAGTCCCGCGACGCCCGCGCCGATCACCATCACTTTCGCGGGCGCGATCTTGCCCGCCGCCGTGATCTGTCCCATGAAGCCGCGGCCGAACTGGTGCGCCGCTTCGATGACCGCGCGATAGCCCGCCATGTTGGCCATCGAACTCAACGCATCGAGCTTTTGAGCGCGCGAGATGCGCGGCACGCAGTCCATCGCGAGCACGGTGACGTTGCGCGCAGAGAGGCGCGTCAACAACGCTTCGTTCTGCGCCGGCCAGATGAAACTGATGAGCGTCGATCCTTCGCGCAGCAACTCGACTTCATCGCCCACGGGCGCAATGGAAGGCGCACGCACTTTCACGACGATATGCGCGTCCGCATAGAGCGACGGCGCATTCTCCACGATTCGCGCACCCGCAGCGCGATAGGCATCGTCGGAGAATGCGGCAAGCTCACCCGCGCCGGCCTCGACGCTCACTTCAAATCCGAGCTTCAGCAGATGCCCGACTACTTCCGGCGTCAACGCGACACGACGCTCCCCGGGAAAGCGTTCCCGTGGCACAGCAATCATCATTGGCATGACTAAATTCCCAATCGACGGTTTCAATTCTTCAGTGGCGCGCGCCTGCATTCGGCTGGCGAGCATGCCGAACCTCGCATCAGCGAGAAAGCTGGCGCGAGATACGAATAATGGTCAGTGTCTGGTCGGTCAGCCGCGTATACGGGCATCGAGCGAAGCGGCCGGTGGGATGGGTGGCCGCTTCGTCCTTGAGCTGCGTTCATGCGCCTTTTGTTGCGCGGACGCGAGCCGTTATCTCTATGGTGCTTTTTATACTTTGAATCGCTGAATCATCAGGCGTCGACTTTCGCCTCCAGTTCGGCGATACGCTTGCGGAGCGCACGCTCTTCTTGAAACCGCGCCGTTTCATCGCGGATGATCGCGACGATACCGGTCAGCTCGCCTTGCGGCGAATGCAGCAGCGCGACGGTGAACGCTATCGACATCGCGCGTCCGGCCTTATCGACGGCGGGAACCTTGAGCAGATCGTGCCCATAGCGCGTCTCGCCGGTCGCCATCGTCTTGTGATAGCCGTCCCAATGACGACCGCGCAGGCGCTCCGGAATGATCAGATCGAGCGACTGCCCCAAAGCTTCGCTCTGGGTGAAGCCGAACATGCGTTGCGCCGCCGGATTCCATAGCGTAATCGCGCCGCTCGCATCCGAAACGATCACGGCATCGCCGATCGCATTGACGAGTTGTTCGTAGTCGATCGTGGGGGTCATTGTGTCGTCCATGCTTGGGTATCGATCGAGACTGATTTCTGAAGGGCCGCTGCCGTCTTGGGCTTTCGTGGACGGCAGCGGTTACCTTTTCAAGCGCGTCAGACAGCTCGCGCTTCCTTCATTTGCGCTACCTGCTCCTTGCTATAGCCGAGTTCGAGCAGCACTTCTTCGGTATGTTCGCCCAGCAGCGGCGAGCCCGTGATCTCCGGCTTCAGGTCCGAGAACTTGATCGGGCTGCCGACCGTGAGATATTTGCCGCGCACCTTGTGATCGACCTCGACGATGGAACCGCTCGCACGCAACGACGGATCGTTCGCGAGCTCCTTCATCGTCAGCACCGGCGCGCACGGAATATCGAACTTGCGCAGGATATCGACCGCTTCGAACTTGGTCTTGTCGGCGAGCCATTCTTCGATCTTGCCGAAGATATCGAAAATATGCGGCTGGCGCGCTTCGGCCGTCATGTAGTCCGGGTCCTCGATCCATTGCTCCTTGCCGATTGCGCGGCAGATCGGCGCCCATGCGTGCCCCTGAATGGTGAAGTAGATGTAGGCGTTCGGATCGGTTTCCCAGCCCTTGCACTTGAGCACCCAGCCCGGCTGACCGCCGCCGCCCGCATTGCCGCCGCGCGGCACGACGTCGCTGAACGTGCCGTGCGGATACTGCGGATATTCCTCGAGATAGCCGACGCGATCGAGACGCTGCTGATCGCGCAGCTTCACGCGGCACAGATTGAGCACGCTGTCCTGCATCGACACGGCGACTTTCTGTCCCTTGCCCGTTTGCTGGCGGCCGATGATCGCCGTGAGAATGCCGATCGCGAGGTGCATCCCGGTGTTGCTGTCGCCGAGCGCCGCCGCGCTGATGGTCGGCGGGCCGTCCCAGAAGCCCGTCGTCGATGCCGCGCCGCCCGCGCATTGCGCGACGTTTTCGTAGACCTTCAGATCGTCGTAGTGATGGCCGTCGCTGAAGCCCTTGACGGACGCCACGATCATCTTCGGATTCAGCTTGCTGATGTTCTCCCAGGAGAAGCCCATCCGGTCCAGCGCGCCCGGCCCGAAATTCTCGACCAGCACGTCCGATTCCTTGATGAGCTTCGTGAGCACTTCCTTGCCTTCGGGCTGCTTCGTATCGAGCGTCAACGAGCGCTTGTTGCTGTTGAGCATCGTGAAGTACAGCGCATCCGCATCCGGAATGTCGCGCAGCTGGTTACGCGTGACGTCGCCGGAACCGGGACGCTCGACCTTGATGACATCGGCGCCGAACCAGGCCAGCATCTGCGTGCATGCGGGACCCGCCTGAACGTGCGTGAAGTCGATGATCTTGATGCCTTCGAGTGGTTTCTTGCTCACGAATTTCTCCTGGGTGGCTAGTCTTGGTTACTTTTTCGATGCCGCGCTTTGCGGGTTCAGATTCGTCAGGCGACCGCTCTCCGTGCCGGCCGTTTCGTCGATCACTGCGTTGATGAGCGTCGGCTTGCCCGACTTGATCGCTTCTTCGAGCGCATGCGTGAGCTCTTCGGGCGTCGTCGCGTTGTAGCCGATGCCGCCGAATGCCTCGATCATCTTGTCGTAGCGTGCGTTCTTCACGAACACGGTCGGCGCGACGTCCTTGCCGCCGGTCGGATTCACATCGGTGCCGCGATACACGCCGTTGTTGTTGAACACGATGGTGCAGACGGGCAAGTCGTATCGGCAGATGGTTTCGAGTTCCATGCCGCTGAAGCCGAACGCGCTATCGCCTTCGATCGCGACGACCTGCTTGCCGCTCGTCACCGCGGCGCCGATCGAGAAGCCCATGCCGATGCCCATGATTCCCCACGTTCCGGAATCGAAGCGCTTGCGCGGCTCGTACATGTCGATGATGCTGCGCGCATAGTCGAGCGTATTCGCGCCTTCGTTGACGACGTTGATGTCCGGGCGCGTCTTCAACACGTCGCGAATGGCGCGCAGCGCGCTGTGGAAGTTCATCGGCGACGGATTCTTCGCGAGCGTCGCGGCCATCTTCTCCAGGTTCTTGTTCTTGCGCTCGTTGATCGCGCCCGTCCATTCGACGGACGGCTTCGGGAAATCCGCGCCGATGCCCTCGACGAGCGCCGCCACGCACGAGCCGATGTCGCCGATCAGCGGTGCGGCGATCGCGACATTGCTGTCGATTTCGGTCGGCGAGATATCGATCTGCACGAACTTCTTCGGCGCCGAGCCCCACGTCTTGCCCTTGCCATGCGCGAGCAGCCAGTTCAGACGCGCGCCGATCAGCACGACGCAGTCCGCTTCCTGCAGCACGAACGACCGCGCAGCCGACGCCGATTGCGCATGCGTGTCCGGCAGCAGGCCCTTGGCCATCGACATCGGCAGATACGGGATGCCGCTCTTCTCCACCAGTTCGCGAATCTGCGCGTCGGCCTGCGCATACGCTGCGCCCTTGCCCAGCAGGATCAGCGGACGCTTCGCACCCTTGATGACGTCGAGCGCGCGCTTCACCGAATCCGGCGACGGCAACTGACGCGGCGCGGCATCGACCACCTTGATGAGCGATTGCTGGCCCTTGAGCGCGTCCATCGTCTGCGACAGCAGTTTGGCGGGCAGATCGAGATACACGCCGCCCGGACGGCCCGACACGGCCGCGCGGATCGCACGCGCGATGCCGATGCCGATGTCCTCCGCATGCAGCACGCGATAGGCGGCCTTCGCATACGGCTTCGCCGCGTTCAGCTGATCCATCTCTTCGTAATCGCCCTGCTGCAGATCGACGATTTCACGCTCGCTCGAACCGCTGATCAGGATCATCGGGAAGCAATTGGTGGTCGCGTTGGCGAGCGCCGTGAGTCCGTTCAGGAAGCCCGGTGCCGACACCGTCAGGCAGATGCCCGGCTTCTGCGTCATGTAGCCCGCGATCGCGGCTGCGTTGCCCGCATGCTGCTCATGGCGAAAGCCGATGAAACGCATGCCTTCGGCCTGAGCGAGTCGCGCGAGGTCGGTGATGGGAATCCCGACGAGGCCGAAGATCGTATCGATGTCGTTCAGCTTCAACGCGTCGATGACGAGATGGAAACCGTCGGTCAATTGCGGCGCCTGAACTTCGGCGGCTTCCTGTGTTCTTGCCTCGAGTACGTCTGCCATTTGTCTCCCCCAGAGGGCCGGTTATGTTGGTGATATACTAGATATTAGATACAGAATTTGTCAAAGCTTAGTTTGCTGTTCGGGATCGGGATGAACCCTTAGATGAGATGTTTCGGTGTCAACGCGCTGACGATCATCAGATCAGGCGCGGCACTGCTAAAAAAAGAAAGGCCGCGGACATCTGTCACGCGGCCTTTCTTTTTTCAAATCGAATGCGCAGCTCTTGCGGATGACGCGCGACAGCGTGCGCTTGAAACGCGTCGCTTCGGTATCAGCAGGCGGGATTCATCGCGTCGACGACTTGCTCGGCGCGTCCGTCCAGTCGGTCTGGAAGGGCAAGTCGATATAGGACTGCGGCGAAGCCTGCGTGACCGTGTTCTCTATCCATCGGCGACGCATTGGCGCGAGTACGAACTTCGCGCACACGCCCGCCGCGATCGACGTGATCGCGGTAGCGATGAACACGGCGTTCCAGGAACCGAGCGACGCGAGCACCGACGCGAGCGGCACCATCATCGAAGCCGTGCCCTTGGCCGTGTATAGCGTTCCTGCATTGGCGGCGGCGTACTTGCTGCCGAAGGTGTCCGCGCAGGTCGCCGGGAAGATCGAGAATATCTCGCCCCAACACAGGAAGGTCAGCGCCGCGAACAGCATGAACATGTAGGGGTTCTGCCCGAACTGCATCAACCCCAGCAGCGCGACGCCTTCGCCCAGGAAGATGATGAACATGGTGTTTTCGCGACCGATCTTGTCCGAGATGAAACCGCATAGCGGGCGCGTGAAGCCGTTGCACAGATTGTCGATGGACAAGGTCATCGCGAGCAGCGGCAAGGTCGCGCCGAACAGACTCACTGGCAAACTTGCGAAGCCGTATTCCTTGGCGATCGGCCCGAATTGCGCAGTGGCGATCACACCGCCCGCCGCCACCGCGACGAACATCGCATAGAGCACCCAGAAGATGGGCGCTCGCACCATCTGTCCGGTCGTGTAGTCGATCTTGGTCGCCACGATGCGCTTGGCCGGCACGATGCCTTTCGGCGGATTCGGCCGCACGAGCAACAGTGCAAGCACGAATATGACGGCGCCTTGCAGAATGCCGAAGAACATGAACGCATGCTCGTAGCCTGAGCTCTGGATCATGTTCGAGATCGGAATCACCGTGACGGCCGCGCCCGCGCCGAAGCCCGCCGCGGTCAGGCCGGCCGCGAGACCGCGTTTGTCCGGGAACCACTTGAGCGCCGTGCCGACGCATGTACCGTACACGCAGCCGGCACCGATGCCCGCAACGACTGCGGCGATGTACAGATGCATGAGCGTGGTGGCATGGGCGTCGATGATCCAGCCAATCGCAGCGAAGATCGCGCCGCCCATCACCACCGGGCGCGGTCCGAATTTATCGACGAGCCAGCCTTCGACAGGCACGAGCCACGTTTCGGTCACGATGAAGATCGTGAAGGCGGTTTGAATCGCCGCTTGCCCCCAATGGTGCTTTGCGTCCATCGGCATGACGAACAACGTCCACGCATATTGGAAATTGGCGACCAGCCCCATGCAGACGATGCCGATGACCAACTGCACCCACCTGTTCTGACGACGCCCGTGCGACTGCCCGGCCACCGTCGTATCTGCGCTCACCATGTCTGTCTCCGTTATGTGTCATTGCGCTCGTTCGGCGCTTGATGTCGTGCTGAAAAGCCGATGCGTCAGGTTTGTTTGCGAGACGGGCGTGCAGGGGGAAAGCCGATTGACGCGCGCGAGTGGCGCGTGTATTGAGGCAACGATTTCGCTCGACGGGCACGCGATCGAGGTGTGCCGTCGTTTCCTGCTACGTCCGCGCTTTCCTCCAAGTGGTATCGAGAGTGGACAGTGTGAGCATCGTGCGCGAGAAAAAATATAAGGGAAAGTTATTAAAAATTTCGGTTTGGATTAATTATCGTGAATGGATGACGGGGCCAGATTGGCCGCCACGTCTATGTGCGCGCGCCGGAATGTCCGCGCGACGGCAACAGATATCGCGCGGCAGTTGGTCGGCGGCCATCACCGCGGACTTGCGGCATTCCCGTTCACGATCGCAATGTCTCGTCTAATCAACGATCTGGCGTGCCAATGAAAATTGGCACGTCGCATGCAATGTCGGTTCAAAGCCCGCGTTGCCATTGATACTGAACAGCATGAGCGGCTTCCAGTCACCGGGCGCATTGGCGCGCGGTACGGTTGTCAGGAGTCCGCCCATGCCACTCGCCCGACTGCTTGTCTGCTTTCTCCAGTGCTCGCTGGCAGCCGCGCTGCTTTTACCCGTCGTCGCGGGCGCAGCGAACGTAGCCGCATCCGGCGCGCATGTCGCGGTTCCTGACGATACGGCCACGCCTCACGCGCTCAAAGCCGGCATCGAGCGCCTGCGCACCGGCACATGGTGGGAAGCCAACCGCAAGATGCGCCCGGAACTCGCGCAGGTCGGCGACCTGATCTTTCTCTTGCCCCTTGCCGACAGCAAGCTCGAGCCATCATCGGATGCGATCGGCCGCGTGCAGCGCCTGCGCGAAGCGCTGCGCATCCATCAGATGCGCGAACCCGCCGGATGGACTCGGCTCGTTGCGCAGGTCAAGGCCGCGCGCGCAAAGACCGGCGATCGCTCGGCCGCGCTGCTCGCCGACGCGCTCGTCAACGAGATCCGCTACCGCGACGGAACCGATGGCAGCTACTACGCGCCGGCGCGTTTCTTCATCGAAAGCGGCGTGTGCAAGGATTTCGCCGTCGCCAAATATCTGCTGCTGCGCGACGCGGGCTTCGACATCGCGCGCATGCGTCTCGTGTCGCTCGCGCCGCGCTACAGGAACACGCCGGACGACTGGCACGTCATCCTCGTCGTGCAGATCGACAACGCGAGCGAGCCGCTCACGCTCGATTCACCGGGTGCGGCATCCGCGAAGCGTGCAGACGATAAGGTTTCCGAAGCATCTGACCGGACTGGTCCGTCGGCGCTGCTCTCCGCGATCCTCGCTGGTCGCAAGCCTGCCGAAGCAGTGCTGCGCGCGCCCGCAGGACCGCACGCCGCTCCGCTCAGCGAGTCGGGTCAGGCAGACCGCCCGCTTGCGACGGTCTTCAACGAGCTGGGCAGCCGGTCATTCGACCGCGATGCGCCGCGTGCGCGCAGGACATCGGCTGCCAAGGGACGCGCGAGCGCGATCTACGTCGATGAAGCGGGTGATGCGTGGCAAGTCGACAGCTCCGGCACGTTCCCGAAGTGGCGCGTCGCCGCTGATAGCGCAGACGCGCCCATCAATCAAGGTCCGGCAGCAAGGCTCATTCGCGTGACGGCACGCTGACTGGAGCACTGACTGCAACGGTCCGTCCCGCGGCGAACTGAGAAGCATCCAGTCGCAAAACATCCGACGGTCGTACGAAAGCAGTCTCCCAATATGCGGAACGTTCTTTGCGTCGATAACGACATGCCGATGTCGAACGTCGGCTCATTGGGAGACAAATCATGTCAGTCGATACAAGCCAGATGAACATTGTCGGGAAAGGCGCCGAGACCGCGGATGGTCCGGGCCCCGACGTCATGGCCGCGAGCACGCTGGATGGAAACAACGTACTGAGTTCCGATGGAGACGATGTCGGCAAGATCAAGGAGATCATGCTCGACGTCACATCCGGACGCATCGCGTATGCGGTCCTTTCGAGCGGCGGCTTCCTTGGGATCGGCGACAAGCTGCTCGCGATTCCATGGAGCGCCTTGACGCTGGATACCAACAACAAGTGCTTTCGGATTTCAGCGACCACGGAACAAGTGAAGAGCGCGCCCGGCTTCGACAAGGATGCGTGGCCATCGATGGCAGATCGCTCGTGGGCCGACTCGATTCACCGGTACTACAGCCGGCCGCCCTATTGGCAACGCTTCGAGCGGGACGACGCAACGTATCGCAACGTGCCCCCGGAACTCTGAAGCGAACTTCATTGATCGGCGATGCCGTTAGCCCGCCGCGTCGGGAGCAGTCATTCAAAAACAGATGTACAGGAGATATCGATCATGAAAAAGCTCATCGCTGTTATCGCGTCCACACTCCTCGCCACGACGGCGTTTCAGCACGCGGCAGTCGCCGCAGATGCCTCGGACGCGCAAAAGGCTCAAATGAAGGCAAACAGCGAAAAGATGGAGGAGCAGGCGACGGCGAACAAGAAGAAGGCCGAAGCTCAGAGCGATGCGGCCAAGGCACAGGCATCGGCGGACGAAGACAAGGCTTCCGCTCAGGCCGATGCCGACAAGAAGGCCGCCAAGGGCGCGAAGGCGACCACGGCTGCGGAGGCATCGGGCGCGCGAAACGACGCGGCCAACGCGCAGAGCAAGGCCAACAAGAAGATGCACGATGCCCAGGCGAAGGCGGACAGGAAGAAGCAGGACGCCGCCCACGATGCGAACGTAGCGCAGGCCAAGGCCGATGAAAACAAGGTCGAAGCCCAGAACGACGCGAACAAGAAAGCGGCCGAAGCGAAGGTCGATGCCGCGAAGAAGCAATAAGCATATGTAATAAGCAATGCAGGGGCGCACCGTCCCGGTTCGCCCTTCATCGACTTCACGCGATCGGTATGGTCAACGACCTCTGGTACAAGAACGCGATCATCTATTGCCTGTCCGTCGGCACGTTCATGGACGCGAACGGCGATGGCGTCGGCGACTTTCAGGGCTTGCTGCGGCGGCTCGACTATCTTCAGGGGCTCGGCATCACCACCATCTGGCTGATGCCGTTCCAGCCGTCGCCTGGCCGCGACAACGGCTATGACATCAGCGATTACTACAACGTCGATCCGCGATACGGCTCGCTCGGCGACTTCGCGGACTTCACGCACGCGTGCCGTCAACGCGGGTTGCGCGTGATGATCGATCTCGTCGTGAATCACACGTCGGATCAGCATCCGTGGTTCCGTGAGGCGCGGCGCGATCCCGATTCGAAATATCGCGACTGGTACGTCTGGTCGAAGAAGCGGCCGGCCAACGCGAAGGACGGCGTGGTCTTCCCCGGCGTGCAAAAGACGACGTGGACTTACGACAAGGAAGCGGCCATGTGGTACTTCCACCGCTTCTACGAGTTTCAGCCCGACCTCGATACATCCAATCCGTTCGTGCAGGCGGAGTTGCTGAAGATCATGGGCTTCTGGATTCAGCTCGGCGTTTCGGGCTTTCGCATGGATGCGGTCCCGTTCGTCATCGCCGCCAAGGGCGCACAGGTGAAGCGGCCCGTTGAGCAGTACGACATGCTGCGTATGTTTCGCGAGTTCCTGCAATGGCGTCAGGGCGACGCGATCATTCTCGCGGAGGCGAACGTGCTGCCCGACACCGACATGAAATACTTCGGCGACGCGGGCGAGCGATTGCAGATGATGTTCAACTTCCAGGTCAATCAGAACACGTTTCATGCGCTCGCGTGCGCCGACGCCACGCCTCTGAAGAACGCGCTCGACGCGACGAAATCGCGCGCCGCAACCGCGCAGTGGGGCGTATTCCTGCGAAACCACGATGAACTCGATCTTGGCCGTCTATCGCCCGCGCAGCGCGAAGCCGTGTTCGCGGCGTTCGCCCCGGAGCCGGACATGCAACTGTACAAGCGCGGCATTCGCCGTCGTCTTGCACCGATGCTCGACGGAGATCGTCATCGGCTCGAGCTTGCGTACAGCCTGATGCTGACGCTGCCGGGCACGCCCGTCGTGCGCTACGGCGATGAGATCGGCATGGGCGACGACCTGCGCCTGCCCGAGCGCGAAAGCGTGCGAACGCCGATGCAATGGTCGACGGAGCCGCATGCCGGTTTCACGAAGCACGCGCGTCCCGTTTGCCCGGTGATTTCTGGCGGACCCTACGGCTACGAACGTGTGAACGTCGCGAGCCAGCGCCGCGATCCGGACTCGCTGCTGAACTGGATGGAGAGAATGATCCGGATGCGCAAGGAAGTGCCCGAGATAAGCTGGGGCGACTTCGCGATTCTGAAGGCATCGCGCGACGACGTGCTTGCGCTGCGTTACGACTGGCGAAACAATTCGGTGGTCTGCCTGCATAACTTCAGCGCCGCGGCGTGCACCGTGAAGTTTCGGGTCGGCCTCGGCGCTGGAGAGAACGACGTGCTGGTCAATCTGTTATCCGACGATCATAGTCAGGGCGATGCGAAGGGACAGCATACGGTCGTGCTGGAGCCGTATGGCTATCGATGGTTTCGCGCAGGCGGTCTCGATTATCTTCTGAAGCGCAGCGAAGTTTGACGTTGGAGAGCATGGCCCATCGACGTGCGGCCGCGGGCGCGCCGTCGCCGCCACCGGCACGCCATGGCCTGAACGCTTGCGCGCGATGAATTCGCACTCCGCGTTCGCGTGATGCCTGCCGTCGATATACATCGCGGTGGGTATCGCCTCGCGCGGGAGCTTCAGGGCTGCTTTCGATTCACTCGTCGTCACCCTGTCTGCCTCATTCCATGCACTACCCGGTTACTCTCTTAAGACGAACGTTTTGGTTTATAGTCGTCGCCAGACCGCCGGCATTGGCCGGCTCCCGGACTTCTGTGCATGAGAACCCCATGACCATTGCGACCACGCCAGAAAAAGCGGCCGCGAAATCCGCCAAAGCCACGAAGGCTACCGCCACTCGCCAACCCAGACAGCGCGATCCCGAAGTCACACGCGCCCGCATTCTCGAAGCGGCGAAGAAGGAGTTCGCGAAACTCGGTCTCGATGGCGCTCGCGTCGAAGCCATTGCGGCCCGCGCGAAGTCCAACAAGCGGATGATCTATCACTACTTCGGCAGTAAGGAGAACCTGTTCCTCGAAGTGCTGGAGGATGTCTACGCCGACATCCGTTCCGCCGAGCAAAAACTCGATCTCGATCATCTGTCACCCGAGGATGCGATCGCCGCCCTCGTCACACATACCTGGAACCACTACCTTCGTCATCCGGAATTCCTGAACCTCGTCAGCAACGAAAATCTTCACAAGGCTCGTCACGTGAAGAAGTCCGCGCGCTTCATGGAACTCCATCAGAACTTCACGTCGATGCTGCAGCGCATCCTCGATCGCGGCGTCGCATCGGGCGCATTTCGCAGCGGCATCGATCCGCGGCAACTGCACATCACGATGGCCGGCATCAGCTACTACTATCTGACCAACCGTTTTACGAGCGGGCTGATCTTCGACTTCGACTTCATGGACAAGGAAGCGCTCGATGCGCGCCTCGCCTTCAACATCGACACGGTGCTGCGGACCATCCGCAAATAGCGAATACGTTCGCGCCGCTTATGCGGCCGCGAGAAGCCGCTCACACGCCTGACCCTTCCCTCGTGAGCCAGGCGGCCTGGCCCGCTGCCCTTGCCATCGCCGATGCCGAGCGCACGAACGATCGTCAGATCGCGCGAGTGCCCGGTCGCCAAGGAAACGCGCCTCAAGTTGCGCGAGCACCGCGTCGGCGGCCTGCATCCACTTGCTCAAGTCATCCTCCGTTTTCATCGGCCGCGAAACACGTTGACAGCGGCGTTTCGTTGGTCTTAAATAACCCACCAGATGGTTACTTGCTGCGAATGCCGGCACACGAAACCACGTAATTCAAGGTCTTCTGCGAGGCGCTCGGGTTTATCTGAACGGGTCGGCCGAATGCAAATTGCGGGCCTTTTCATATCGATCGGAGACGGCATGAAACTCTCGGAAACACATCAACAGATTCGCGACACGACGCGCCGCTTCGCGCAGGAAGTCATCCGTCCGCTGGCGGAAGAACTCGACCGCGAAGAGCGCTTTCCGGCGGAGGTTTATCGGCAGATGGGCGAGCTCGGGCTTTTCGGCATCACGGTGCCGGAAGCATTCGGCGGCGCGGGTCTCGATGCCGCCGCGTACGCGCTCGTCATGGAAGAACTGTCGCGCGGCTATTCGTCGGTGGCGGATCAATGCGGCCTGCTCGAACTCGTCGGCACGTTGCTGAGCGTGCACGGCACCGAGGCGCAGCGCGCGCAGTACATGGAGCCGTTGTTGCGCGCGGCGCTGCGGCCCGCGTACTGCATCACCGAATCCGATGCGGGCACCGACGTCTCCGGCATTCGCACCACGGCCACGCGCACCGCCGAAGGCTGGGAGCTGAACGGCGCGAAGCTGTGGATTCACAACGCGCCCGTCGCGGATGTCGCGTTCGTGCTCGCGCGCACGAATGCCGCCGCGGGCAAGCGCGGCATGAGCATCTTCATCGTCGATTGCGATCTCGAAGGCGTGTCGAAGGGACCGAAGGAACACAAGATGGGCCAGCGCGCGTCGCAAGTGGGCGAGCTGCATTTCGATCGCGTGAAGCTGCGTCACGATGCATTGCTCGGCGAAGAAGGACGCGGCTTTCACATCATGATGAGCGTGCTCGACAAGGGCCGTGTCGGCATCGCGGCGCTGGCGGTCGGCATCGCGCAGGCGGGGCTCGAAGCCGCGCTCGACTATGCGCAGACGCGCAAGCAGTTCGGCAGCCATATCGCCGAATTTCAGGGCGTGCAGTGGATGCTCGCCGACATGGCGAAAGACATTCAGGCCGCGCGCCTGCTCGTGCACGACGCGGCCGAGCGTCTCGATACGGGCGACCGCGCCAGCATCGCCTGTTCGATGGCGAAATGCTTCGCGGGCGATACCGCCGTCAAGCACAGCGCGAACGCCGTGCAGATATTCGGCGGCAGCGGCTACATTCGCGGCTATGAAGTGGAGCGGCTGTATCGCGACGCGAAGATCACGCAGATCTACGAAGGCACCAATCAGATTCAGCGCACGATCATCGCGCGCGATCTCGTCGCGAACGGAGCATCGCTGTGAGCGCGCGGCCCATTGCGGTCGTGACGGGCAGCCGGCGCGGCATCGGACGCGCGATCGCCATCGAACTCGGATGCGCGGGCTTCGATATCGCCCTCACCGATATCGCCGCATCCGATGAACTCGATCAGGCCGTGCGCGATGTCGAGGCAAGCGGCGCGCGCGCCATCGCCGTCATCAACGATCTCGCCGATATCGACAGCCATCGCCCGATGCTGCTCGATATCGAAGCGCGGCTCGAAAGCACGATCGACTGCCTCGTGAACAACGCGGGCGTCTCGGTCATGTCGCGCGGCGATCTGCTCGATGTCACGCCGGAAAGTTTCGACCGCTGCATGACGGCCAATACGCGCGGCACGTTCTTTCTCATGCAGACGTTCGCGAAGCACATGCTGGCTCGAACGCGCGCGAGCGTCGCGGCGCATCCGAGCGTCATCACGATCACGTCGTCGAATGCAGTCGCGGCGTCGCCGTTGCGCGGCGAATACTGCGTATCGAAGGCCGGGCTTTCGATGGCGAACACGTTGTTCGCGCTGCGGCTCGCGCCGCACGGCATCGGCGTGTATGAAGTGCAGCCGGGACTCATCGCGACCGAGATGACCGCGCCGTCGAAGGAACGCTACGACCAGCAAATGGAGCAAGGTCTCACCGCCATCAATCGCTGGGGCACGCCGCAGGAAGTGGCCGTCGCCGTGCGCACGCTCGCCACCGGCGGATTGCCCTACAGCGTTGGCCAGGCCATCCGTGTCGACGGCGGCCTGCTCGTCACCAAATACTGATCCGACATGAACTCGACCATCACGCTCCCGACCGCATCCGGCACACTCGAGACATATCGTCTGCAAGGCGTGCCGCTCGACGTACGCACGCCCGCCGCGCCCTTCAACCGCATCGCGTATTCGGCGGCGCACGTCGTCGCGGATCCGTTGCGCGCGGTCGAACTGAACGGCACGCCCGCCATCGACTGGGCGCGCACGCTCGACTATCGGCGCTATCTGTTGCAGCAAGGCTTGGGTATCGCCGAAGCGATGGATACCGCGCAACGCGGCATGGGCTTGCCGTGGCCGAGCGCGCTCGAACTGATCACGCGCACGATCGCGGGCACGCGCGACATTCCCGGCGCGCGCATCGCGTCCGGTTGCGGCACGGATCATGTCGCGCCGCGCGATATCTCGACGTGCGATGCAGTCATCCGCGCCTACGGGCAGCAACTCGAAGCCGTGCAACGCGTGGGCGGCCGCGTCATTCTGATGGCGAGCCGCGCGCTCGTAAAAGTCGCGCGCACGCCGGACGATTACCGGCGCGTCTATCGGGAAGTGCTCGCGATGTGCGATCAGCCGGTGATCCTTCACTGGCTCGGCGAGATGTTCGATCCCGAGCTCGAAGGCTACTGGGGCGCGGACGATCATCGAGGCGCGGCGCGCGTGTGCCTCGAGGTGATCGGCGAGAACGTCGGGAAGGTGGACGGCATCAAGATCTCGCTGCTCGACGACGCGAAGGAAATCGCGTTTCGCCGAAGCCTGCCGTCATCGGTGAAGATGTACACGGGCGATGACTTCAACTATCCAAGTCTCATCGCCGGCGACGAGCACGGCTTTTCGCACGCGCTGCTCGGCATTTTCGATGCGATCGCGCCAGCGGCGTCGCAGGCGCTCGCCGCACTCGCAAACGACGATCTCGACACCTTTCATGCGTTGCTGTCGCCGACCGTCCCGCTGTCGCGCCACATTTTTCGCGCACCGACGCAGTACTACAAGACGGGCGTGGTCTTTCTCGCGTATCTGAACGGCTTTCAGGATCACTTCTTCATGCCGGGCGGACATCACGGCATGCGCCCGCCCGCCTATCTCGCGGATGTGTTCCGGCTCGCGGATCAAGCGCGTCTGCTGCGCGATCCGGCGCTCGCGATCGAGCGCATGCGCAAGGTGCTCGCGCCGCTCGGCATCGAGGCATGAGCGCGCGAATCTGCTTTCGTTGACGCATTCACGGGCGCTGGCATACGTGAGCGCGCTCGGACGCCGCGGCCTGAGAATCGAACTCGGCTGGCCTATCGGCCCGCTGCGCCCACGCGATCCGCGCGCATCAGGATCGCTTGCGCCTCTCCAACACCCGAAAAGTTTTTCTTCTCCGCGTTGGCAGATCTTCTCGTTTGCCGGTGTCGGGCCTCTCGCCGATAGTTGAGTCACCGGGCAGCGCAATCAAGCGAACACCCCTGACCTCAAACATCGATCGAAGGAGCAAGCCATGAAACTGAAGAACAAAGTCGCGCTCATCACGGGCGGCACGTCGGGAATCGGACTGGAAGCGGCCAAGCTGTTTCAGAAGGAAGGCGCGACGGTCATCGTCACCGGCACGACGCAAAGCCGGCTCGACGAAGCAGCGCGGATTCTCGGCGATTCGGCGATCGCGCTCAAAGTCGATTCGCGCGATCCGGCGCAGATCGATCGCGCGATCGTCGATATCGTGGAGAGCCACGGCCGTATCGACATCGTGTTCGCCAACGCCGGAGCCGGCCAGGCCGCGCCGCTCGAAGCCGTGACGCCCGAACAGATCGAAGCGCAATTCTCGCTCAACTTCAACGGCGTGTTCTTCACGATCCAGAAGGCGGCGCCACATCTGCCGAAGGGCGGCGCAATCGTCGTCACGACTTCGTTCCTGAATGAAACCGGCACGCCGGGACTGTCCATTCTTTCCGCGACGAAAGCCGCGCTGCGTTCGCTCGTTCGCACCGCCGGCGCCGAACTCGCGCCGCGTGGCATTCGCATCAATGCGGTGAGCCCCGGCCCGATCGCCACGCCGTTTCACACGAAACTGGGCTTGTCGGACAAGGAACTCGCCGATGCGGGCGCGGCCATCGAAGCCGCCGTGCCGCTCAAGCGTTTCGGCGAAGCACAGGAAGTCGCGCGTGCCGCCCTTTTTCTCGCGAGCGAAGATGCATCGTTCGTGACCGGCACCGAAGTCGTCGTGGATGGCGGACTGACGCAGCTCTGACGCATCGCCTTCGATGGCGGATGCACGCGTCACCATGATTCTGTACATTCACGAGATCCCACGGCTGAATGACGAAACATGCGAGCGCCCAGCAATCTGAACGCACTGCGAGCCTTCGAGGCGGTCGCGCGGCATCTGAGCTACGCTGCGGCGGCGGACGAGTTGAACGTCACGCCGGCCGCGGTCGGCCAACTGATTCGCGGACTCGAAAGCTATCTGGATATCGAGTTGTTCCATCGATCGGCATCGGGACCGTCGCGTCTCACATTGACCGACGCTGCCCGCGCTGCGCTGCCGGATCTGCAAGGCGGCTTCGATCTGCTGTCGAGTGCCGTCGAACGGCTGAAGGCCAGCAAGTCGCGCATCGTCTTTACGCTGACCGTGCCGCCGGCTTTCGCGGATCGCTGGCTGCTCTGGCGCGTCGAACGCTTTCAGCGAAGACATCCTTACTACGACCTGCGGATCGACACGAGCGGCCGCCTCACCGACTTCACGGCCGAACGGATCGACGTCGGCATACGCTACGGCGCGGGAGCATGGGCGGGCCTCGTCTCTACGTTCCTGCTGCGCGACGAATTTTTTCCGGTATGCAGCCCGGCGCTGATGGAAGGCGAGCACGCGCTCAGAGCGCCGTCCGATTTGCAACATCATCCGCTCATCCACGATACGTCGATGACCGGCGCCGGTCTCTTCCCGACGTGGCGTTCGTGGCTGCTGCATGCCGGCTGCCGCGACCGCATCGATACCGACCGCGGACTGCAGCTCAACGATTCCGCGATGGGCCTGCAAACCGCGATTTCCGGTTACGGCGTGGCGCTCGGACGCACGACGCTCGTCGAACGCGATCTGGCCGAAGGCCGCCTCGTCAAGCCGTTCGATATCGTCCAGAGTTGCGAGTTGGCGTACTACCTCGTGCATCGGCCGGAAAGCGCGGCCCATGCGCCCGTGATCGCGTTCAAGGAATGGCTGCTGGAAGAAGCCGGCGTTCGTTGAAACAGGCGCGCCCGTCGCCGGTCATCCGGGCGCGCGGCATCTTCTTTGCTAGGTCCACGGAGAAAACTTCAGAGACAATCAAGGACAAGCATGACGGTGCGACGCGACATTGCAGTCGTTGCAGCTTCGCAGGGCGGGTTCAAGGCGCTATGCCGGCTCGTGAGTGCGCTCGATCCCGACTATGAAGGCTCGCTTCTGATCGTGCTCCATTCGGGAATGACAGGGCCGCGTCTTTTGGGCGAGTGCATCCAGCGGCATACGTCGCTCACCGTGGAATACGGGCGTCACGGACAAAGCATCGAGCCCGGACGCATTTATCTCGCGCCGCCGGGCCGTCATCTCGTGGTATCGGCTGACGGCCATCTCGCGCTCGACGACGGTCCCAAGGTCCATCACGTGCGCCCGGCGGCCGATCCGCTCTTCGAATCGGCGGCGGCGTGCTTTCACGGACGCGTCGTGGGCGTCGTGCTGACGGGCGGCGGGGGCGACGGAACGCGGGGCTTGCAGGCGATCAAGGCGGCGGGCGGAATGAGCATCGTGCAACATCCCGCGCAGGCCGAAGCGCCGCAAATGCCGATGAACGCCCTGAATTTCGATAGCCCCGATCAGGTTCTGTCGGTCGCCGAAATCAGCCATCTGCTCGGACCGCTGGCGCGTCAGCGAGCACGCTCGCGGGCCGACCGCGCGGGAAGCGCCTGACGGATCAACGCACTTCGGTGCTGCGCACGTCCCAGCCGAACTTCACGGCGCCGCCGAGCGCGCCCTTGTCGTCCTGCGGCTTGTATTCGAACTCGATGTCCGCGTAGCTCAGATCGACCGTCTGCTCCGGATGGCCATTCGGCACGCAGATCAGCGAGACCTTCGTCACCGTGACCTGTTTCATCGTGACGGTGAGAAATTCCTTCTGCCCTTCGCCCGCCTTGCTGACGGTGAGTTTCGCGTTCGCCATGTGCTTGCCGCTCGCGCAGTTCTTCTTGAGCGTGGGCGCGGACTTGTCGTACTGATGCACAAACTGGAACACGCCGGGGCACGCCTTGCCGATGCCGCTGCCGCTGCCCGTCATCGGGTTGCTCGCGTTCGTCACGCCCCAGTTGAAACTCAGCACTTCGATCTGCCCTTCCGCCCCCTTGTGCTTCGACTCGCCGTCGATTCCATCGATCTTGAGATAACAGTCGGTCGTAGCCATGTGATCCTCCGTCGTGATCGGCTTTCGTTGCGCGCCGCGCGTGCAATCCACTGGTAAAACGAAACGCACCGCGCATTTTTGAACTTCAAAATCGCGCGATGTGCGCCGTCTTGTGTTCAGACCGTCGTCCACCGGATGAGCACGATGCAACCCAGCGATACGCGCCCCGACAGCCACCTCACGCTCGACGCCCTGCGCCAGTTCGATCTGCTCGCGCTCACGGAATCGGACGACATGTTCCTGCACGTCGTCCCCAAGCGCAGCAACACGCCGGTCAAGGGCGAAGCGGCCAAGCGCGGCGACTGGGACACGCCGATGCAGATCCACGGCTGGCGCTGGGCGCAAGGCTACGACGCCGCGCCGCACGCCGCCGCGCTCAATGCCAACGACATGCGCGTCACGGCGCTTTGCGTCATCAAGTCGGTGGACTCGGCCTCGCCCGTCCTCGCGAAGCTGTGCGCGCAGGCCGAACTGCTCGCGGTTGCGCATGTGAAGTGCTTCAAGGCGGCGGGCACGGACCACGGCGTGCAGATCGAATATCTGTCGATGAAGCTGGAGCAGGCGTACATCCGTAACTATCAGATCTACACGAGCGTGCGCCTTGCGCGGCCCTGCGAGGTCTTCGAACTGTCGGCGCAACAACTGACGATGACCTGTGCGCCGCAGACCGCGACCGGCAGCCGCGGCGCGGAAGTGACCTTCGCGCTCGATGTATCGACGCGGCGCGTGAGTTGAGCGCAAGGACCGCGCGATGAACGAGCCCAGCGCCGCCGACCGTCTGCAGCCCACGCTGCTCGACCGCCTGATCGACGACGATCCCGCCACGCGCGCCGATCCGCCCGGCGAGCGCTTCATGTCGCATCGCGGGCTGCGCGCGGCCGTGCTGCGCGACGTGTCGTGGCTCTTCAACACGACGAATCTGGGCGATGCGATCGTCGAGGACGACTTTCCGCACGCGTTCGCGTCGGTGCTCAATTACGGCTTGCCGTGTTTGTCGGGGCGATTCGCATCGACCATCGACACGGTATTGCTCGAACAGGCGATTCGCCAGGCGATCGAGCGCTTCGAGCCGCGCATCGATCCCTCGACGCTCGAAATCGAGCCGGTGCTCGACCGTTCCGTGCTCGACATGCACAACCAGATCGCGCTCGTGATCCGCGGCCTGCTCTGGGCGCAGCCCGTGCCGCTGGAATTCGCGCTGCGCACGCAGATCGATCTGGAAGAAGGCGGCATCACGGTGATGGAACTCCCGCGCTGACCACGACGACCACGCACATGGACCCGCGACTTCTGCGTCACTACAACACCGAGCTCGCGCATCTGCGGGAGATGGGCGCGGAGTTCGCGCAGCAGTTTCCGAAGATCGCCGCGCGCCTCGGCATGAGCGGCATCGACGTGGCCGATCCCTATGTCGAGCGTCTGCTCGAAGGCACGGCGTTTCTCGCGGCGCGCGTGCAACTGAAGATCGAAGAGGAGTTTCCGCGCTTCACGCAGCAACTCGCGCATGTCGTGCTGCCGCAGGCCGCCTGCCCGACGCCTTCGATGCTGATCGCCCGTCTCGCGCCCGATCTCGCGAATCCGAATCTCGCCGATGGCTTCACCGTGCCGCGCGGCACCGCGCTCATCGCCCGGCATGCCGCGAGCGCGCACATGACGCCGTGCGAATTCCGTACCGGCGCCGATCTCACGCTCTGGCCGATCGAGCTGACCGACGCGCGCTATGTCGCGCAGATGCAGGACCTGCCGCTCGCCGCGATTCCCGCGACGCAGACGCTCGCGCCGCGCGTGAAGGGCGCGCTGCGCATCCGCCTCGCGACGCCCGAAGGCCTGTCCTTCGACGTATTGCGTCTCGATGCGCTGAACCTGCATTTCGCGGGCGGCGACGAAACCGCGTATCGCCTGTACGAACTCGTGATGTCGGGGACGCTCGCCGTCGTCGTATCGACGCCCGAGCGCCCGAGCCGCGCGCTTGCCGCGTTGCCCGCCGATGCCGTCGCGCCCGCCGGTTTCGGCGATCGCGAAGCGCTCCTGCCCGTCACGCCGAACGCGTTTCAGGGTTATCGGCTGCTGCATGAGTATTTCGCGCTGCCCGAGCGGTTTCGATTCGCGCGCCTCGCCGGGTTCGCCGATGTGCTGCCGTCGTTCGCATCGCGCGAAATCGAACTGACGTTTCTGCTCGCGAACGGCGATGCGTCGCTCGAACGCATCGTCACCAAGGACAACGTGTTGCTCGATTGCGTGCCCGCGATCAATCTCTTCGCGAAGCACGCGGATCGCGCGCTCGTGACCGAAGCCGCCGCGCGCTTTCATGTCGTGCCGGACCGCACGCATCCGCTCGACTTCGAAGTGCATTCCGTCACTGCCGTCTCGGGCTACGGCGCGAACGACGATGCGGAGCAGACATTCCATCCGTTCTACGCGGACTTTCTCGCGGACCGCCCCGGCGAGGCCGCGTACTTCACGACCGAGCGCGAGCCGCGCATCGTGCCCGCCGGACGGCGCAAGAGCGGCGCGCGCACGGAATACGTGGGCAGCGAGACGTATGTATCGATCGTCGACCCCAACGCCGCGCCGTATCGCGGCTCCCTGCGGCAACTGTCGTTCGCGACGCTCTGCACCAATCGCGATCTGCCTTTGATGATGCCGCGCAGCGCCACCGGCGACGATTTCTCGCTCGACATCGCCGCGCCCGTGAGCCGCGTGCGCTCTGTGAGCGGCCCGTCGCGGCCCGCGCCCGCGAATCTCGACGCGGCGCGGAGCTGGCGGCTCATCGATCAATTGTCGCTACATTACCTGTCGGTGTCGAACGGGCCGCGCGAAGCCGCCGCCGCGTTGCGCGCGCTGTTGATGCTGCATGTCGCGGACGCCGACCAGGCGGGGCGAAGCCAGGTCGCGGGCGTCGCCGCCGTGGATGCGCGCGGCGTCGTGCGCCGTCTGCCGATGCCCGGTCCGATCGCGTTCGGTCGCGGCCTCATGATCGACGTGCTCGTCGACGATCTCGCGTTTCAGGGCGGCAGCGCGTGGCTCTTCGGCTGCGTGCTGGACCGCTTTTTCGCGCGCTACGTGTCGATCAACGCGTTCGTGCAGACCGCTTTGCGCACGAGCGCGCGCGGCGAAATCCTGCGCCTGGCGCCGCGATGCGGGACGAGAGCGATCTTCTGAGCGCGGCGGCGCTGCCCGAGCCTGCGCGCGCACTCGTCGATCTCTTCGATGCAGTCGCCGCCGAGCCGCATCTGCACGATTTCTATCGCCTGATGCGGCACGTCGAGGCACTGACGCCGCACTTGCCGCGTCTCGGCTGCGGCGCGCGTCCCGCCGACGAGCCGCTGCGTCTCGCGCAGGACGTATCGCTTTCGTTCGCGCCCGCGCCGCTCGCCGCGCTCACACGCGATGAGAACGCCCGCGCGCCGCGCCTCGAACAGCGCTTCTTCGGTTATCTCGGACCGAACGGCCCGCTGCCGCTGCATCTGACGGACTTCGCCCGCGAGCGCGCGCTGCATCGCGGCGACACGGCTTTCGTGCGCCTGCTCGATACGCTGCTGCATCGATTCCTGCTGCTGTTCTATCGCGCGTGGGCGCAGGGACGGCCGGTAGCGTGGCTGGATCGTCCCGGCCACGACCGCTTCGCCTTCTATGCGGGCGCGCTGATCGGACTCGCGGATGAAGCCAGCCGCAATCGCGACGCCGTCTCCGATCACGCGAAGCTGCATTTCGCGGGCCTCGCCAACATGCAGACGCGTCCCGCCGACGTGCTCGAAGCGATCGCGAGCGCGCTCTTGCGCGTGCCGGTGCGCGTGGAGCCGTATCGCGGGCACTGGATGGCGCTGCAACGCGACGAGCGCACTGCGTTGCGGCATCGGGCGATGCGCGGTCCCGGCGATCCAGCGGGCTTCGCCCAACTCGGACGCGGCGCGGTGCTGGGACGCGCGGTGTGGGATCGGCAGCACGCGTTTCGCCTCGCGATCGGGCCGCTGTCGCTCGCGCAGTTCGAGTCGCTGCTGCCGGGCGGCGCCGCGCTGCCGACGCTCGTCGCCGTGGTGCGCCGGCATCTGAACGGCGAGCTTGCATGGGACGCGCAACTCGTCCTCGCCGCCGACGACGTGCCGACCGCGCAGCTCGGCCGCTACGGACGGCTCGGCTATTCGGCGTGGCTCGGTCTCGCCGCGCGCCGCGCCGATTGCGCCGATCTCGCGCTCGACGCCGACGCGCATCTCGCCTGAACGCGGACACGTTGAAAAAAAGCCGCCGCTGCGCCGTCTTATCGGATGGAGGCGCGCCTTCGATCCGCGCGCATCGAAAAAAAAGGAGTCCGGCGATGGCGGAAATCAGTCGTGTCGCGCTGTTCGGCAAGCTCGACAGGCTCGGCTACAAGACCGTCGAAAGCGCGACGGTCTACTGCAAGATGCGCGGCAATCCGTATGTCGAGCTGGCGCACTGGATCATGCAGATTCTGGAGACGCCGAACTCCGACTGGCAGCGCATCGTCGCGCATTACGGCGTGGACGCCGCCGCCCTTGCGCGCGAGCTGACGGCGTCGCTCGATCGCCTGCCGCGCGGCGCGACGTCGATCTCCGACATCTCCGAGCACATCGGCGATGCGATCGAGCGCGGCTGGGTCTACGGCACGCTGCTGTTCGGCGCGAACAAAGTGCGGACCGGGCATGTGCTCGTCGGCATGCTGAAGACGCAGCGGCTGCGCAGCGTGCTCGTCGGCATATCGCGGCAATTCGAGCGCATCAAGCCGGAAGACCTGTCGGACAATTTCGCGCGCATCGTCGCGGATTCGGTCGAGGAAAGCGAAGCCGAGCCGCAGCCGGACGCGGCCGATGCGCAAGCCGCGCCCGCCGCCATGGGCCAGCAGGAAGCGCTGCGCAAATACGCGACCGATCTCACCGACAAGGCGCGCCGCGGCCAGCTCGACCCCGTTACGGGCCGCGACGACGAGATTCGCCAGCTCGTCGATATTCTCATGCGGCGGCGGCAGAACAATCCGCTGCTGACGGGCGAAGCGGGCGTCGGCAAGACCGCCGTGGTCGAAGGCTTCGCGCAGCGGCTCGCGCGCGGTGACGTGCCGCCGCCCTTGCGCGAGGTCGCGCTGCTGTCGCTCGATCTCGGGCTTTTGCAGGCGGGCGCGAGCATGAAGGGCGAGTTCGAGCAGCGTCTGCGTCAGGTCGTCGAGGATGTGCAGGCGAGTCCGAAGCCGGTGATTCTCTTCATCGACGAAGTGCATACGCTCGTCGGCGCGGGCGGCGCGGCCGGCACCGGCGATGCCGCCAATCTGCTGAAACCGGCGCTCGCGCGCGGCGATCTGCGCACGATCGGGGCCACGACGTGGGCCGAATACAAGCGGCACATCGAGAAAGATCCCGCGCTCACGCGGCGCTTTCAGGTCGTGCAGGTTCAGGAGCCGGACGAGGACAAGGCCGTGCGGATGCTGCGCGGCGTCGCGGCGGTGCTCGAAGGGCATCATCGCGTGCAGTTGCTCGACGAGGCGATCGAGGCGGCCGTGCGGCTGTCGCATCGCTATATTCCGGCGCGGCAGTTGCCCGACAAGGCCGTGTCGCTCATCGACACGGCGTGTGCGCGCGTCGCCGTCAGCCAGCACGCGACGCCGCCGCTCGTCGACGACTGCCAACGCCGTATCGAGGCGCTCGAAGTCGAGGCGCAGATCGTCGCGCGGGAGGCGAATGCGGGCGTCGATGTCGGCACGCGCGCAGCCGATGTCGCCGCGATGCTCGCACGCGAACGCGATGCGCTCGGCGGGCTCGAAGCGCGCTGGAAGGAGGAAAAGCGCGTCGTCGACGAACTGCTTGCGTTGCGCGCGACGTTGCGCGAAGCCGCCGACGCCGCTTCACGCGATGACCAGCTCGCGCGCCTCGCGTCGCTCAAATCGCGTCTCGCCGAATTGCAGGCCGATGCGCCGCTGATTTTGCCGAGCGTCGACGCGGGCGTGATCGCGGGCGTCGTCGCCGATTGGACCGGCATTCCGGTCGGCAAAATGCTGAAGAACGAGCTGGCCGCCGTGCTCAATCTCGCCGATGCGCTCGATCGCCGCGTGATCGGCCAGCGCCACGCGCTCGAGATGATCGCGAAGCGCATCCAGACTTCGCGCGCGCGGCTCGACAATCCCGACAAGCCGATCGGCGTGTTCCTGCTCGCGGGCACGTCGGGCGTCGGCAAGACGGAAACGGCGCTCGCGCTCGCCGAAACGCTCTACGGCGGCGAGCAGAACGTCATCGTCATCAACATGAGCGAGTTTCAGGAAGCGCATACGGTTTCGACGCTGAAGGGCGCGCCGCCCGGCTATGTGGGTTACGGCGAGGGCGGCATCCTGACCGAAGCGGTGCGCCGCCGTCCGTACAGCGTCGTGCTGCTCGACGAAGTGGAGAAGGCGCATCCCGACGTCCACGAAATCTTCTTCCAGGTTTTTGACAAGGGCTGGATGGAAGACGGCGAAGGGCGTTACATCGACTTCAAGAACACGATCATCCTGCTGACGTCGAACGTCGGCTCGGAAGTCATCATGTCGATGTGCCGCGATCCCGCGCGCGCGATCGCGCCGGAGGAACTCGCGCGCGCGTTGCGCGGCCCGCTGCTCGACGTGTTTCCCGCCGCGCTGCTCGGCCGGCTCGTCACGGTGCCCTACTACCCGCTTTCCGACGCGATGATGGCCGACATCGTGCGGCTTCAGCTCGAACGCATCCGGCGGCGCGTCGCGGACAATCACGGCATTCCGTTCGAGTACGACGACGACGCCGTGCGGCTCATCGTTTCGCGCTGCACGGAAGCCGAATCGGGCGGCCGCGTGATCGACGCGCTGCTCACGAACACCGTCCTGCCGCGCATCTCGACGGAATATCTGACGCGTCTCACCGAAGGCGGCGCGCTGGCGCACATCCGGCTCTCGGCGAGCGCGGGCGACTTCGTCTACGCGTTCGAGTGAACCATGCTCACGCTCACGGTGACGCTTCACAACGGACAGCCGCCGCGCGTGCCGCTCTCGGCGACCTTCGATGCCGACGGCGGCACGGTCGGGCGTGCGGTCACGAACCGGCTCGTGCTCGATGACGCCGAGCGCACGGTCTCGCGTCTGCATGTGCAGATCGAGTGGCGCGACGGGCGCTTTCTGCTGATCGACCGCGGCAGCAATCCGGCGCTCGTCAACGGCGCGCCGCTCGATCCGGGCCAGGAAGTCGCGCTCGCGCACGGCGACGAAGTGCAGATCGGCGGCTATCAGCTGCGCGCGCATATCGGCGTCGATGACGATACGGTCACGGCCAACGCGCCATCGGACGATCCGTTCGCGGGATTGTTCGACGCGGGTTCGTCGGCGCCTGGCGATTTCGACGCCAACCTCCACACGCCGAAGCCGAAAGCTGCCGAACACTTCGACTTCGGCTTCGACGATCCGGCGGGCAAACGCTCGATCGACGAGTTGTTCGACCTCGCGCCGGGCGCGTCGTCCGACGGAGCGTCGATCACCGATCCGCTCGTCGAACCGCTTGCGCAGCCCAACACCGCGCACGATGCCGATCCGTTCGCCAGCCTGACGGCCGCGGCGCGCCCCGCCGGGACGCCCGCGACGCGGCCGGACGCCGGATCGGAACTGCACAGCGCGTTCACGCCGCCGCGTCCGCGATCGGCGCCGACGCCGTCAGCGGTTGCATCGAAAGCGGAGCTCGCCGACGATCGCGCGCTCGTCGATGCCTTCCTGCGCGGGCTGAACACGCACGGCGTGCGTATCGATGCGCTGACGCCCGCGCTGATGCAGCTTCTCGGCGAGCTGCTGCGCGAAGCGGCGCGCGGCACGCTCGAACTGCTCGCCGCGCGCGCCGCGCTCAAGCGCGAGATGCGAACGGGCGCGACGATGATCGAAGCGTCGGACAACAATCCGCTCAAGTTTTCGCCGAACGTGGAGGCCGCGCTCATGCATCTGCTCAATCCGCAGATGCGCGGCTTCATGCCGCCCGCCGCCGCCCTCGACGATGCGTACGCCGATCTGCGGGCGCATCAGGTCGGCATGGTCGCGGGGATGCGCGCGGCGCTCGACGGCGTGTTCGAGCGCTTCGAGCCGCAGCGCATCGAGGCGCGGCTGTCCGGGCGCTCGCTGCTCGACGGCGTGCTGCCAGGATTGAATCGCCGCGCGCGCTGCTGGGATCTTTTCATCGAGATGTACGGCCAGCTTTCGCGCGAAGCCACCGAAGATTTCCATACGCTGTTCGGCCGAGCGTTCGTCGCCGCCTACGAGGCGCAGATCGACGAGCTTAAACAACGCCGGTAACGAGAGACACGACATGCAATTGCAAACCGCGAGCGTGAGCGATGTGGGCGGCCGGTCGCGCAACGAGGACGCGCTGGCGACGTGGCGGCATGCGGCGCTCTTTGCGAGCGTGGTCGCGGACGGCGCGGGCGGTCACGGCGGCGGCGATGCGGCATCGCGCATCGCGGTCGATACCGTGCTCGCGGAATTGACGCGCGTGGCATCGGCGGGCGTCGCGCTGACCGGGCCGAACCTGTTGCGTGTGCTGCTGCGCGCGAACGACGCGATCATCGATGCGCAGGAGCACGACCGCGATCTTTCGCAGATGCGTTCGACGGCGGTGCTGCTCGGCATCGACGAAAGCACGGGCATCGCGGCGTGGGCGCATTGCGGCGACACGCGGCTTTACTGCTTCCGGCGCGGCGCGACGGTTGTGCAAACGCAGGATCACAGTCTCGTGCAGAGCATGATCGATGCGAATCTGCTGGAGAGCCGCGACGTGCGAACGCATCCGCGCCGTAACGTGCTGTTTTCGGCGCTCGGAACGGCGGATGATCTGTCGATCGCGGCGTCGGATGAGCCGTTTCTCATCGCGGAGGGCGACGCCTTTCTGCTTTGCACCGATGGGTTTTGGGAGTATCTCGACGAGTCGGTGATGATCGATGCGATCGGGCGCGCTCGGACGCCTCAAGCGTGGCTGGATCTGATGGTGGCGCATCTGCGTGAGGCCGCGCGGCCGGGGCACGATAACTTTAGTGCCAGCGCGGTTTGGGTGGGGGATGCTTCGCAGGTGACGGTGATGCAAATGCCCGCGACGTAACCATCGCGGGCAATCTTCCAACCAACCACGCATCAAGCCGCCTGCTTCGCCGAAGGCAACCTCGAAACCAGCCTGAGCGACACCGTCAGCCCTTCCAACTGATAATGCGGCCGCAAAAAGAACTGCGACGTGTAATACCCCGGCGCGCCCGGCACTTCCTGCACTTTGACCTCCGCGGCCGCGAGCGGCTTTTGCGCCTTCGTGTGCTCGGACGAATTCGCCGGATCGCCATCGACGTACTGCGTGATCCACTTGTTGAGCCAGATCTCCATATCCGAGCGTTCCTTGAACGTGCCGATCTTGTCGCGCACGATGCACTTCAGATAATGCGCAAAGCGGTTGCAAGCAAAGAGATACGGCAACCGCGCGGCAAGCGCGGCATTCGCGGTCGCGTCCGGATCTTCATACTCGAACGGCTTTTGCAGCGACTGCGCGCCGATGAACGCCGCGAAATCCGAGTTCTTGCGATGAATCAGCGGCATAAAACCGTTCTTCGCCAGTTCCGCCTCACGCCGGTCTGAAATGGCGATCTCGGTCGGGCATTTCATATCGACGCCGCCGTCGTCGGTCGGAAAACTGTGCACCGGCAAACCTTCGACCGCGCCGCCCGATTCCACGCCGCGAATCCGCGAGCACCAGCTATACAACTTGAACGACCGGTTGATGTTCACCGCCATCGCATAAGCGGAATTCGCCCACGTGTATTTCGTGTGATCCGCGGAACCGGTGTCTTCCTCGAAGTCGAATTCATCGACCGGTTCGGTCTTCGCGCCGTACGGCACGCGCGCCAGAAAACGCGGCATCGCGAGACCGATGTAACGCGAATCCTCGGATGCGCGCAGCGATCTCCAGCTCGCATATTCCGGTGTCCCGAATATCTTGGTGAGATCGCGCGGATTGGCCAGCTCCTGCCACGAGTCCATCTGCAAGAGACTCGGATCGGCGGCGGCGATGAACGGCGCATGCGCCGATGCCGCGATCTTCGACACTTCGCCGAGCATCTCGACATCGGGCGGCGTCTGGTTGAAGTAGTAATCGCCGATCAGCGCGCCGAACGGCTCGCCGCCCAACTGCCCGTACTCGTGCTCGTAAATCTGCTTGAAAAGCGGACTCTGATCCCACGCGACGCCCTTGAAGCGCTTGAGCGTCTTGCCTAGATCCTTCTTCGAGATGTTCATCACGCGAATCTTGAGCATCTCGTCGGTTTCGGTGTTGTTGATGAGATAGTGCAGCCCGCGCCACGAACCCTCGAGCTTCTGGAAGTCCGCGTGATGCATGACTTCGTTGACCTGCTCGGTGAGCTTCGCGTCGATCTCGGCGATCATCGCCTGAATCGAGCGAATCGCATCGCCGGAAACGAGCTTCGTCTGCGAAAGCGCCTGCTGCGCGAGCGTCTGCACGGCCGTCTGCACGGCGCTCTTGGCTTCGTCGCTCTTCGGACGGAACTCACGGTTGAGCAGCGCGGCGAGATCGTCGCCTTCGAGCAGCGCGCCCTGCAACGCGGAAGGCGCTTCGGCTTGCGGTTCGGCGGATTGCGGAATGTCGGACATGGTCGTTTCCTTTCAAGGCTCTCGGGTCTCATTCGGCTGCAGCAGCCGCGGATGGCGCAGCCGTGGCGAGCGTCTTGAGCAGCGCGGGATCGTCGAGCACGCGCGCGATCAGTTCTTCCGCGCCGTTCTTGCCGTCCATGAAGATGACGAGATTCGCGAGCTGCGTGCGCGCTTCGAGCAACTTCGCGAGCGCATCGACCTTGCGCGCGACGGCCGCGGGCGAAAAATCGTCCATGTTCTCGAACGTGATATCGACGCTGATGTTGCCCTCGCCCGTCAGCTTGTTCGGCACCTGAAACGCGACGCGCGGATGCATCGCCTTCATGCGGCTGTCGAAGTTGTCGATGTCGATCTCCTGGAACTTGCGCTGATCGACGGGCGGCAGCGCTTCGGCGGGCTTGCCGGAGAGATCGGCCATCACGCCCATCACGAACGGAAGCTGAATCTTCTTCTCGCTCCCATAAGTTTCGACGTCGTATTCGATCTGCACGCGCGGCGCACGATTGCGCCCGATGAATTTCTGACTGCTGGTTGCCATGACGTCTCCTTCGAGTGGGCATGAGCCACGCAATTAAAACGAACGAGTTGTGGCCGGATTGAAGACTCGATTCGAGAACCCGCGCTCACTGCGGCCTCGTCCCCGCGATCAGATGAATCTGCGCGAGGCTGTCGGGCGCGAGATCCTGCATCACCGCGAGAAAATCCTTGCCCATCAATCCGCGCGCGCGGCGGATCAACAGCGGCGCGGGATTGGTCGGCTCGGTGCGTTCGAGAAACGCGCACACCGCGTCGAGCGCGGCGAGCGCATCGTCGCGCGTCGCGATCTCGCCGGGGCGAGCAATCGCGCGACGAAGCGTCGGCGCTTCTTTCATCTTCGTGATGTCGGCGGATGCTTCGGGCGCGTCCGTCGAAGCGAACGCGCGAAACTGCGCGGCGACGTGACGCGTCGCGATCGTCAGCGCGGTCATCGAAGGCGCGCGTTCCGCGCCGAGCTTCTCCGTCAGGCAAGCGCACAGCGTCTGCACGGCGCGCGGCAGATCGAGCCCATTCGCGAGAAGCTCGGCATCCTGCGCCACGGCATCGGCGAGCATGCCTTCCACGCGCGCCGGCGTCGCGGCGTTCGCGCCTTCCTCCGGCGCGAGCCTGCCCTGCGCCACCAGAATGTCGCGCACGGCGAGCCGCTCGCCATGCACGCGACACACTTCGCATTCGCGCAGATCGTGCAGCAAGGTCTCGGCTTCCGCGAACGGCGTGTAGGCATCGGCGAGCGGCGCAAGCGCGTTGATGCGCAATACGGCATCGTTGTCGTCATCGTGATCGAGCGGCGGGAAGAGGCCGTCCCAATAGCGCTCGACGAGGCCCGTCAGCAGGCGCAAACCCGCATGAAAGCCCGCGAGTCCGTGGACATGCGCCGCCGCGCGCGTCCACGCAATCGCCACGCGCACATCCTTCGAGCGCGCGAGCAGCGCGTCGCCCTGCTCCAGCACGTCGTTCCACGGCGGCGGCTCGACGAGCACGTCGAACTGACGCTGCGGCATGCCGCGCGCGAGCGCTTCGAATTCGAGAAACGCCGCGTCGTATTCCAGATCGATGCCTGCGGGCGGCATCGTTTCTGTCGGCGCGAGGAGCGGTTCGATGTCGATCATCGCGGCTCCTCAAAACTCGCCGCAGCCGTGCTGTCCGTTCACGACCAGACAGTTGTTCAGATTCGGCCGCGAGCGCACGCGCTTCCATTCCGCCGCGAGCGCGTCGGCGTCGCCTTCGGGCTGTTGCAGCGCGAGGATCGGCTCGTTCGTGCCGACGCAGATGTTGACCGCGCCCAGATTGCTCTCGTAGACGAAGGTCTGTTCCTGCGCCGTGAAAAGCGGCTGAAGTCCGCTGGTGTTGAAAACGGCGCCCTGAAGCTGCATCGGCGTGACGGTCAGCGTGCCCGGCTCCACGACGACGTTGTAGCCAACCGGCGACGAAAACGTGCCGTCGATGCCATACACGCCCGCCGCCGATATCGTCGTCGCGGACGAGCCGAGCCGTCCCGCGACGACGGACGTGCTGCGCCGATCGCCGGCCAGCAGACCGCTGACGTCGAAACCGAACGCGCCGTTCGCTCCGCCTTGCTCGCGCGTTTGACTGCCGATGGTGACGGTGACCGTCGGCCGGTCGGCGTAGACGAAGTGGTTGCCGTCCGCCGGCACGACGCTCTGCGACGGCTGCCCGTTCCAGCTACAGAATCCGCCGTAGACGCAGCCGTAGAAGTTCGGCAGCGCGCCGCCCGGATCGACGCCGTTGCGGTTCTCGCCGTTGCGCGTCGCCGCCCAGATGCGCCACGCGTTGCCCGCGCCGATCGTGCCGCCCGACGCGTTGTCGAAGACGCCGCGCTCCATCACGAGGTCGATGCTGCCGCCCGCGCTCAGGTGCGTCGGCGCGCCGGGCGTGCCGGGTGTTCCGATCGCGATCGCGCCGCCATCGGAAATCGCGGTGAGGTCGCCGGTGACGTTCGGCTGCGATCCGCCGATTCTGGCGAGGTTGCCCGTCGCGCCGTCGAAACCATTGGCGCTCGCCGTGCCGATCGTGAAGCCACCCGCCGTCGCAAACCGCACGTCATGCGCGCCCGACAGCGCGAGCACTTTGACGTCGTTGCCCGCGTCGGCGAGATCGAAGTCGCCGCCGCCCGCGAGCAAAAGCGTCTGCGCTTTTATGCCGCCCGGATCGGTGACGCGACCGGACGAATCGAGCGCGAGCGTCCTGTCCGGCATCGCGGCGCCCGAAGGCAGATCGATGCCCTGGCTGCCCGCGCCCGTGTTCTGCAGCGTGAGGTCGTGCGCGAAGCCTTGCGGCAGGCTGACCGTGATCTTCCCGGTCTGGGTCGACGAGCCGATGACGACCGTCGCGATGTTCGACGCGATCGCGCCGAGCATCGACGGTCCGATGCTGAGGCCGCTGCTTGCGCCGAGCACGTTGATCGCCTGCGCGTTGTCGCCGACGATGTCGAAGTCCGCGCCGACCTTGCCGGGCACGAACACGACCGTGCCGAAGCGCGACGAGAACGTGCTGCCCGAATCGTCGAACACGAAGCCGTATTTGCCCGAGTTCGACGCCCGCACGACGATCGTGCCGTGGTCGCCCGCCGAGAGCGTCGCCCGGTTCATATACAGCGCGGTGGCGGCGTCGGCGGGTGTCGATGCCGTGACCGACACCGTCTGCGCGGGCGCGTTGGCCTGAAGCGTCACATCGGCGAGCGATACGCCTTTGCCATGCGCGCCGTTCGCGTCGAGCTGGCCGTTGGTGCCGCCGCGAATATCGATCGAACCGTTCGCCGAGCCGACGACGCCGCGATTCGACGACGACGTGCCTGCCAGCGCCACGCCGTCCGCGCCGCTGCCCAGACCGTAGATCGTGACCGCGCCGTCGGCGTGCAAGCCGAGCGCCGGGCTCATGCCCGCCACGAACACGCCGTAGGCGGCGATGCCATCGGGCGCGGTGCCGCGAATCGACAGTCTGCCGCCGCTTGCCGCGACATCCGATGCTTCGAGATGCACGCCGTCGAAATGAACCGGTTCTTCGTTGCCCTCGATCGCCGGAACGTAGCGCCGCTTGCCGTTCGCCGACGCGCCGGTGATCGACACGTCCGCGCCGGTCGATGAGATCCGCGCGTTCTGCGCGTACACACCCGCGCCCGCGACCGCGGCGCTGCCGCCGCCGGCCGTCGCGCCCGTTCCCGTAATGCTCATCGCGCCGCCGGTGCCGAGCGACGTGCCGATGATCCGCACGCCGTTGCCCCCGACACGCCCGGGCGAACGCTGCACGACCGCCCCGGTGCCGTGAACATCGACGTCGCCGCTCGCGGACAAAATCACCGGAACGATCCCGCCAGCGCTCGTGCTGAGCGAAGCCCGCAGCAGGCTCACGCCGTCGCCGGTCACGCTGCCGATGCCGGTCGACACCGAGGTCGAAGTCGAAAGCGAGGCCACGGTCTGCACGGCGGGCCCCTTGCCGTCGATCGAAATGCGGCCCGTCTGCGTCTGCACGAGCGGTGCGTTCGCCGTGCTGATCGAGTTGATGTTCGTGGAGACGGACGCCGCCACCATGCTCACGCCGGAACCCGACACCGATCCGGTGTTGAGCGCCTGCACCTTCGGCCCGTTGCCGTTGAGCGTGATGCTGCCCGCGCCGCCTGTGCTCAGCGCAACCGACGATCCGCCGATGGCGATGCCCGAGCCGCCAACCGTTCCGCCGCTCACGGTTCCCGTGACGCTCGCCCCGTTGCCCGTAACGAAGATATTGCCGGCGTCCGAAACGACGGACGGGCTGAAGGGAAAGCCTTGGCCCCCGTCCGCCGCGATGCTCACGCCCGCGCCGGACAGCGTTCCCCCGTTCAGGTTCGCGATCGTGGTCGCGGAGGCCGAAATCGAGACGTTGCCCGAGCCGGTATGCACGAGCGGACCGACGCCCGAGCCGAGGAATTCCGGCCGCAACATCACGCCCGCGCCGCTCACGCCGCCGAACGCGGTGCCGATCGACATCCCGTTGCCGATGATGTTCACGTTTCCCGACCCGGTCCGTATGACCGTGGTGCTCTGGTCGAGGCGTGCCGTCGGCGCGATCAGGACGCCGCCGCCGCTCACCGAGCTGACCGCGCTATCCATCGCCGGTCCCGTACCGGTGATGGAAATGTTGCCCGTCGTGGTACTCAATAGCGCCGTCGACGGACCGAGCGATGCCGGACGAAGCGCGACGCCGTAGATGTCGGTGAACGTCTGCACGCGCTCCTTGGTGGTCGGCGCGCTGCCTGTGATGCTGATGTTGCCCGACGACGTGCGCAGGCTCGATGTCCCGCCGATGGCGACGCCCGCCGGCGCCCCGAAGTCGCCGCCGGCCTGCCCCGACACGGAAATGTCGCTGACCGAAGTGGCGATGCTCGAACTGCTGATGGTGACGGGCGCATAGGCCTGGTTCTTCGTTAGGCCCACGTCCGTGTCGCTGATCCCGAAAATCGTGTCCGGAACCTTGAGCGTGCCTTGCCCGTTGATCGTCACCGAGCCGCTCGCGAGACCGGTCGGGCCTTGCGGCACGGTCGTGTCGATCCTGGAGTCGATGATGCCGACCGCCGCGCCGTCGAAGCGCTTCGCGGCGGCGGGCGTCCCGGCAACGCTTTGCGGCACGCCGATGGCCAGATAACCGCCATTCGTGCTGATCGACGCGCCGGAAAGCAGAATGTTGCTTTGCCCCGAGGCGCCCGTGTTCGCGTCGAGCACGACGTTCAGCTTGCCCGCCGGCCGCTGGTCGCCCGCCGCGCCGCCGATGGTTCCGAGCACGGTGATGGAGCCGTTGGCGCTCAGCGTGAGCGTGCCTTCGTTGTCGGCGGCGGTCTTTGTGATGCTCGTCCCTTTCAGCATCGTGATGTCGCCGTTGTATTCGCCTCCGCCGTCCTTGCTGGTCGAGATCGTCACCGACGCGCCCCGGTTCAGTTGCGACGTGATGTCCGACGCGAGCACGTAGCTGTCGCCCGCGCCCGGCGTGAACGTCACCGGATTCGTCGTCGTGGAAAGAGCCGGACCCAGGCTCGTGCTGAGCGCCTGAAGCGAGCAGCATGACGTGCTGTCGGTGGTGCCCGTGCTCACGCTCGACGGCGCCGTATTGACGATTTCGATGCTCGACGGATCGAGCAGCCATTGCCCGCCGTGCCCGCGCAGCGCCTCGACGTGAATCCGCGCACCGTCCGTCGCCAGATACTTGCCCGACGTCTCGACGAGCCCGCCGTTGCCGCCGCCCGGCCCGCCCTTCGCGGAAAGCTCGCCGTACACGCGCGCCGCTTCCGTCCCGAACATGACGATGTTGCCGCCGTCGCCCGCGACGAGCGCATCGGCCATGACGTGCGCGTTCGGGCTCATCCAGAGCGCATCGGCGTTGACGATGTCCGGCGCCTTGCCCGCCGCGCCGCCGCCCACACGCACGCGGCCGCCGCCGCCCGCGCCGCTCGCGTCGACACGCGCACCGTCGCTCACCGCGACGTGGTAGCCGGTCACGTCGATCTGTCCGCCCTTGCCCGAATCGGGCGCGCTGACATCGACGCTGCCGCCGATATCCGTCTCGCCCGCCGATCCGCCATCGAGCACGATGCGCCCGTTGCGCGACTCGACGCTCCTCGCGCGCACCGTGCCCGTCTGGTTGAGCACGCTCGCCGCGGCGTCGTCGGCGGCGCGCGCCGACATCACGATCTGTCCGCCGTCCGCCTGCAGCGTCCCCGAATTGCCGATGAGCGCGTTCGCGACCTTGTCGTTCACCTTCAGCATCGTGAGGCCGTCGCCCGCGAAATCGAGCGTGATGTCGCTGCCCGCGCCGATCGCGATCTTGCCGAGCGTCGCGCTGACGAGTCCGCTGTTGTCGACCTGCGCGCCGAGCAACGCGACCGCGCCGCCGGTCGCGGCCGTGATCGATCCTTGGTTCGACACCTTGCCGGCCGCCGCGCCGCCCTGCGCGAAGTGATATTTGCCCGCGAGAAACGCGTCGTTCGAAATGCCGAGCGTCGATGCGACGAGCGATCCCACATTCACCGATGCCCCGCGCGCGAACACGACGCCCGCCGGATTCACGAGAAACACTTGCCCGTTCGCGTTGAGCTGCCCCGCGATGCGGCTGACTTCATTGCCGACGACGCGATTGAGCAGCACCGCCTGCGCCGACGGCTGCGAAATATCGACGCGCTCGTTGCCCGCGATCGAAAACCCGTTCCAGTTCACGATGCCCTTCTGCGAGCCTTGCGTGATCGTCATCGACGTCGCGTTTGGCCGGTTGACCGTCACGCTGCCCGCCTGAACCTGCTCGCCGACCGGCAACGCGAACGCGCCCGGCGCCGCGACGACCACGAGGAGCGGCAACAGCGCGGATACCCTCAGATCGGCGCCCATGTGACGGGCGGCGCGTCTGGCGAAACGCCTGATCGCGCGCTCCCATTCCCGGCGATGCCTGCGGGTCCGTAGGCAGGTGATGTCGCTCATGTCGAACTCCTCGTTTCCTGTTTCCGCGCTAGAACGATTTGGATACCTGCACGTAGACGCGCGGCACCTTGTCGTCGCCGGTGGTGTCGGCGCGGGTCGTGCGCCAGGCTACGCTCGCATCCACGGTGATGCCGTACGGCCCGCTCCAGAACGCGCCGAGACCCACGCCGCTGCGCGTCACGGTGTTCGCGCCCTGTCCGGGAATCGAGCGCGCGTTGTAGCGGCCCACGCCGATATCGAAAAACGTCGACAGCGTGAGCGACGGAATCACCGCATAGCGAAGCTGGGCCGTGGCGATCAGCCCTTCATCGACGACGGATTCCGACGGCGAATACGCGCGCACCGCACGCGGCCCGCCGAGCGTGATGCGCGACGAGCTGTCGAGGTTCTGGTTCGCCCATTGCCCCGACACGCCGATGAAAAAGCTCGTATTGCGCGTGATCGCGTTCAGGCGATTGGCCTGCATCGTGAGGCGCACGCTGTTGCCTTGCGTGTTGCGCCCGAACGGTCCCTGATCGATGGCCTCGGCGAGCGCCGAATCGATGTTCAGATGCGCGAACGCCAGTTGCACGTCCGCGCTGTTGAAGCCGCCGCCGAGAAAGCTGTCGCGGCTCTCGTACGACAGCCCGACGCTCGCCACATACAGCTTCTGCGGATTGTCGAAGTTGACGCTGTCGATCTTGTCGGTGAGCGAGCGGTATTCGAGCGCGCCGCGCAACAGCAGGTTCTGGCTGCGCGAGCGGATCAGCGGATGCGACACCGACGCGGTGACGACATCCGCATCGCCATGCGCGTTCAGCGAGGAGAACTGCTCGCCGAGGTAGTAATACAGATGCGAATACGCGATGCCGACGCGCGTGCCGCTCGCATCGACAGGCGCGTCGTAGCCGATGCGTCCGTAGACGGTATCGGCGCGCTCGGCCGCGAGCAGGTTGATGTCGAGGTTGTCGCCGATGCCGAACGGCGACGCGAGCCGTCCCACCGCGCCGAGCCGCCAGCGCCCGGCGGGCGCCGCGCCGTAGTCGTCGACGGAAACCGCGAAGTTCCAGCGGCGCGTCGGCTCGACCGTCACGTTCAGATCGACGGTGCCGGGCGCGCTGCCCGTTTCCAGCGCCGAGCTCACGCGAATGCCGGGCAGGTCCGACAGCAGGAGCATCGTGCGTTCGAGTTCGTTTTGCCGCAGCGGCTTGCCGGGCTCGATCGCGGCGAGCCGCGCGCGCACCATCGATTCCTTGACGGGCGCGCCGGGCGCCATCGTCAGCCGCACGCGGCCGATCTTGCCTTCGAGCACGGTGAACGTGACGTCGCCGTTCGTCACGTCCTGCGGCGGAATCACGACCTGCGCGAGCGGATAGCCGCGCTCGCGATACGCCTGCGCGATCTTCGTGCTCATGGCGTTCAGATCGTTGATCGACACTTCCTGGCCGATCCTGTCGGAAACGAGCGCGAGCAGCGTGTCCGAGGGCAGCGTTTCGTTGCCCGCGAAACGAATGCTCTTCAGCGTGAACTTCTTGCCGTCCGGCACTTCCGGCGCGGCGGCCGGCGGCGCGGGCAGCGCGCTCGAACCGCCCGGCGGCGGCGCGGACGTCGACGGACGCGGCTGCTCGTTGAGCAGCGTGCCCGCGCTCGGCACTTGCGCCGTGCCCGGCATCGGCACCTGCTGCGCCCACGCGGAGAACGCGCTTGCACAGACGATGCCGACGCCCGCCGCACGCGCTTTCGAACGTGAGGAAAAGCATGGGGATTTCGTGGCTTGGTTCACTTCTGCAATCCTCACCGGTGATCGGAAAACGTCTTTCAGCGCGCGACCGAGAGCCGCCAGTTGCCCATCAGATCGAAAGGCGCCCAGTAGAACGGATGAGCGAACTTGCCGTCGGCGAGCACGGCTAGCTGCGCGTCGCGCATCGCGTCGATGGCTTCCTCGCCCTTCGTGAGCGCGCCGTAGAACGTGCGCATGGTGAGCGCGGTCGATTCGTCCGAAACGGGCCACATCGACACGAGCAATGCCGACGCGCCCGCATAGAAGAACGCCCGCGTGAAGCCCATGATTTCGTCGCCGCGCTCGATGCGCCCGAGCGCCGTCTCGCACGCCGACAACGTGACGAGCGCGACGGAATCGAACTTCAGGTTGTAGATGTCCTGCGCGAGCATCGGGTCGGGGCCGTCGGCGGGCTGTTTCGCGGGCGCGAGCAGCACGCGCGAATGCAGCGGATCGATGGTGTCGGCTTGCGCATGCGTCGCCACATGCACGATGCGGCCCTCGGGCGCGTTGTCGCTGAAGGTCTTGCGCGTGACGTCGCCTTGCAGAAAGGTCTCGCGCTGCGCGAAGAGCGGTCCGATCGCGCGGACTTCGGCTTCCGCGCCGGGCAGATCGAATTCCGGCGAGATGCGCGGATTGCCGAACGCGACGAGATTGCTCGCGATGCGCTGCTGCCGCCGCACGAGCTGCACCGCGATGCTCGCCGATGGCGCGAGCGCAAGCGCATGCCGCTGGATCAGAAACCCTTGCGCGTTCCTCAGCGCCTGAAACGGCATGTAATGCAGCGAGCCGTTCGGCACGATGACGATCCGTTCGTTCGGCCGCAAGCCGAGCGGCTGAATCAGGAGCGCATCGAGCTTCGCGCCGTAGGTCAGCGCCTGCGGACGTCCGCGGATGATCGACGTGCGGAAATCGCCGACGGCGAGCGTCATGTCCTTTCGCGGAACCGGCAGCGTGAAGCCCTGAATGCCGTCGCGGCGCACGACCCACGCGATCAGCTTGTCGGGCAGGCCGTGATATTCGACGATCGCCTCGCCGGGATTCAGCGCGCTCGTCACGTCGTCGAGCGAGAGCGCGCGGCCGTTCAGTTGCGTTTCATCGACGTTCGTCGCGAGCCGGTTGCGCACGACATCGAGCAGCGCGCGACTGCGGCTTCTCTCGGAAAGCGCCCACGCCTGCTTGTAGTCGCCGTCCTCGACGACGATCGCGATCGTTTCCTCGAAGACCGTCTGCGTATCGGAGAACAGGCCGGTCTTGAACTCGTCGCTGCGAAAGCGCGCGCGGATCGTTTCCGAATCGTCGAGCGCGGCGAGCCAGGCTTCGCGCGCCTTGCCGCGGTCGCCGAGCGCGAGATACGCGCGGCCCATGCCCTCGTGCGCCCACAGGTTGTCGTAGCTCGCGTCCGAGCCGCCTTTTGTGGCGCTTGCGGAAAACGCTTCGAGCGCCGCCTGCGGCTTGTGCTCCGCGAGCAGCAGATTGCCTTCGATGCGCCTGCGCAACGGCGCAAGCAACGTGTCCTTCACGCCGGACGTTTCTTCGAACGTGGCGCGCGCGCCCGCCGCGTCGCCGGTCGCGATCTGCGCGTTGGTGATCGAGAGGAGCACCATCGGCCGGTAGCGCGCCGACGCCGTCGCGAGCGCCGCGCGATATTCCTCGAGCGCCGCCGACGGATCGCCGCGCCGCGCCGCGATATCGCCGAGGATCTTGTGCGCGGGCGCGAGCACCTGCTCCGGATTCTTCCCGCCCGCCGCGATGGCTTCCTTCGCGTAGCGTTCGGCATCGTCGAGATCGCCCGCATAGCTGTACGCGATGGCGAGATCGCGCCGCGACAGCGCGGCGAGATGGGCGTTGTCCGTCTCCCGCGCGACGACGAGCGCCCGCGACGCCGCCTCGATGCTCTCGCGGAAATCGCCGCGCTCGGCCGCCGCCACCGACATGCTGCAATACGCGTAGCCGTCGAGCTTCACCTGATCCCGCGCGAGCAGGAGCCGCCCTTCCTGCGACAGCGTCGCGATGGTTTCCGCGTCGCGCACGCGGGCTTCGGCCTGACGCGCGGCCGGCGTGAGCGCCTGATCCGCCGTGGCCGCATGCGCCTTCTGCGCCGTCTGCGCGCAGACGTTAAGCATTGCAAAGAGCGCGAGCCCCGCGCATGTCCGCCCGATCGGTTTCACGAACGCCCTCCTCGATGACCGCCGCTTCGCACTGGCGCTACCGGCGAAGCGCCAGCGCGGTGCCCTCACTAGACGAAACACCGCGAGCGATTTGAAAAGCGCGGCGTTTTCGTTCGTCTGTTGTGGTGTCCGAAGCCACTTGCGAAGTCACACGATCCGATGATGGAGAACCCGCGTCCGCGTCTTTGCGCACTGCTCTTTTGCGCGCTCGCGGCGAGCGCCTGCAAGTCGCCGCCGCCGCCGCCCGCGCCGACGGTCGTGCGTATCAGCGTGAGCGCGCTGGATGGCGCGAATCCCGATCACGCGGGCCGCCCGTCGCCGGTCGTCGTGCGCGTGTACGAGCTGAAGACGACGGCCGCCTTCGACAGCGCCGACTTCTTCACGCTCTACGGCAAAGACCAGGCGACGCTCGGCGGCGATCTCAACGCGAAGAACGAATACGTGCTGCGGCCCGGCGACAGCCGCAGCGTCGAGCAGACGGTGCAGCCCGGCACGAAGTTCGTCGCGGTCGTGGCGGCGTATCGCGACATCGAGCGATCGCGCTGGCGGGCGAGCGCGCCGGTGCCGCCGAACCAGACGACGCTGATGAACGTGCGTATCGACGCCGCCGACGTATCGATCGCCGCGCAGCCCGCGCCGCCGCCATCGGGCAAGAAGAAGTGACAGCGCGCGCCGGTTTGCAAATCCGCCGCGCTGAATCGTTCTTTCAGCATCGAGCCCAAGCCCATACGAGGCACCATGACCTGGCACCAACGCATGATCTGGTCCGAGGGCCTGTTCCTCGAACCCCAGCACTTCCAGCAGCACGACCGCTTCATCGAGCATCTCGTGCGCTCGCACGCGCGCGCGACCGAGGCGTGGTCGTGGGGCTGGGCCGCCGTGATGCTCGACGAAATCGCGCTCGGGCTCGGCAAGATCGCGCTTGCGTCGGCGTTCGGCGTGCTGCCCGACGGCACCGCGTTCTCCTTTCCCGACGACTTCCCCGCGCCGCCGCCGCTCGACATTCCCGCCGGCACGCGCGACGAGCTCGTGTTGCTCGCGCTGCCGCTCGCGCGCGCGGGCGCAAAGGAATTCGACGCCGATGGCGCTGCCGATGGCCGCATCGACGGATTGCGCTTTCGCACGACGGATACTTCCGTCGCCGATATAACGACGAGCACGGACCGCGTCGCGCAGATTCGCGTCGGCGCGCCGAACGTGCGGCTCATGCTCGCGCGCGACGCGACCGACGCCTTCGCGACCATCGGGCTTGCGCGCGTGCTGGAACGGCGCGCCGACAACCGCGTCGTGCTCGATCCCGGCTACATCCCGCCGATGCTCCACGCGCACGCCGACCCGCGTCTCTTCGGCTATGCGCAGGAACTCGCCGGCCTCGTGCATCAACATGCGGACCGCCTGGCGAGCCGCCTCGCGAATCCGGGGCGCGGCGGCGTCGCGGAGATCGCCGATTTTCTGCTGCTGCAAACGCTCAATCGCTTCGAGCCGCAGTACGCGCATCTGTTGCAGGTGCCGCTGCTGCATCCCGAACGCCTGTATCAGACGACGCTCGCGCTCGCCGGCGATCTCGCCGCGTTCGACGAGCGCCGCCGCGTGCTCGCGTATCCGCCGTATCGCCATGACGATGTCGCGACGTCGTTCGAGCCGCTCATGCGCGACGTGCGGCAACTGATCGGCATCGTGCGCGAACCCGACGCCGTCGCGATCGAGCTGCAAAGCCGCAAGCCCGGCGTGCGCGTCGCGCTCATCAACGATCTGGAGCTCGTGAAGAGCGCCGGCTTCGTGCTCGCCGCGAACGCGCAGATGCCGGGCGAAGCGCTGCGCACGCGCTTTCCGACGCAGGTGAAGATCGCGCCCGCTGAAAAGCTGCGCGATCTCGTCAATCTCGCGCTGCCGGGCATCGGCCTGCGCGCGATGCCGGTCGCGCCGCGGCAGATTCCGTTTCACGCGGGCTTTTCCTATTTCGAGCTGGATCGCGGCGGCGAGCTGTGGAAGGAGCTGGAGCAGACCGGCAACCTGGCGATGTACATCGCTGGCGAGTTTCCGGCGCTCGAACTCGAATTCTGGGCGATCCGTCATTGAGCGAGGTCATCGACGAACATGACGAACGACGACGATCCCTTCGCCGGATTCGAATCCGATCAGACGATGATCAAGCCCAACCCCGGCGCGCGGCGGCGCCGCGCGGGCGGCGGAAGCACGCAGGGACCGTTCTCGGCGAGCGGCGCGGCGGCCTCCGGGCAGCGCGCGTTCGACGCCGCCTTCGCGACGGGCGGCGCGGTGAATCCGCTGGTCGCCGCGTGCGCGCCGCTGTTGCAGCTCGCCGCGCGCATCCGCACGATGAGCGCGTGCGCCGATCCCGCCGCGCTGCGCGACGCGCTCGCCGCGGGCGTGCGCCGCTTCGAGGACGAGGCGCGCACCAACGGCATCCCGGCGGAACAGGTGACGGCGGCGCGCTACATCGTCTGCACGATGCTCGACGAAGCCGCGTCGGGCACGCCGTGGGGCGCGGGCGTCTGGGCGCGGCAAAGCCTGCTCGTGACGTTTCACAACGAGGCGTGGGGCGGCGAGAAGGTCTTTCAACTGCTCGCGCGGCTCGCGCAGAAGCCCGCGCAACATCTGCATCTGCTGGAACTGGCGAGCATGGTGCTCGCGCTCGGCTTCGAGGGACGTTACCGCGTGGCGGCGCAAGGCCGGCAGACGCTCGACGCGTTCCGCGCGCGGCTGTATCAACTGATCCGCAAGGAGCGCGGCGAACCGGAGCGCGCGCTGTCGCCGCACTGGCAAGGCGTGCCGACGGCGCGGCGGCGCACGACCGACGTGCTGCCGGTTTGGGTCGTCGGCGCGTTCGCGCTGCTCGTGCTCGCGCTGGCGTGGCTCGCGATGAGCTTCCAGCTCGGACGCCTCTCCGATCCCGCGTTCGGCACGCTCGCCTCGATCCGCGCGGGTGCGCAGCGTCCTCTCGTCGTGACGCAGGCGGCGAAACCCCGTCTCGCGGAATTCCTCGCGCAGGAAATCCGCGATGGCCTCGTCGCCGTCGATGACCGCGTCGACCGTTCAGTCGTCACGCTGCACGGCGACAACGTCTTCAAACCCGGCAGCGCCGAAGTGTCGGGGCAGACGCGGCCGCTCATCGAACGGATCGCGGCGGCGCTGAAGGCGGTGCCCGGCAACGTGCTCGTGACGGGCCACACCGACGACCGGCCGATCCGCTCGGCGCGCTTTCCTTCGAACTGGGAGCTGTCGCAGGAACGCGCGGCGAACGTGCGCGACCTGCTCGCGGCGACAATCGCGCCTTCGCGTCTCAAAGCGGAAGGCAAGGGCGACGCCGATCCCGTCGCGCCGAACGATTCGCCCGCCGGCCGCGCGCGCAACCGGCGCGTCGAAGTGACGCTGTTCGCGAAGCCCGGGTCCTGAAATGAAAAAAATCCTCTCGATCCTGTTTCATCCGGTGCTGCTGCTGATCGTCGGGCTGCTGCTCGTTGCGGCTGCGATCTGGATCGCCGGGCCGCTCCTGTCGTTCGCGCACAGCTATCCGCTCGAATCGGCGATGTCGCGTTACATCGCGATCGGCTGCGTCGTGCTGCTCTTCGTGCTGCGGCGGCTCTGGGCCGCGTGGCGCGCGCGGCGCACGCAGGCGGCGCTGTCGGCGGGACTCGCCGCGCAGAGCGAAAGTCCGCGCCGCGAGGCTGCCGCACCGAGCGCCGGCGAAGCGGAAGTCGCGACGCTCGGCAAGCGTTTCGACGAAGCGCTCGCCGTGCTGCGCGAGGCGCGCATTACCGCGTCCGGCAGAAAACCCGGCTGGCGCGACTGGGTCACGCTGTCGGGCCGGCAATATCTGTATCAATTGCCGTGGTACATGTTCATCGGCGCGCCGGGCGCGGGCAAAACCACGGCGCTGGTGCATTCGGGGCTGCGCTTTCCGCTCGCCGAGCGCTTCGGCACCGACAAGATTCGCGGCGTCGGCGGCACGCGCAATTGCGACTGGTGGTTCACCGACGACGCCGTGCTCATCGACACGGCCGGGCGCTACACGACCCACGAAAGCGACCGCGACGCCGACCAGACCGCGTGGCAAGGCTTCCTCGCGCTCCTGAAAAAGACGCGCCCGCGCCAGCCGATCAACGGCGTGCTGCTGACGCTCGCCGTCCCCGATCTGCTCGCCGCGACGCCCGCGAGCACCGACGAAACCGCATCGACCTTGCGCGCGCGCATGCGCGAACTGATGCAGGCGTTCGGCACGCGCTTTCCGGTCTACGTGCTCGTCACCAAGACGGATCTGCTCGCGGGCTTCACGGAGTTTTTCGCGGATATGTCGAAGGAAGAGCGCGCGCAGGTGTTCGGCTTCACGTTTGCCTACGAGCCGAAACGCACGCTCACGCAGGCCGCATTCGGCGAACGGATCGATGCCGAGCTGGACGCGCTCGAAGCGCGGCTCGTCGCGCGTCTGCCTGAGCGCCTGAACGCGGAAAGCGGACTCGCGCAACGCGCCGCGATCATGAGTTTTCCGCAGCAGTTCGCCGCGTTGAAGCCGCTCGTCGCCGATGCGCTGCGCGCGACCTTCGTCCAGTCGAAACACGACGATGCACCGCTTTTGCGCGGCGTCTATTTCACGAGCGGCACGCAGGAAGGCACGCCGATCGATCGCGTGCTCGGCTCGCTCGCGCGCGCGTTCGGCATCGAGCGGGGCGTGCAGCCGCCGCGTCCGTCGAGCGGGCGCAGCTTCTTTCTGGAGCGGCTTCTGACGCAGGTCGTGTTCGCCGAACAGGGACTCGCCGGATCGAATCTGCAATGGGCGCGCAAGCGGCATCTGTGGCGGCTCGGCGCGTATGCGGTCATCGCGGCCGTAACGGCTGGCGTGCTCGGACTCTGGGGCACGAGCTATGTGCGCAATCGCAGCTATGTCGCGAACGTCGATCACACCGCGCGCGCGGCGAAGGAAGCCGTGGCGGGGACATCGGCGGCGGGCACGAATCTCGTCGCGCTGCTGCCGTTGCTGTCGGCGGTGCGCGGCCTCGCATCGACGCCTCAGGTCGATGCCGCGCATCCGCCGATCGCGATGCAATGGGGCCTCTGGCAAGGCGCGAAACTCGACGCCGCCGCGACGCTCGCGTACGAGCGCCTTCTGACCGATCTGTTCCTGCCGAAGCTCGCGGCGCGCATCGAGGAACAGGCGCGCGGCGCGACGCCCGCGAATCCCGGCTACGCGTACGAAGCGCTCAAGGCGTATCTGATGCTGAATCAGCCCGATCATCAGGATGCCGATGCGCTCAAGGCGTGGATTCTCACCGACTGGGACCGCTCGCTGCCGCGCGAGGTCGGCAACGAGGAGCGCGCGGCGCTCGCCGGGCATCTCGATGCGTTGCTGGCGCGCGGCCTCGTGCATCCGAATCTGCCGTTCGACGAGCGTCTCGTCGCGCATCTGCGCGCCATGCTCGCCGCCAACACGCTCGCGCAGCGCGTGTACGGGCGCGTGAAGCAGCAAGGCGTCGGCACGGATTATCCGGAGTTCACGATCGCGCACGCGGGCGGGCCGAACGCGTCGCTCGTGTTCACGCGTTCGAGCGGCGCGCCGCTCACGCGCGGCGTGGCGGGGCTTTATTCGTTCGACGGCTATCACAAGGCGTTCCTGAAAGCCGTCGATGAAACCGCCGCCCAGCTCGCCGCCGAAGAGCCGTGGGTGCTCGGCATCCGCGATCAGGGCGGCCTGCCGCGCGGCGATCCGGCGGCGATGCAGCGCATCACCGAGGACGTGCGGCTGCTCTATCTTCAGGATTACGCGCGGATCTGGACCGAGTTCCTGAACGATGTCCGCATCGTGCGCGCCGACACGCTGTCGCAATCGACGCAGATCGCGCGCATTCTCTCCGCGCCCGATTCGCCGCTCGCCGCGCTCGCGAAGGCGGCGGCGCGCGAAACGACGCTCGGCGCGAAGCCCGAAAGCGAAACGACCGTCGTCGATCGCGCGGGCGACAAGCTCGGCGCGGCGCGCGAAAAGCTGCTGAAGGTGATTCGCGGGGCCGATCCGACGCAGATCGCGCCGGTCGCGCCGGGCGCTCAACTGGAAAGCATCGTCGATGACCGGTTCACCGGCCTGCGCGCGCTCGTGACGAGCCCGGGCGCGGGGCAGCCCGCGCCGATCGCGCAGACGCTCGCCGTCATCAACGATGTCTACACGTATCTCAGCGCCACCGACGAAGCCCTGCAGCAGAAGACCGCGCCGCCGCCATCGGACGCGCCGGCGAAGCTGCGCACGCAGGCCGCGCGCATGCCCGAGCCGATCCGCACCGCGCTGCTCGATCTCGGCAGCCAGGGCGCGGCGCAGTCGCAGGAGGCGCGGCGCGTGAATCTGTCGGCGGACCTGAAGGAGTCGATCTCGGCGTTCTGCGTTCGCGCGGTCGGCGGGCGTTATCCGTTCAGCCCGAATTCCGCGCGCGACGTGCTGCCTGAAGACTTCGGCACGCTGTTCGCGCCGGGCGGCAAGTTCGACGATTTCTTCCAGAAGAACCTCGCGCCCGACGTCGATGTTTCCGCGAAGCCGTGGGCGTTCAAGAAGTCGGATTCGTCGGCGTCGCAGATCAGTCCGGCCGGTCTGGCGCAGTTCGAGCGCGCCGCGACGATCCGCGGCGTGTTCTTCCGCGGCGGCGGCAAGTCGCCCGCGCTCGCGCTGCAGTTCAAGCCGCTCGACATGGACCCGTCGATCCTCTCCTTCACGCTCGACGTCGACGGGCAAGTGCTCACCTACGCGCACGGCCCGCAGATCGCGACCGCGATTCAGTGGCCCGGCACGCGCGGCTCGGGACGCGTGAGCCTGCAACTCACGCCGCCGCCGACGAGCGGCGCGAGCAATCTGGTGTTCGAGGGGCCGTGGGCGCTGTTTCGCATGTTCGACCGGCTCGACGTGCAGCCGACCGATCAGCCGGAGCGCTTCATCGTCACGTTCGATGTCGAAGGGCGCAAGACGCGCTTCGAAGTGACGGCGAACAGCGTGGAGAATCCGTTCCGGCTCGCCGATCTGCGCAAGTTCTCCTGTCCGGAGCGGCTATGAACGACGCGCTCGGCGGCACGCTCGCGGACGACGGCGCGGCGATCGCAGGCTGGTACGGCAAGCTGCCGTCGCTCGGCGATTTCGCGGCGCGGCGGCTGTCGGACGCGTTCGTCGCGCCGTGGGACGCATGGCTCGCCGAGCGCGTCGGCGAAACGCAGCTCGCGCTCGGCGACGCGTGGCTCTCGATCTATCTGACGTGCCCGGTGTGGCGCTTTTTCGCGATGCCCGGCGCCATCGCGCCGACGCTGGGCGCATGCTGGACGGGCGTGGTGATGGCGTCGGTGGACCGCGTCGGGCGGCATTTTCCGTTGACGATCGCGGCGTCGCTGCAGGCGGCGCCATCGACGGGCGGCGAAGTCGCCGCGCTCTGGCAATGGCTTTCGGCGATCGAAAATGTCGCGCTCGCCGCGCTCGATTTCGATCACAGCATCGAGCGGCTCGACGAACAGCTCGCCGCGCTGCCGGTGCCGCAGCCGGTGAACGCCGGCACGCGCGCCGCCATGCTCGACGAACCGTGGATCGCGCAATCGGCCGCGACGTTGCCCGATTCACTCGCGCGCACGCTCGCGCCGCTCTGGCAAACCGAGATCCAACGGATGAGCCTGTGGACCGCCGCGCAGACGGCGCCCGCTTCCGACGAGCCCGACGATCGCGACGATCGCGCGCCGCGCCCGATCACGATCTGGCCGGCGTACGGCCTGCCCGACACGGCGCTTTTCATCACCCTGCTGCGGGACTGCGGATCATGAATGCGACGGGCAGGCTACCGGAAGAAGGCGGCGGCACGACCGGCAACGCCGGCAAGACCGAAACCAATCCGGGCGACGCGGGCGACGACAAGACGGTGATCGTCAGCGGCGCGCGCGTGCGTCGGTCCGACGTGGCGGGCGCGGGCGCGCCTTCATCGACGTCCGACGCGCCGCCCGCGCACAGCATCCTGCCGCCCGGCACGCGGCTCGGCGAGTTCGAGATCGTGCGGCTCATCGGCGAGGGCGGCTTCGGCATCGTCTATCTGGCCTTCGATACTTCGCTCGACCGCTACGTCGCGGTGAAGGAATACATGCCGGCGGCGCTCGCCTCGCGCGTCGGCGTGACGCAGGTTCAGGTCAAGTCCGGCCGCTACCAGCCGATGTTCCGCGCCGGTCTCAAGAGCTTCATCAACGACGAGGCGCGGCTGCTCGCGCGCTTCGATCATCAGTCGCTCGTGAAGGTGTACCGCTTCTGGGAGGCCAACGGCACCGCCTACATGGCGATGCCCTACTACAAGGGCGTGACGCTCAAGGAAACGCTCCGGGCGATGAAAAAGCCGCCCGACGAAGCCTGGCTGCGCGCGCTGCTCACGCCGCTCATCGACGCGCTCGCCGTGCTGCACGCGTCCGACTGTTTTCATCGCGATATCGCGCCGGACAACATCATCCTGCTGGAGGAAAGCCATCGGCCGGTGCTGCTCGATTTCGGCGCGGCGCGGCGCGTGATCGGCGACATGACGCAGGCGCTCACGGTGATTCTCAAGCCGGGCTACGCGCCGATCGAACAGTACGCCGAAGTGCCGTCGATGCGGCAAGGACCGTGGACCGATCACTACGCGCTCGCCGCGCTCGTGTATTTCGCGATCACCGGGCGAACGCCGCCGCCTTCGGTCGGGCGCGTGGTCAAGGACAGTTATCAGCCGCTCGCGAAACTGGCGGCGGGCCGTTACTCCGACCGATTCCTGAAGGCGATCGATCATGCGCTCGCGGTTGCGCCCGCGCATCGGCCGCAGACCGACCGGCAGTTCGCCGCCGAGCTCGGCATTTCGCTCGACGACGCGCCCGCGCCGCGCACGGCGAAAAGCGCGGCGCGCAGGCGTATCGGCTGGGCGGCCGGCGCCGCGTGTCTGCTCGGCGCGGCGGCGACGCTCGGATGGTTCGTGCCGCGCTTCACGTCGCATCATGCGCCTTCGGCCGAGCGCGTCGCTGCTTCGGCGGTCGTCCCGGCTTCGGCGCCTGCGCCGGAGGTCGCGCCCGAAGCGCCGCCGCCTCCGCCGCCCGCCGCGCTGCCGCCTTTCACGCCCGATGGCGAATTCGCGCGCATCGTTTCGCTCGCCGATCCGTCGTTCGATGTCAAGGTGGACGTGCCCGTCGCGCGCGCCGTCGTCGACCGCGACTTGTTGCGCTTCGCGATCACGAGCAATCGCGACGGCTATGTGTATGTTTTCGTCGTCGATCCGGCGAATCAATATCTGCAACTGTTTCCGAACGCGCTCGATAGCGACAATCGCATCGGCAGGAAGAAGCGTCTCGTGCTGCCGCGTCCGAGCTGGCCGATGCAGGCGGGCGAGCCCGTCGGCGCGAATCATTTCGTCGCGATCGTTTCCGCCGCGCCGCGCGAGTTCCCGGCGCTCAGTCTCGCGCACGACGCCGTCTTCGCCAGTCTCTCCCCCGAGGCGCAGAACGCGGCGGCTGCGCAGCGGACGCTCAGCGCATCGCCGTTCGCGGGCGTGCCGGCGTGCGGCGGCAACGCGCCGTCGTGTCCCGTCGCGTATGGCGCGGCGACCTTCAAAATCGATGTCGTCCGTTCGTCTAAATAGAGAAATTCGAAGCGAAAGCGAAGCGCTTCGGCCGCGAGACGAGGGCACCATGGCATCACGAACGAGCGGCGTCGCCGCGCAGCCGGGCATCGCGCCGGGCGCTTCATCCGGAACGGCGCATCCGCTCGCCGCCTTCGCCGCCCTTGCGTTGACCGCGGCCACGCTCGCCGGATGCGCGGGCGCGCCGCCCTCGCCCGCCGTGCGCGCCGATGAGGCCGCGCCGCCCTCCGCGCCAGGCGACGACGCGCGCATGGTCAGCGCGACCGGCGCGGAGCCGGGCATCGCGAATCCGTCGCCGGCGAGTCCGTCGGCGTCGGTCGGCATGAACGCCACGCCTTTCGCGACGAAGAACGCACTCTATACGCCCGTCGCCTTCGCGAGCCTGCCCGGCTGGGCGACCGACAACGTCGCCGAATCCTGGGACGCGTTCCGGCGCAGTTGCGGCGTGCTGAGCGGCAAGCCGGCGTGGGCGGCGCCCTGCGCGGCCTCGCGCGGCGTGGATACGCGCAACGCCGCCGCGGTGCGCCGCTTCTTCGAGGAAAACTTCACGGTCTATCAGATCCTCAATGTCGACAGAAGCGCGCGCGGCGTCCTGACCGGCTATTACGAGCCGATCCTGAAGGGCAGCCGCGAGCGCCGCGCGCCGTATGTCTATCCGGTCTACGGCGTGCCGACCGACATGCTGTTCCTCGACGCCCGCCGCCTGCCGCCCGGCGCGCGCGGCACGCCGGTTCCGGCGCGCATCGAAGGACGCAACGTCGTTCCGCTGTCGACCGTATCGATGAGCGGCAAGACGTACACGCTGCGCGTCGGCGACAGCGTGCCGGACATCCGCGACAAGAAGCTGCGGCTGCGCCGCGAAGGCGCGGATATCGTGCCCTACTACGCGCGCGCCGATATCGAGCGCGGCATGAGCCGCGCGCCCGTGCTCGCCTATGTGGAAGACCCCGCGATGCTCTACTCTATGCAATTACAGGGCGCGGGAAAGATCGTGCTGCCCGACGGCAAGAGCGTCATCCGTCTCGCCTATGCGGAACAGAACGGCTTCGCGTTCAATCCGCCCGTCGCGAGCGCGGGAAGCAAGGGTCGCAAGATTCTGGTGCGCGGCGTGGAGATCGATCTGGAAGAAGGCAGCGTGAGCACGCAGAACGCAAAAAACGATGTCGGCGGCGCGGCTTCCGACGATGTGCCTCAGTCCTCGCTCCTGCGCGGCGCTCAGGACGCGGACGCGGACGGCGCATCGCCCGCCGTGCATGGCGACGCCGACGGTCCGCCGCAATCGCCGCTTCTGCGCGGCTTCACGCTCGCGAAGAGCGCCGCCGTTCCCGCCGCGCGTCCGGCGCGGGTGAGCGCGCCGGACGCGCCATCCGACCGCGCCACGGACAAGACCGCGACGCCATCGCTCGCGAAGAGCGCGCCGATCGGCTATGCCTTCGCGGCATCGGACCCGAGCTACGTCTTTTTCCGCACGATCCCCGATTCGCCCGCCGGACCCATCGGCGCATTGGGCGTGCCGCTTTCCGCCGGGCGCTCGGCCGCGATCGATCCGCGCACGACGCCGCTCGGCGCGCCCGTCTTCGTCAACGCGAGCGAAGGCGGGCCGGCGGGGGCATCCATCACGCGCCTGCTCATGGCGCAGGACGCGGGCGGCGCGATTCGCGGGGCCGTGCGCGCCGATTATTTCTTCGGCACCGGACCGCAGGCCCAGCAGCAGGCGAGCCGCATGAAGCAGCCGACGCAAATGTGGGTGCTCTTGCCGAAGGGCTTGCGCATCTCCGCGAAGGAGACCGGCGTGCGCGTGCGCGGCGGGCCCGCGATGCCGAGCGCGGATTGCGTCGTCAGCGATCCCGACCTGTGCGTCGACGATACGCAATGACGGAACCTATCGGGGAAGCGCATGAGGTTTCTCGTCGCCGATGACCACGAACTGATCCGCCAGGCCGTCAAGGCGCTTTTGCGCGGCATCGATCCGGACGCGCAGTTCGACGAAGCCGACAACTGGGAGACGCTCGCCGCCGCCGCGCGTCCGGAAGCGAATCACGATCTCGCGATCGTCGATCTGCACATGTCGGGCATGGAAAGCGCGGCGTCGCTCTCGGCGCTGCTGAAGGCGAATCCGGCGCTGCCGCTCGTGGTGCTGTCGGCGGAAGAATCCGTCGACGAGATGCGCGCGGTGCTCGCCGCGGGCGCGCTCGGCTTCGTGCCCAAGCGCGAGCCCGCCAACGTGATGGTCAAGGCGATCGAGCTCGTGCTGTCCGGCGGCGCGTATGTGCCGATCGAGGCGCTGAGCCTGATCGATCCGTCGCCGTCGCGGCTCGCGCGCCAGAGCGCCGCCGAACGTCCGCGCCCGATGACGAACACGGCGGCGCCCGCGCTCGCGCCGCATCATCTGCATCTGATGGAAAACCTGTCGCCGCGTCAGCGCGAAATCATGCGGCTCGTGCATCGCGGCTGCACGAACAAGATGATCGCGCGCGAATTGCAGGTCGCCGAAGGCACGGTCAAGGTTCATCTCTCCGTGATTTTTCGTGCGCTCGGCGTGCACAACCGTTCTTCGGCGATCGCGCTCATCAACGGCTGGCTGCAAGGCGGGCGCACGCTCTGAGCGGCGCGCCGCGCTCAGGCCGCTTCGTCCTGTCCGCGCGGCTGAAGCAGCATGTCGAGCGTGCGGCGCAGGCGCGTCGGCGTAACGGGCTTGTGCAGGACCGGCAAACCGGCGGCGACGAGCGCCGCGAGGCCGGGCGACGCCATGTCGCCCGTAATCACCACGCTCGCCGGCTCGCCGTGGCCGCGCCGCCGCAACGCCTCGCGCACGGCCTGAAGCACTTCCGCGCCGGTCTCGTGGCGGTCGATCTGGTAATCGCACAGCAGCACGTCCGGCACGAAGCCCTCGGAAATGGCGCGCACCGCCGCCAGCTCGTCGCGACAGCCGCGCACGCTGCATCCCCAGCGCGTGAGCAAGGCGCTGAGCGCATCGAGATTCGCGGGATCGTCGTCGACGCACAGCACATGGCGTCCTTCGATGCATCCGATGACCGGCAGCGGCGCGCACAGACTCGACGTAACGAGATTCGCATCGCCGAAGCGCACGGGCACGCGGATCGTCGTGCCGCGTCCCGGCTCCGAGCGCAGCGTCGGCTCGCCGCCGAGCAGCCGCGTCAGACGGCGCACCGTCGCGAGACCGAGGCCGTGTCCCTCGCGCGCGCCGTGATGCGCGAGCGGCGCCTGATAGAAGTCCTCGAAGACGAGCGCGTGTTCGTCGGGCGCGATGCCGATGCCCGAATCGCGCACTTCGATATGACCTTGCTCCGGATCGCCGCCGTGACGCACGCCGATCCATATCGAGCCGCGCTCGGTGTAGCGCACGGCGTTCGACACGAGATTGCCGATCACGCGTTCGAGCAACACCGGATCGGTGAAGGCGACGCTCGACGTCGGCGCGATGCGCAACGCCAGCCCCTTCGCGGCGGCGGCGGGCCGGAACTGCCGCTCGATGCGCGCGAGCAGCTCCGACATCAGGAAATGCTGCGGAATCACCTGCGTGACGCCGCTTTCGATGCGCGCGAGGTCGAGCACCTGATTGAAGAGCTGATTCAGCGCGTCGACGTTGGCGATGATGTGCTGCGCGGAGTCATCGCGCTCCTGCGCGCTCGCGCGGCCGTCGGTGAGTGCCTGCGCGAGCAGGCCGATCGCGTGAAGCGGCTGGCGCAGATCGTGACTGGCGGCCGCGAAAAAACGCGTCTTCGCAAGGCTCGCTTCCTCGATCACGCTTTTCTGCAGCGCGATGGTTTGCGCGAGCCGCTCCTGCTCGACGCGCGCCTTCACGATGCCGCGAAAAAGACGCCGATACTGCGAGCCGAAAAGATGGATCGCGACGACGAACACGGCAAGCACGACGCCCAATCCGAAACGGCCATCGGCGGGCTGCATCAGGCTCGCAATCGTGACGGGCAGAAGCAGCGTCAGCACCGCGCCCGACAGGTTGCGCACGCTCAATCCGTTCGAACCGTAGGCAAGCGCGGCCAGCGTGACGAGCAGAACGGCCTGCGCGGCGACCGATCCGGCGGATTCGTTCTGGAACGCGAAACAGATCGCGATGCCCGGCGCCGCGTGAAGCAGCACGTTTCGCAGCGCATGCAGGCCGATCCATCGACGCGCGCCGAAACGAAGCGGATCGTGACGCCGCCAGGCCCAAAGACCGATCGCGAGACCATTCGCGCCCGCGTGGAAGAGCACGCAGCCGAAGACGAGCCATCCGGCGGGCGGGCGTGACAGCAATGCCGGATAGAAGAGCGCGATCGCGCAGCAATGCGCGACGAAGGATGCGGGGTCCGCCGCGTAGAGCGCACTGGCGACGTCCTCGTCGGTCTCGCCGTGCTCACGATCGCCTTGCATCTGTCATCCCCTTGCTGCGTTGATCCGCCCGGTTTACCCGAAAGTTCTAGTCGACGGATATGACTAACTTCATATTGGTCGTTTAATAGGAGAAAACCATACTCATCACGTTGCCACCGATTTGAGGGGATTGACAACGTGGAGACCTTGACAATGAATCCCGTCCAGGAGACGGGTGCGCCCTCGATGCTCACCGACCTTTGGCGCCGGCGCACGCATCTGTCGCAGGACGAAATGGTTTCGATCTACAACCTCGTGAAAGGCGCGTTGCGCGGCTATCATCCGCCCGAGCTGCAATCGCTCAAGGAGGACAAGGAAGAACTCGTCGCGCAGTTCATCTACGCGAAAGTGCTGCGGCTCGAACCGGGCCACGGCGAATCGCACGCGAGCGAGCACAGCGCGCCGTCGAGCGGCTACGCCGTATGCACGTATTTCAGGCGCTTTCTGATCGATTGTCTGCGCAGCGCGAGCAATCAGCGCGATGTGTCGATGGAACTCGACGGCGTCGCCGCGCAGATAGACGAGCACGCGCACGCGCCCGACGATCCCGTCGCCTCGGTGCTGATGCAGTACGGCCTCGACGAAGCGCGCGTGCGGCGTCTCGCGCGCGCGTTCATCGACGGCCTGGACCGGTACGAGCAACTGGTTCTCGCGGGCACGCTCGGATGGTGCTCGGAGGACAAAGGCGGCCTGTTCGCGCTCGCGACGCGGCATCACATCCCTTCGTACCACTATCGGGCCGTGAGGCTCGGCGTGACGCTCAAGAAGTCGGCGCAAAGCGCGGATTTCGCCGCGACGAAGATCGGCAGATGGATCGGCGGCACGCTCGGCATCGCGATCAGCGCCGACAATCAGGCCGCGATTCTGCTCGTGCTCAATCTGCTCGCGGTCGAGTCGGCGGGCTGAGTGTCAGCGATTGCCGGTCAGCGCGAACTCCGTGGTCTTCACGGCTTGCGCGAGATAGTCGACGAACGAAGCGATGCGCGCGGAGATCGCCGTGTTGCGATAGTAGACGGCGCTGATCGGCTGCCGCACTTCCTGCGTATGACGCGCGAGAATCTGCACGAGCCGCCCTTCGCGCCGGTCGCGCAGCGTCATGAAGTCCGACAGGCACACGATGCCCGCACTCTCCAGCGCGAGATGCCGCAGCGTCTCGCCGCTCGACGAAGCGATGCTCGGCTTGATGCGATACGGCTCGTCATCGCGCCCCGCGAGCGGCCAGACGTTGAGCGATTCCGGCTGCGTGAAGCCGAGCAGCGCGTGATTGGCGAGCTCGTCGACGCGCTTCGGATGCCCGTGCGTTTCCAGATAATGCGGCGTCGCCAGCACGCGAATGCGGCTGCTGCCGATCGGACGGCTATGCAGCGTCGAATCCTTCAGCTTGCCGATGCGGATCGCGACATCGGTGCGGCGTTCCAGCAGATCGATCACGCCTTCGTTGCTGTTCAGCTCCAGCTCCACATGCGGATAGCGCTCGCGATAACCCGCGACGAGCGGCACGATGACATGCAGCATGAAGGGCGTCGCGGCATCGACGCGCAACAGGCCCGACGGCCGTTCGCGGCGTGCGGCGACCTGCTCTTCGGCGCTCTCCACCGCGTCGATGATCTCGCGCGCATGCTGCAGGAAGCTCCTGCCCTCTTCCGTCAGTTCGAGGCGGCGCGTGGTCCTGCGCAGGAGCGTCGTCTGCAGTTTCTCTTCGAGGCGGCCGAGCGTGCGGCTCGCGCCCGAAACCGTCTGATCCAGTTGCTCCGCAGCCGCCGTGATGGAGCCTGTATCGACGACCGTCGCGAAGGTCTGAAGCTCGTCGAGCGTGACTTTCATAATTGAGTTTTTTTCAAGGATGGCTCCTTTATAAACCCGTCCTTTTGCAAAAGTAAAGCCGCCATTCGATCTCGGTTAGGCTCTTTCGGCCAAAGCGTCGTTCGCAGAAGACGTGCGGCTTGCCGATCGATCGCCGAGACACTAAGACATACTGAGCGAGTGCTTGCGGCGTCACGATGGAAAGGAAGGTGCATCATGAGCAAGAACATCATTTTCTGCGCGGATGGAACCTGGAACGGTCCCGACACCGATCACGACAACGACGGCACGCCGGATCCCACGAACGTATTCAAGGCGTTCATGCTGCTGTCCGGCGAACCGGACCCCGCGTCCACGCTGCTCGCCTCCGAACAGGAAATCGCCGAACCGGGGCCGGACGGACAGGTCGCGAAATATCTGCATGGCGTCGGCGATTCGCGCAACGTCATCGCGAAACTCGTGGGCGGCGCATTCGGCGATGGCATCATCGCGCGCATCGTGCGGGGCTATACGTTCATATCGCGTCACTACCGGCCGGGCGACCGCATCATCCTGATGGGCTTCAGCCGCGGCGCGTACACGGCGCGCGCGCTCGGCGGAATGATCGCGAGCGTCGGCGTGCTCGACACGAGCCGTTACGACGTGAACGACAAGGCGCTCGCGTATCGCATGGGCATACTCGCGTGGCGCAAGTATCGCGAGGCGAGACCGCCGGTGCGCAACGCGGGCGGACTGCGGGGGCTGCTCGAAAAGATCGTCAATTTCGATCCGACGCTCGCGTTAGCGAGACTGCAGCCGGATGACACGCTGCCCGTCGATGAAATTCGCGCCATCGGCGTCTGGGATACGGTCGGCGCGCTCGGCATTCCGATTTATCTCGACAGCAAGGATTCGACGGTCGATCTGTTCCGCTTCGCCGATACCGCGCTCAGCCCGAAGGTCAAGTTCGGCATTCACGCGATCAGTCTCGACGAGCAGCGCGGCGATTTCACGCCGACGCTGTGGGATTCACGCGAGGGCATCACGCAGGTGCTGTTCGCGGGCGCTCACGCGGATGTCGGCGGCGGCTATCCGAATGCCGAATCGGGGCTTTCGGATATCGCCTGCGAATGGATGCTGAAGCGCCTCGCCGATCCGGCCATCGGCATGCGTCTGAAGACGCCGCCCTGGTCCCTGCAGCCGGATTTTCTCGGCAAGTCGCATTCGCCGTGGACGGAGCCGCCCTTCTCGCTGCGTCCATTCGGGCCGCGCGGCCCGTTCGCGTTTCCGCAGGACATTGGCGCGCATGTGTCGGTCGCGCAGCGTTTGGGCCTCGTGATGGTGGCGGGCAAGCCGGTGCCGGTTCCGAACACGTACTCGCCCGCCGTGCTCGGCACGCTCTTCCCGGCGCACACCAACTGGATCACGACCTGAAAACGTTGCGGGCCCGGGACTTTCGTTCCCGGCCCCGCTTCCTACGCCACTTCGCTAGTGCCACTTCGCGCTCTTATGGCGATTTCGGCCAATGACGTCCCACAGCTTGCGCGCCTCTTTCTGCACCGATTTCGCGTGTTCCTCGTGGTGAGGCTCCGCGTCCCCGGGAGCAGCCGTCGCGCCGCGTTTCGGGCGCTTGAACATATCGGCGAATCTCATCGCAACCTCCTTTCGCGGCAGGCACACCGCAAAAACAGTCTACTCCGGCTGGCGCGAAACGGCTTCTCAAGCCGCCGACGCGATGCCGCGCGGCTGCGTCAGCATCGCGGGCTGCAGGATTTCGTCGAGTTGCAACGGGCTCAACAGCCCTTTTTCGATGACGATCTGCGCCACGCTCTTGCCGGACACGAGCGCTTCCTTCGCGACTTCCGTCGAATGCGTGTAGCCGATATACGGATTGAGCGCCGTCACGATGCCGATCGAGCTTTCGAGGATCGCGCGCAAGCGGTCGCGATTCGCGCTGATGCCGTCGACGCATTTCGACGCGAGCGTGAGGCATCCCGCGCGCAAATGCGCGATGCTCTTGAAGAGACTGTGCGCGATGATCGGCTCGAACGCATTGAGCTGAAGCTGGCCCGCCTCGGCGGCGAAGCTCACGGTCACATCGTTGCCGATGACTTCGAACGCGATCTGATTGACAACTTCCGGAATCACCGGATTCACCTTGCCCGGCATGATGCTCGACCCGGCCTGCACCGGCGGCAGGTTGATTTCGCCGAGTCCCGCGCGCGGTCCGCTCGACAGCAGACGAAGATCGTTGCAGGTCTTCGAGAGCTTGACCGCGACGCGCTTCAGCACACCGGAAAGCTGCACGAATGCGCCGACGTCCTGCGTCGCTTCGACGAGATTCGGCGATGTCGTCAGCGTGATGCCGGTCACGTCGCTCAAATGCCTGCACGCGAGCTGCGCGTAGCGCGGATGCGTGTTGATGCCCGTGCCGATCGCGGTGGCGCCGAGATTGATTTCGCAGATCAGTTTCGCCGCTTCCTTCAAGCGCGCTTCGTCCTCGCCGAGCATCACGGCGAAGGTGCTGAACTCCTGGCCGAGCGTCATCGGCACCGCGTCCTGAAGCTGCGTGCGGCCCATTTTCAGATCGTCGCGGAACTCGAGCGCCTTGCGTTCGAACGATCCGCGCAGCACGCCCATCGCTTCGATCAGTTGCATGATGCCCGCGTACGTGGCGATCTTCAGTGCGGTCGGATAGACGTCGTTGGTGCTCTGGCCGAGGTTCACGTCCTCGTTCGGGTGCAACACGCCGTATTCGCCGCGTCGATGCCCGAGATGTTCGAGCGCGAGATTGGCGATGACTTCGTTCGCGTTCATGTTCGTCGACGTGCCCGCGCCGCCCTGAATCACATCGACGACGAAATGCTCGTGCGCCGTGCCCGAGCGCACTTGCCTGCATGCGTGCACGATGGCCTGCATTTTCACTTCGCTCAGCACGCCGAGTTCGTGGTTGGCGAGCGCGGCCGCCTCCTTCACGCTCGCCAGTGCATCGACGAGATTCGGGTAAGCGGAAATGGCGATGCCGGTGATCGGAAAGTTCTGCAGCGCGCGCAGCGTGTGCACGCCGTAGTACGCGTTGGCGGGCACGGCGAGATCGCCGAGCAGATCGTGTTCGATACGTTCGATGGGCGCGAGCATGAATTTCCGTCCTGACTTGGGATGACGCACGAACGATCGGTCATAACCGGCGCGCGCGCTCGGGAATGGCAGGCGCATCGAAGTCGATGCGCCGCTTTCTTGTGTCAGGTTGGAATCTTAGGGAAGGCAGAAAAAACGTGAATGCTACTGTCGCATACGGCTATGCAACTTTTGCATGACGTCCAGACCCGCGTTGGTCAGTTGGTTGGACGCAGGTAGGTGAGCAACATGTCGAGATGCATCTCCGCGATCGCGTGCTGACGTTCGGGCTCGGCGTAATTGCGGCCGGTGAACATGTCGATGGTGAAGCGGTTCGACACGATGTAATAGCCCATGCCGACGAGCGTCACGTAAAAATCGAGCGGATCGACGCCCTGACGAAAGTGTCCGGCGGCGGCGCCACGTTCGAGCGTCGCGCGCAGCAGATCGACCACTGGCGAGATGGTCTCGCGCAAATGGCTCGAACGCTCCAGATAACGGCCTTCGTGCAGATTCTCGTTGTTGATGAGACTCAGCCACTGAGGGTTTTCCCGCAGATGCGTCCAGATCGAATGAGCCAGTTCGCGGACCGCTTCCGCTGGTTGCAGGCCGGACAGATTGAGGCCTTGCTCGCGTTGCGAAAACTGCATGTACATCGCTTCGAGCACGGCGACGTAGAGCCCTTCCTTGCTCGCGAAGTAGTAGTAGAGCATGCGCTCGTTCGTGCCCGCGGCCGTGGCGATGGCGTCGACTCTCGCGCCCGCGAGGCCGAACTTCGTGAATTGCTCCGTGGCGGCCTCCAGAATGCGCCGCCGCGTCCCCTCGGGGTCTCGTTTTGTTCGTTGTTCGCTCATATCTTTGCGGCTACGGATCGAATTACGATTGTCATTTTGATAGATGACATTATGCCGACCGTAATGGGCCAGAGCATAGATCCGAGTATAAGTAATCTTGCCGCCTTGACGACGAAAAAATGAAACGCTAGCGATATCGTCGAATCGATGAGAAACCATAGGAAACCGTCAGTCCAGCTTGACTCTCGCCGCGGCAGGCGGCCGCCTCCCTGCGCCGCAATGCAGAAAACGGTCCGGCGCAAGATGCTTGCGGTAAAGCGTCGCATGCATCCATTTTGCGACGAGGCGCAAGCAAAACTCACCGCTCTTTCGAACCTTAGAGCACCCGCTGCTCACGACCGCACAGTCATACATGGAAACGCAGGAATGAACATGTCCTCGAATCGACGACTCGAACAAGCGCGACGCCTGTTGGCCCTCGCACAAACGGGACTGCACTATACGAACGGCGCATTCGACAAGGAACGCTACGAAGAAATAGCGACGATCGCGCATGAACAGCTTGCCGAGATCGCATCGATGAAAGCGGGCGAAGTGGCGGAGCTTTTCGCATTCGAGTCGGGTTATGCGAACCCGAAGCTCGACGTCAGATGCGCCGTGTTCAACGAGTCCGGCCACATCCTGCTCGTGCGCGAAGCAGCCGATGGATTGTGGTCGCTTCCCGGCGGCTGGGCGGATGTCGGCCTGTCGCCTGCGGAGAATGCCGCGAAGGAAGTGCGTGAGGAAAGCGGCTATACGGTCGACATCGTGCGGCTGCTGGCCGCGTGGGATACGGCGAAGCACCCGCATCCGCCGTCGGTCTTTCACATCTGGAAGCTCGTCTTTCTCGGCGAGATCGTGGGAACCGGCAATGTGATCGGCGTGGAAACCGATGCCGTCGAGTTCTTCAGTCTCGACGACCTTCCGCCGCTGTCGCTGGGCCGCATCATGCCCGCGCAGATCCGGCGTCTGGACGCGCTGCGACGCGGCGGCGAAGTCGACTTCGACTAAAGCGAATTCTGATGGGCTTCGACCAGATCGGCCATGCTGTTGAAGCGGAGGTCGATCTTCGGCTGAACGCCCGGGTCCATCGTCGCGCCGAAGCCGGGCTGCGAATGACGGCGATAAATCCAGCACGATGCAAGGCCAAAACCATTCGCAGGCTTGTGATCGTGGAAAAGGCTTTCGGCCGTATGCAGGATCTTGTCCTTGCGGATTCCGCGCTCGCCCAGCTTTTCCAGCATGTATTCGAAATTGCGCGGCGAAGGCTTATAAGATCCGATATCTTCCGCCGTAATGATTGCGTCGAACTCCACCTGTAGCCTTGCATTGCTATGGGCAAAGCTCTCATTGTCGACATTCGACAGAATCACGAGCTTGTAATGCTGCTTCAGATATCGAAGGGCATCGGCGGAATCGGGGAATGCGGGCCAGTCGCGAATCGAGCGGCCATAGACCATGCAATCTTCCTGAGTGAAAGAAACGCCCCACTCTTCCGCGAGCCGCTTGTACACGATAGCCGGTAACTCCTGATAGCGCTTGCCCGGCGTGTACTTCTGTTGCGACGACTCGTGACGCGCATGGGCCTCGAGCACCTGATCGCGAGTCAGCGCGGGCTGAACGCGATCCAGCAGCGGACGCAGCGCTTCGAAGATACCGGTTTCCCAGTCGATCAGCGTGCCGTAGCAGTCGAAGGTCAGCGTATCGAAGTCAGTCAGTTTCACAGTCGCTCCTGTCGGTCGATGAAGATGATTGGATCACGAAGTTTGGCGCTCCGTGATGTTACATAACCGTGCGATTTCGGGTATTGATCACATGAACTTGGTGTATCGTCGGTTCGCAGCAGTGATACGCCAGCTTATGATCCTATGAAACTTCAGGTTATCTTTTCAGATGCCAAACAACACACCCGAACCACAAGCCGTCTGTGATCCTATTTCCCGAAGCGCGATCTTCATCGTCGCCACCGTGGCGCGCGGCGAAGGCAAGGCCGATGTCGTGCGCTCATGGTGCGGCGACATCGCGGCGCTGGTCCGCGCGGTCGGCACGCGCGCGCCGACCGCGAATTTGTCCTGCGTATGCGGCTTCAGCGCCGATGCGTGGGACATGCTCTTCGGCGCGCCGCGCCCCGCGTCGCTGCATCCGTTTCGCGAGTTCGGCTCGGGCGAGCGCCGCGCGATCGCGACGCCCGGCGACATCCTCATGCATATCCGCGCGGATCACATGGACCTTTGTTTCGAGCTCGCCGCGCAGATGCTCAACAAGCTCGGCGATGCAGTGACGGTCGTCGATGAAGTGCATGGCTTTCGCTACTTCGATCTGCGCGACATGGTGGGCTTCGTCGATGGTACCGAGAACCCGACAGGAAAGAGCGCCGCGCATTACACGATCATCGATGAAGAAGATCCCGATTTCGCCGGCGGCAGTTATGTGATCGTGCAGAAGTATCTGCATAACCTGGATGCGTGGAATGGCCTCACCGTCGAGCAACAGGAACTGATCATCGGACGTGAAAAGTTATCCGATGTCGAACTGGACGATTCGATCAAGCCGTCGTGCTCGCATAGCTCGCTCACGACGATCGAAGAGAACGGCAAGGAAGTGAAGATCCTTCGGCATAACATGGCGTTCGGACGTCCGGGAGCGAAGGAGTTCGGCACGTATTTCATCGGCTATGCGCGCACGCCCGCGCCGATCGAACAGATGCTCGAGAACATGTTCGTCGGCAGGCCGCCGGGCAATTACGACCGCCTGCTCGATTACAGCCGCGCGGTGACGGGCGGCCTGTTCTTCGTGCCGTCCAACGATCTGCTCGACGAACTTCCCGACCGCAACCCGGATGCCGCGACTTCTTCCGCCAGCGATAACGCGCCTGAAGATAGCCGCGCAGGAACATTGAACATCGGCTCACTCAAAGGAACTTCACAAGATGAATAACTTGCATCGAGAGCTCGCGCCGATCTCCGGCGCCGCATGGTCGCAGATCGAAGCCGAAGTCGCGCGCACGTTCAAGCGCGCGCTCGCGGGCCGCCGCGTCGTCGACGTGAAGAGTCCCGGCGGCACGGCGCTATCGGGCATCGGTACGGGGCATCAGACGAACATCGCTTCACCGAAGCAAGGCGTCGCGGCGAAGTTATACGACGTGAAGCAACTCGTGCAACTCACCGTGCCGTTCACGTTGCAGCGCGAAGCGATCGACAGCGTCGAACGCGGCTCCAACGATGGCGACTGGCAACCCGCGAAGACCGCCGCGAACGAACTAGCGCTCGCGGAAGACAGCGCGATCTTCGACGGCTTCGCGGCCGCCGGCATCACCGGCATCCGCGAGGGCAGCTCCAATGCGCCGACGTATCTCCCCGCGGACGTCGCCGATTATCCCGCCGCGATCAGTCAGGCGCTCGAGAAGCTGCGCCTTGCCGGCGTAGACGGACCCTATTCCGTGCTGCTCGGCGCGGATGCTTATACCGCGCTCGCCGAAGCGAGCGATCAGGGCTATCCGGTCATTCAGCACATCAAGCGCATCGTGAGCGGCGATCTCGTGTGGGCGCCCGCGCTTCAGGGCGGCTGTGTGCTCTCGACGCGTGGCGGCGATTACGAGCTGCATCTCGGCCAGGACTTGTCGATCGGCTATACGAGTCATACCGACACGACCGTGCAGCTCTATCTGCGCGAAACGCTTACGTTCCTGATGCTGACGAGCGAAGCGTCCGTGTCCATCGCGGCGGGCGAATAACGTTTCGTCGCGATCGCTTCAGTTGTCGAATGTGCCCTGATACTCGGGCGCGGCATCGGAGCGCGTATTCATTTCGAACATCACGCCGCCCGGGGCGCGGCAGAAAAAGCGCGAGCCGCGCCCGTTGTTGAAGATGTCCGTCTCCATCTCCACGCCTTCCGACTTGAAGCGTTCGTAAAGATCGCGCACATCATCGAGGCTCGGCAATTCGAAGCCGACATGAAACGCGCGCGGCCATTCCAGTGCATCGTCGCGCGCGTGATCGATCACGACATCGAAACCGGGACGCTTGAGTATGTACGACTGGTCCCACGTTCCGGATATCGTGAAGCCGAGATACTGCTCGAAGAATCGAGCGGTCGCGGGTGTGTCGGCGGAAGGGAAACTGAGGTGATTGAGCTTCATGTTTTGGCTCGGTCTCTACTGGGTTGATAGAGACTTCAGAATATAAGCAAAAGCTCACATTCGACTACTCGCATTGCGAACAGCCGCCGAAAGCCCGCAGCGATGCGGCTTGCACCGTCGCGTCGCTTCCATTGCTCGCATTTACGCGCCGCCGCTTCTCGACAGATAGCCGAAAACAGCGGCCCGAACGCGGCGTTCGAGGTCGTCGAGATCGCGCTCGCCGCGTTCGCCCGCGGCATCGACCATGCCTTTGACGATGGCGAGCAGATCGGCCGCCGCCACTTCCGGATTCGGATAACGTGGTGCGGCACGACCGACGATCGTCTCGACCAGCGCGTCCATTTCCCCTTTCGCCACTTCGCCGCGCAATGCCGGCCGTCCTTCCGCGATATCGAGCAGACGCGCGAGCATCGGACGCTGTAGTTGCTGACGCACGGACGCGCCGATCAGATATTCGAGCGCCGCCTTGCCGCTACGTTTGGTGAGCGCGACCGATGCATCCTCATAGAAGCGCGCGCTTTCACGACGAATCAGCGCGACGATGAGCGCATCCTTGCCCGGAAAGTATTGATAGAGCGAACCGATGCTGACGCCCGCGCGACGCGCGACCGCGTTCGTGTTGAATCCTTCGAAGCCCTCGCTTTCGAGCACTTGCGCCGCTGCTTCGACGATGGATGCCACCGTGGCTTCGGAGCGCGATTGCGCGGGCGCTTTTCGCGGGCGATACGGTTTGTGCGATGGACGCTGGCTCATTCGTTTCCTCTCGTGGATTGCGGAGCCGATTGTACAAAGCCCGGTCAAGCATGTTTTCGGACGACCTGATAACCTCGTCCGAATTCATATGCAAAGGAGCTTGAAGCATGAGCGCATCGAACGAATATGTGCCGCCGGCCGTATGGACCTGGACCAAGGAAAGCGGCGGACAATTCGCCAATATCAATCGGCCGGTCTCCGGTCCGACACATGAAAAGGCATTGCCCGTCGGCCGTCATCCGTTACAGCTCTATTCGCTCGCCACGCCCAACGGCGTGAAAGTCACCGTGATGCTCGAAGAGTTGCTGGCGCTTGGTCATCGCGATGCGGAATACGATGCGTGGCTCATTCGCATCGGCGATGGCGATCAGTTCGGCAGCGGCTTCGTCGATATCAATCCGAATTCGAAGATTCCGGCGCTCGTGGATCGCAGCGGCGCAACGCCCGTGCGAGTTTTCGAATCCGGCGCGATCCTGCTTTATCTCGCGGAGAAGTTCGGCGCATTCGTGCCGACGGAACCGGCAAAGCGCGCCGAGTGCTTGTCGTGGCTTTTTTGGCAGATGGGAAGCGCGCCCTATCTGGGCGGTGGATTCGGGCACTTCTATGCTTATGCGCCGAGCAAGATGGAATATCCGATCGATCGCTTCGCCATGGAAGTGAAGCGTCAACTCGACGTGCTCGACAAGCGTCTCGCGCAGAGCACTTATATTGCCGGGGACGATTACACCATTGCGGATATCGCGATTTTTCCGTGGTACGGCGGCCTCGTGAACGGCTGGCTATACAACGCCGCCGAGTTCCTCTCCGTGCATGAATACAAGCATGTGCGCCGCTGGGCCGAATTGATCGGCGCACGTCTCGCCGTTAAACGCGGCCGCATGGTGAACCGTACTTTCGGCGAGCCGTCGAGCCAGTTGCATGAGCGCCATGACGGATCCGATTTCGATACGCGCACGCAGGACAAGATCGCCGCGGAGAAGTGACGACTGCGAGCCGCGTGACGATAAGCCTGATATTTGCTTTCAACACGCGGCATGCATAAAAACGCACGAGCGTCATCCATTTTTCAAAAAGCAGTTTCTTCATTGCACTGCGCAAATACCAGATTGACGCGGCCCCTGTGATGCTGTCACGATTCGTAGGCCATACGATCCGCTAACGGTTCTCTCGCCCGATTTCATGCGACGAATAGCGAATCAATCGCAAAGGATTCGTTACAGCGCCCTTACAACGTGATAGCCGGCACACGGGAGAACGTCCATGTTGAACGCTCGGGTTGGCGCCAGATCTGCGGATAACGTCCGGATCATCGCGGCTTTGCTCATGCTGGTCGCGGCGGGTTTTCTCGCGATTCGCATGGTCATCATCTATCACTACACGCTGAGTTATTCGGCCGATCATCCGAAGGCCTTCAGCGATTTCAATTTCTACTATTACGCCTTCAGCAGCGTGCTGAATTCGCCGCACGATCCGTCGCTCATCTATAACAACGAGCGGCTCGTCGCCTATCTGACGACGCTCGGCGCGAATCTCGACGATATCCTGATCTATTGTTATCCGCCGCAATTCGCGCTGATCTTTGCGCCATTCGCGCTATTGCCGTCGTTCACCGCGAAGCTCGCCTGGGTCGCGATGTCGGTCGTGCTGTCCATCATCGGCGCAGTGCTTCTCGCGAAGATGGCCTATCGCGGCGAAGACAGGCGCGTGACCGCGCTGCTCATCGGCGTGACCATGCTGAGCTTTCCGGTTCTGCATGACGCCTATCTCGCGCAATCGAACCAGCTTCTTTTCTTTCTTCTCGTGACGTCGTTCTTCTTGATCGAGCGCGGCAATCGCTGGCTCGCGGGAGTCTTTCTCGCGTTCGCCGTCGTCTTCAAGGTGACACCGCTCGCCATCGTCGGCTTGCTTCTCTTGCGACGCGAATGGCGCACGGTAATCTCGACGGGCGTCTGCGCCATCGCGATCACGCTCTTCACCGCGAGCAAGCTCGGCTTTCGCGTGATCTGGGAATATCTGACCGTCGAGATCGGGCGAGCGCAGACGTACATCCTCGGTGCGGGTGGCTTGCCCGGCAACAGTTCGGTGCGCGGCGCATTGCAGACCATATCCGAAAAGCTCGGCACGCCCGCATCCGAAGCGACGCTTCACGCGACATCGACGATCTTCGCCGCGATCATCTGCGTGTTCGCGTGTTACCTCGTCTTCTTCCGCAGCCGCGACAAACGCATGGACTACGCGCTCGCATGCATGACGATGCTGCTTGCCGCGCCGATCCTTGAGCCGATCCACATGGTCGTCGCGCTGATTCCGCTCGTGATTCTGCTCGGCACGGCAATCGAGGGCCGCGATCTGCAACTGTCCGCGATCTCGCCTCGCATCGAGATGCTGCTTCTCGCGATTGCCGTGCTCTTGCTGTTCTTCATGGAGCGATCCGCGATGTACACGATCTCGGCGCTGATCACCTACGCGCTCTGCATCGCGCGTTATTTCGGGCCTGCCACAGCGGTGCGGCGCAATCAGCACGCGGAATCGGGCGGCCTCGAGTCGCGGGCTTGACGGACGCCCAGCAGTGCCTTCGGTTCGAGGAACGCTTCGATGCCGAACGTGCCGTATTCGCGTCCGATGCCCGATTGCTTGAATCCGCCGAACGGCGCAGCAGGTTCATGCGCGAGCGTGTTGACGAGCACGCGCCCCGCGTCGATGCGCGACGCCACCGCGTTCGCGCGCGCGGCGTCCGATGAAGCGATGTACGCCTGCAAACCATAAGGCGTATCGTTGGCGATCGCGATGGCATCTTCGATATCGCCGTACGCGATGATCGACAGCACCGGCCCGAAGATTTCCTCTCGGGCAATGGTCATGTCGTTGGTCACGTCGCTGAAGAGCGTCGGACGCACGAACCAGCCCGCGCCGACGTGATCCGGACGCCCCTCGCCACCCGCGATCAGTCGCGCGCCCTCATCGATGCCAATACGGATATAACGCTGCACGCGCTCCCATTGCTTCCGGCTCACCATGGGGCCGATGCTCGTATGCGGATCGCGCGGATCGCCCGAGCGAATCTTCTCGATGGCGCTCACGATTTTCTCTTCGAACTCCGCGAGCCGTGCACGCGGCACCAGAATGCGCGTGCCCGCGATGCATGCCTGACCGCTGTTCATGAAGCCCGCATCGAGCGCGAGCGGCACGGCTTCGTCGAAGTTCGCATCGTCGAGCACGATCGTCGGCGACTTGCCGCCGAGTTCGAGCGTCACGCGCTTGAGCGTATCGGCGGCTGTACGCAGGATCGTCTTGCCGACGAGCGTCGATCCCGTGAACGACAGCTTCGCGACATCGGGATGCGCGCTGATCTCCGCGCCCACAATATCGCCTCGGCCCGTGACGATGTTGAACACGCCTGCCGGAAGTCCCGCCTCATGCAGCGCCTCGGTGACGACGCGCGTTTGCATCGCGCTCATTTCGCTCGGTTTGATGACCGCCGTGCAACCCGCCGCGAGCGCCGCCGCCAGCTTGCCGCAGATAAAGCCGGCGTCGCTATTCCACGGCGTGATCAGCCCGGCAACGCCGAGCGGTTGCATCACCACTTTTGCCGTACCCGCGTCACGCAGGAACGCATAGTCTTCGAGCACCTTCGCCGCTTCGAGCAGCACGTTGCTCGCATGTCGCGCCATCCAGCGGCCGCGCGAAACCGGTGCGCCGTATTCTTCGACGATGGCCTCGAAAAGCTCATCCTCTTTCGCGATGACGGCGGCGCGCATGCGCTTCAGCATGTCGATACGTTCGCGCTTGTCCGTCCGCGAGAATGCGGGAAATGCGCGCTTCGCCGCCGCAATTGCATTGCGCGCATCGTCCTTGTCTGCGAGGCGCACGCGGCCGATAACTTTTTCCGTCGCGGGATTGAAGAGTTCGAAAAGCTCGTTGCCGTGCGGTGTGACAAACGCGCCGCCGATATAAATCTGGTCGATGTCATGCATGATGAATTCGTTCGGTCGATGTATTGAGCAAAAGATAAGGCGTTTGCATTGATTCGACTAGACGTACAATCGGGCATGACCTATTGAACGATTTAGCATAATGAAAACATCGGGGCTCACCGAACTCGAAGCGGTTCTTTCCGTCGCGCGGCATCGCAGCTTTCGCGCGGCGGCGAATGAACTGAGCGTATCGACGTCCGCGCTGAGTCATGCGATCGCCGCGCTGGAGGCTCGCATCGGCGTGCGGCTCTTCAATCGCACGACCCGAAGCGTGTCGCTTTCCGAGGCCGGCGCGCAATTCGTGCAGAACATCGCGCCCGCGCTTTCGACGATTCGCGACGCGCTCGAACAGGCCGGCAGCTTTCGCGACACGCCATCGGGTACGTTGCGTATCAATACATCGGTGGGCGCGGCGCATCAGGCGATGCCGCTTTTCATCGCGTTCCTGAAGCGCTATCCGGACATGAAGCTCGATATCGTCACCGAAGGCCGGCTCATCGATATCGTCGTCGAAGGTTTCGATGCGGGCATTCGTCTGCTGGAAACCGTACCGCAAGACATGATCGCGGTGCCGTTCGGCGATCGCCAGCGCTTCGCCGTCGTCGGCAGTCCCGCGTACTTCGAACAGCACAAGCCGCCACGCGCGCCTGCCGACCTCGCGACGCATCGCTGCATTCGCAGCCGCATGCCGAGCGGGTCGATCTATCAATGGGAATTCGAGCGGCATGGCGAATCCATACGCATCGATGGCGACGGCGCGCTGACGCTCGACGAACCGGGCATGATGCTGACCGCCGCGCGCGCGGGGATCGGTCTCGCTTACCTGACCGAATGGAATGTCGCCGCGGATCTCGAAGCAGGCGCCCTCGTGCGCGTGCTCGAAGACTGGACGCCGCCGCTCGACGGACTATGCCTCTACTATCCCGGCCGTCGGCATGTGCCGGCGGGCTTGCGCGCATTGACGGACATGATCCGCGAATATGCCGACGCAAATCGAAAGCACCCGGCGCCGAAAAAGAAGCGTCGAAAGGTCAATTCAAAGACTTAACGCCGCCATCAGTTTTGTTTATCGCGGTTTTCGGTGTGAGGCGTTCGATTGTCGCTTGAAAGCGGCATTCCGACACTGTGCCTGCAAGGCTCGCCTCATTTCCGGACGCGACCTTGCATTTCACTTTCGGTATCGGATCAATGGTTAACCCTTTCTTTTCATGCCCTGTCATCGGCGTACGTTCGCACCGGCGGGCAATCGTCGCACTACGCGCGATGCTATCGCTCACCAATCCAACGACAACGATGAGGGTGTATGAGAGTGAGACATCAACTCAAGCCATTGAGCGCGGGCGTGTTGTTCTATGCGGCGGCGATCGCAACGCCGGCGTTAGCGCAAAGCAGCGTCACGCTGTACGGTATCGTCGACGATTCGATCGTCTATCAGAGCAGCCAGACCAATCTCGCAAAGACGAACCCGGGCCGCTCGAACGTCAAGACCGGATCGGGCATCTGGGCCGGTAGCCGCTTCGGTTTGAAGGGCGCCGAAGATCTCGGCGGCGGCAACAAGGCCATCTTCCAGTTGGAATCGGGCTTCGACATCAATAGCGGACAAGCACAGTTCACCAATGCGATGTTCGGCCGTCAGGCATGGGTCGGTCTCACGAATCCGGCGTACGGTACGTTGACGTTGGGTCGTCAATACACCTCGTACTACACGCTGCTCTCGCCGTATAGCCCGACGAACTGGCTGACCGGTTACTTCGGCGCGCATCCGGGCGATCTGGACGGCCTCGACACGATCTATCGCGCGAACAATTCGATCGTCTATACGTCGCCGAAGATGTATGGCTTCACCGTAAGCGGCTCGTACTCGCTTGCAGGCGTGCCTGACAGCGTGTATCAGGGGTCGACGTGGTCGGCTGCGCTGCAATACCAGCAAGGCCCGATCGGCGGCACGGTCGCGTTCTCGCGCATCAACAACGCGGCCAATGGCGGCGGCATCTACAGCAGCAGCTCGACGACGATCAACAGCACGGCAGCGACCGATGGTTCGGGCCAGCCGGGCGTGTCGGCGGTGACGGCCGGTTATCAACGCGCACAAGCGCAACAGCGCTTCGCGGTTGCAGGCGGTTATCAGTTCAACAGCGCGTGGGACATCTCGGTCACGTACACGAACGTTCAATACATCCCGGGCGTGAATTCGCAATTCACCGACGAAGCCGTGTTCAACACGGTCGGCTCGGTGTTGCACTGGAAGGCGACGTCAGCATGGGACTTCGCAGCGGGCTACAGCTATACATGGGCCAGCAAGGCGAACGGCATCAACGACGCGGCGTCGTACCACCAGTTCAATCTCTCGCAGTACTACTCGCTGTCGAAGCGCACGGGACTGTACGCACTGGAAGCGTTCCAGCGTGCGAACGGCAACACGCTGGCGGCGCCCTCGGGCACCGCTACGAACCGTCAGACGGCCGCCAACGCAACGATCGGCGACGGCTTCCAGAGCGCGCCGTCGGCATCGCGCAGCATGTTCGCGGCGGGCGTCGGCATCATCCATCGCTTCTGATCGAACGCGCGTAGCACCACGATCGTTTCATATCGTCCGCACGCTTCGGCGTGCTGGCGACGTTCGTCCGTACGCCATCAAAACGAAGTCTAGGAGATAACTATGAGAGCTCTGGATCCCAAGCGATTATTGGCGCTGATAACCGCCTGCCTCGTGACCGTCGTCGTCACGGCATGCGGAGGCAGTGGCAACAATAGCGGTAGCGGCAACGCCGCGCAAACACCCTTGGCCGTGGTGAAACCTACGGTCGATTGCTCGAAGCTGGCATCGGTCGATTTGAGCGATATCGGCGGCACCGGCAGCACGATCACATCGGCGACGGTCACGGCCGCGACCGTCAACGGCGCCACCGTCAACTTCTGCACGGTCAAAGGCACGCTCGCGCCTTCGAATACGTTCGAGGTCGCACTGCCCGTCGACTCGTGGACACAGCGCTTCGCCGAACTCGGCTGCGGCGGCTTGTGCGGCAATCTGAGCGATCCGACTCAGCAGAGCTCCTTCAGTTTCAGCTATACGTGCCCGCTCGTTCAACAAGGCGGCTTTGTCACGGCAGCGACCGACATGGGTCATTCGGGTCAGGATTCGACATGGTCGACCGATCCGCAAAAGCAGGCCGACTTTGCGTATCGCGGCCAGCACATCACGACGCTCGCCGCGAAGAAGTTGATCAAGGCTTACTACGGACAGGAGCAGAAATACGCTTACTTCGTCGGCTGTTCGGATGGCGGCCGTGAAGCGCTGATGGCCGCGCAACGTTATCCGTCGGATTACAACGGCATCGTCGCGGGCGCGCCGGCTGCGCATTTCCAGATTCAAAACTCGCTCTATCACGGCTGGAACGTCGAATCGAACAGCACGACGGGTACGAGCGCAGGCAAGGCCGTGCTCTATGCCGACAAGGCTCAACTGCTGCACAAGGCAGTCGTGGCTGCATGCGGCGGTCAAGCCAACGTACCCGATGGTCTCCTCGCCGATCCGCGTACCTGTCACTTCGATCCCGCATCGATTCAATGCGCGGCCAATGCATCGAGCACGAGCAACTGTCTGACGGCCGCCGAAGTCGCAACGGCCTCGAAGATCTACAGCGGCCCGACCGATACGAATACCGGCATGCCCATGCTGGGCGGCTCGCCGCAGTTCGGCTCGGAAGCGAACTGGATCGGCGTCGAAGTGCCGACGACGAACTCGACGGACGCAGCCGTGCCCGTCACCAGTCTCTTCAGCTACATGATCGTGACCGGGGCATATAACCTGATCTTCACGGGGTCGCCGTCGATGCCGAATGTCGACACCTTCGGCTATCACGATGCGAGCTTCTATTCGAGCTATCTGCAGGCGAACCATCCGCTCAACGATGCAACGAGCCCCGATCTGTCGGCGTTCAAGAACGCGGGCGGCAAGCTGATCCTGTGGCACGGCTGGGCGGATCAGCACATCTCCCCGCTTTTCACGATCCGCTATTACCAGGCCGTGAAGGACACGATGGGCGAAGCGAGCGCGAACGAGTTCTCGCGTTTGTATGTCGTGCCGGGCGTGGGTCACTGCGGCGGCGGCGAAGGCTTTCCGAACATCGATCTCGTATCGCAGATCACGGGCTGGGTCGAACAAGGCACATCGCCGAATGCGGTGATGACCTATCAGACCGATGCGACGACGAGCAAGGTGACGGCATCGCGTCCGGTGTATCCGTATCCGGCCGTGGCGAAGTTCAGCGGCAGCGGCGACTGGCACGACGGTGCGAACTGGAGCCAAGGTGCGCCGCTGTATAACGACGCTGCGCCGACATGGGCGGGCGCGAGCTTCTATACGTCGTATAGCCCGAAGACGCAGGGCGTGGCTGCACCGTAAGTTGCATCGAGCGCGCCGCTGTCGTTCCATCATTACCGGCGATGCAGCGGCGCGCACTTCCCCCTTGACTCACGCGGGCACAGAGTCAGTTCTGCTGCCACGAGAAGTTCCTGTGCCGTTCTCGCCGAAGCATGGCAATCCAAGCAAGGCAAGCGAAACGATTATCAGCACCCTTGCTGCAGTAGAAACGGCTACGCAGAAAACGATAAACGGCAGAAAAGACCAGTCGAAATGTTGCCGTACACAAGATGTTTTTTCTGCTATCGGGTTTACTTCTACGTCGGAACAAAGTAACCTTTCCCCGCTGACTTAATACCGGCAACGCACGCTCAGGGCGCGAACTGTATCGCGCCGCCGTCAGCAATTTTGACGTCATCGAAGTCGTATCGCTGCACATGTTACCGATGACCGACGCGAATTCACGTTCGCGGATCATCGTCATCGAACGCTGGCCATTCCGCATGCACATCGCTTTTGTGCTCGGCTTTGCTTCAGCGAATCTGCACTGGCTTGGCTTTTTCGGCGCACCGATACGCGTCGTCAATGGCGTTCATCCTGAGCCGGTCATTCGGATTACTAACAAGCTCTTTCAACTATTTCGGATGCGCGACCGATTCTGCGCATCGCCTCGTTGATCGCTCGACCCGGCGCTCAACGTGTGCCCTGATCGTTGCGAAAGCGCGCATCTCCGTTAGTCATACTAAACGCCATGAAGAACAGAATTGCCTCCTTCCTGCCCCGATCCATTGCGGCAACCCTCGCCGCAAGCATGGTGCTTGCCGCCTGCGGTGGCAGCGACAACCCCGCCGACACCGCCGCGGCCAGCACGAGCGCGGCATCGCTGAAGTCGACCGCGAAGGCCGCAAGCGGCAGTGGCTCGATCTTTTACGGCGCGAACGGCCACAACAGCAACGGCGGCGCATACGACGTCGTGGGCGCGAAGACGCAGTTGTCGCAATTGCAGGATCTCGGCGCAACGATCTATCGCAATGACGTGTACAGCCAGACATCGGCCAACATGGTTGCGAACATCGCGAAGACGATGGAAGAAGGCGGCGTCACCGTGTATCCGGTGATGCTCATGAACCTGAACTACAACAGCGAGAACGACGCCTACAAGGCGGGCTACACGCTCGGCCAGCAGACGGCCAACAGCTACCCCTACAAGTACTACGAGGTCGGCAACGAGCTCGAAGCGAAGGCGCTTATCGGCAATGTCGACGGCACCGTCTGGTATCAGTACAACAACTGGTCGTTCATGCTCGCGCGCGGCGTGATCCGCGGGATGATCGCAGGCGTGAAGTCCGTGGACAGCTCCGCGAAGATCGTCCTGGGCGGCACCTGGCTGCACACCGCTTTCTTCCAGATGCTCGCCGACGGTTCGCAACCGGACGGCACCTGGGGTCATCCGGCGGTGAGTTGGGATGTCACGTCGTGGCACTGGTATTCGAGTCAGGGCGACATGACGCACGCATGTGGCGGCACGGGATGTCATGACGTGCTCCAGTTTCTGCACGATATGGGCAAGCCGGTATGGATCAACGAGTTCGGCGTGCGCCCAGACTTCGGCTCGTACAGCCAGATCGCGACATACATGACAGGCAGTCTGATGATGGCGCAGTTCGCGAGCGTCGCGTCGAAGTACAACATCCAGTCGATTCAGGCCTTCGAACTCTACGACGACAGCGAAGGCGATTACGGTCTTATCCAGAGCGACGGACTCACGCAGAAAGCCGCCTACTGGGCATACAAGACCTTCGTGCAGAACCATCCGATGTGATCGGGCCAGCGGTAAGGAACCGAAAGGCGGGCGTGTTCAAGCATCGTCGCGACAGGCCGTTATTGCGGCTTTGCAGTAGCGCATAAAGACGAGGCCAGCGATGCAGATCAACAGTGCGACCACGGCCGCCTATACGAGCGCCGATACGCCTCTTCCCCGCCGCGCCGCGCCTGCCGATGACACGACCGACGTCGAGCAGGACACATCGGCCGACGATGCCGCCGTCCCTCAGCAAACCAACCCGCCGTCATCGGTGAAATCGTTCGCTTATGGCGCGCTCGGGCTGGAACGTCCCGAAGTGCAGGCGACCGATACGAATGGCTTCTACACCGCGGGCAAATGGGTTGCAGCGGCGGCGACCATCGGCGGAATCGTGTCCCTGTTCGTCTGATCGCTCGCGGATTAATACCTGGAAATAACTCGCCGGATTGGCGCCTTGCTCCGCATATCGGATGACGGCGCGTCGCGGGAAGATATCGATGCGTGATGTCGACAGACACACCGCCCTTCTTTCCATCGATACGACGCCAAGCCATGCAAGTTCAATTCGGCGGCCCGAGCATGTTCGGCACGCTCATCGCTCGCGCGCTCCTTGCCTTCGGGGCAAGCGCGCTTTCCGGCTGTACGTGGACGCTGATTACGGCCGCCGATGCCGCCGGCTCGCTCGTGCAGGCGGGCATGACGGTCGCGTCGAACTATTCGTCGCCGACATCGGTGACGGGCTCGCCTGCCTCGTTGCAATCCGTATGCATCGAACTGAACCAGAACGTCGCGACAGGCGACTTCGTGCCCTCGCTGCAGGTCGCGTTGCAGCGGCGCGGTGTGATTTCGACGGTCTATAACCCCGGCACGTCGCCGCCCGGTTGCGAGGCGATGTTCGTCTACGCCGCGACGACGAGCTGGAACAAGCGCGCGTTCGGCAGCGAGCCGGTGCCGTATCTGTCGGCGATCGATCTCACGATCGTGCGTCAAGGGCAGATTCTCGTGACGGCGCGCTACGACACCAATGGTCTGAACGTAGACCGTTTCGCGAGCGCGCGGCAGAAGCTCGATGCGCTGGTCGACCGTATGGTGGTCTCGCGCACACAGTGAAGGGCGCTTTCCTTACGGCATCTTTCCGATGCGATTTCACGCGTGAAACCGGTGCTAATCTGCCTGCGCAGTAGTTGTTGACCGATCCCTCTTGCGGCTCGCCATCGTTCTTCTGGCGAGTCGCCTTTTTTTTATCACATGCTCCCGGCGGTCCGCTCGCGCAGCGGATGCCAATAGCACACGCGCAGCCCCGTCTCTGTGTTCTGGAGCACGAAGCGAGCGCCACTGCGCCGCGCGGTTTCGGACACGATCGAAAGGCCGAGGCCGCTGCCCATCGTGCGCGTGCCGGGGATGCGATAGAACGGCTCGAGCACGCGAGTCAGTTCGTCGTCGGGGATGCCTGGTCCCGAGTCTTGCACCTCCAGCAGCAAGTCCTGTCCGCTCACAGTGACGGATACATCCACTCTGCCGCCTTCCGGCGTGTAGCGCACGGCATTGTCGACGAGATTGCGCAACACGACGGCCAGCGCGGGCGCGTCGGCGATCACGTCGACATCGTCGACGCGTTCGAGCCCGAGATCGACATGCTTGTCCTCCGCCATGTTCACCGACTGGATCACGATATCGGTTGCGAGTTCTCGCAGCGATACGACCGATGGCTTCATCGACGATCCATGCTGCGAACGCGCGAGCGCGAGCAACTGTTCGACGAGCCGCGCAGTGCGCCGTATCGCGGCGTGAAACGTGACGAGACGCTCGCGCGCGACGATGGCCGAGTCCGCGGCGCCGAGATGCTCCGCCTGCAACGACAGCGCGGCAAGCGGCGAACGCAGCTCGTGCGCGGCATCGGCGATGAAACGGCGCTGCTGGGCCATCGCATCCTTCAGGCGGCCGATGAGCCGGTTGATCGACGTGACGAACGGCAGCAGTTCTGCCGGGATGTCTTCCTCGGATAGCGTGTCGAGCGTTGCATCGTCCTGCGAGTCCACGACACTCGCGAGACGGCGCACCGGCAGGAGCATCCGCCGCACGAGAAAGAAGACCAGCGCGACGATCACGGGCGTCAGGGCGAGCATCGGAAAGAGGGTACGCATTGCGCCGTCGCTGGCGATTTCATCGCGGATCGTGGACAGCTCCGCGACCGCGATCCGGTCTCCGGAATGCAGCGTGCGGACATCGACACGCCAGCGCCTGCCATGCGTTTCGAGGTCATGCAGGCCGTCCTTGAGCGTCGCCGGAACGATGATCGGTGCCGATGCGTTCGCGGCTTCCCATTCAGGCTCCAGGCGCGAGATGACGAGCCGCACGTCCGAATCCTGACTGCCTTGCCACGCGACGGCGGTCGTATCCAGAACGAGCTTTTTCGCATCGATGAGCGCGCCGATCTCGCGCAGATGGCCGTCCTGAAGCTTATTCGCTTCGTGAGACGCGGCGGCAAACGAGGCGACGCCCGCCATCACGCTCAGTGCGGCGACGACGGAGGCAATCCACCAGGTGAGCCGCGAGGTCATCGAGCGGGGTGAGCGGGTCTGGTGTGTCTCCATTCGAGGCCTCGTCTATTTTTTCATGTATCGCAGGGTTCTATTTTTTCAGAATGGCGGGCGTGCTTGATTCGTGGCGGGAATGCTAGCACCGCCGCGAAGGAGATTTGATTTTGACAGGCGATACGGGAGCGTGCATATCGCCACGATGACGGCCCGTGCGGGAAAGCGAGGCAGAGAGCCTCGTTCGAAGGACTGGAGCGACGCCGGCGCGGCGAGAAACCGAGCGAGCTTATCTGAGCAACTGCTTCAATTGCGGAATCGGTAAGACATCGGAGCGCGCGGCGAATCGGAAGGCCGCGCTCGAATCCTCCACCACCCTACCCCACCAACTTCGCCCGCAACATCGCCACATCGGCGGCACTCACCGCCAACCCCTGCGCGAGATAGTTACTCAACGTCCCGAACCCGCTGTGCATCTCCTCGAACGCGGCTTCGATCGTCGCGCTTTGCGCCCGATAAAGCGGCGCGACCGCCTGCGCATTCATCCCGGCACGCGCCGCATGCGCTTTCACGCGCGCATCGATCTGCGTCTCTGCCGCCGTGTTCGTCAGCAGATAGTCCTGGATGATCACATCGAGCGGCACATCGGCGATGGCGAGCAGCAGCGCCGCCGCCCAGCCCGTCCGATCCTTGCCCGCCGTGCCGTGGACCACCTGCGCGCCTGAAACACGCGCAAGCCGAGTCAGCAGCGCGCCGAATTGCAAGCGCGCGGCCGGATCGGTCACGAGCTGACGCTGTCGCGCGTTCATCCACGCGGTCGCGGCGGCCGCATCGACGGGCGTCGCGCCGGCTGCGTCGATCGGCGCGATCTCGTGGGTCTCGCGCACCGCGTCCGTCGGCACGCGGTCCGGCGCAAGCGACGCCTCCGCCACCACGCGAAGATCGTGCACCGCGCGCAACGACAAGCGCGCAAGCAACGCCGCGTCCGCATCGCCGGGTGTCAGTGCGCCGGACCGATAGAACACGCCACGACGCAAGCGGCCGCCATCGACGGTCGGATAGCCGTCGCCCACGCCGGCCACATCGCGGAAATTCTCGACCGTGGAGAGCCTCGGCGTTTCCATCACGCTGCGCTCTTCGCTCGCGCCGCCGCACGCCGATAGCAATGCGCCCGCGCCGAAAGTGGTCGAAAGCAATGCGACGCGCGCGCCGCCGCGAATGAAAGCGCGGCGCGACAAAGGCGCCTCACGCGTGGACGAAGCAAGCATCATGTTTGATCAAAGGGAATGACGATACGCACGATCAGCCCGCCGCCCTCGGCATTGGCGATCTCGCAGCGGCCGCGCTGCTCGCGCGCCAGACGTTCGACGATGGTGAGCCCGAGGCCGCAATGCCCGTTGCCGCTGCGCGCGGGATCGAGCCGCACGAAGGGACGCAGCGCTTCGTCCAGGCGCTCGTCGGGAATGCCGGGTCCGTGATCGCGCACTTCGATCAGCCAGTCGCCATCCCGCAGCGCGGTGCGAATCTCGACGGGCGGCTCGCCATGTTCGAGCGCGTTGTCGACGAGATTGGTCATCAGCCGGTCGATGAAAGTGCGCGGCAAGTGAAACGCATCGCCCGCTTCGAGCGACAGCGCGAACAACGGCTCGTCGCCATCCTCGGGCGACGCGAACTGCTCGGCGATGAACGCATCGACGCCGGTCGTCGCGCCGTCCGACGACGAGCGTCCCGCGAATTCGAGAAACTGCTGCACGATGCGCGTCATCGAATCGATGTCGCGCAGAAAATTCGCGCGCTCGCGTTCGTCCTTCGCGAGCACGCTCGCCCGCAGCGACAGGCGCGTGAGCGGCGCCTTCAGATCGTGCGCGATGCCGGCCAGCATCACGGCGCGATCGTCGTCGGCGTCGGTGAGCTTTTTCATCATCTGATTGAACGCGCCGATGAGCTCGCGCAATTCGCGCGGCCCGTTTTCCTCGACGGGCACCGGCCGCTCGCCGCCGCCGAAGCGTCGCGCGGCCTGCGCGACGCGCGCGAGCGGCCGCTGCAACTGCCATGTCGCAATCAGCGAAAGCACGAGCGCGCCGGCGAGCAGCACGACGCCTTCGGTCATGAAGGGCGCGGGCGGCGGCAGATCGATCGGCGCGACGATCCACACATTGCTCGACGGATAGCGCACCCAGAGCCGCGATTTGTTATGGCCGTCGATATCGATCGCGATCTGCGTCCCGGGCGGCAAACGACTGGCGAGCTGCCGCGCGAGATGCCCGTGACGCGTCTTCGCGGGATCGCGCAGCGTCAGCGGCTCCGGCATGTTCCACACCGGCACGATATGCACGCGCGTCTCGCGCATCAGCCGTCCGCCGAGCGCGACATCGTTGTGCGCCGCTTCCAGCACGATCAGCAGCGCGCGCGCGTAACCATCCGCTTCCTTGTGCGGCCCTTGTACGTGGAGAATCGCGAACCATCCGACCTGCAGCGTGACCAGCACGCCGATCGACACGATCGCCATGCGGCCGAACAGCGAATCGATGAAACCGCGCAGCGTCCGCGCGGACTGCCAGAAACCCGAACGCATCGCGGCTACGCCTCGATCCAGCCGGATGCCGAATCGTCCGCATCGGGAACGAAGACATAGCCTTGCCCGCGCACGGTCTGCACATGACGCGGATGCGACGGATCGTCTTCGATCAGACGGCGCAGACGCCAGATCGGCACATCGAGGCCGCGATCGCGGAAAGGCAGATCGTCGCGATGCACGAGATCGTGGATCAGCACGCGCGACAGCACCTTGTACGGATTCTTGATGAAGACCTTCAGCAGCGCGAACTCGCTGTCGCGCAACGCGATGCGCTCGTCGCCGCGCAACAGCGAACGCGACACGAAATCGACTTCGAAGCGCCCGAAGCGTTCGCGCGGCGCGGGTTCGGGCCGGCTCGGCGCGGCCGTGCGCCGCCGCAGCACCGCTTCGATCCGCGCGAGCAATTCATGCGGATCGAACGGCTTGGCGAGATAGTCGTCCGCACCCGATTGCAGGCCGGCGATTTTTTGCGGAACGCTGTCGCAACCAGTCACGAAGATCACCGGAATGTCTTCGCCCGCCGCGCGCAGATCGCGCAGCGCGCGCAAGCCGTCCGTAACCGGCATCATGATGTCGAGCACGACGATGGACGGACGTTCGAGCTCCAGACGCCGACGCAAACCGGCGCCATCGTGCAGCACGGAAACGTCGATGCCTTGCTCTTGAAAGAAGCGGCGCAGCAGGTCGCGCACCGCGGGATCGTCGTCGACGATAAGAACCGATGTAGCCATCCCAAAATTCTATTCGTACACAAATGCCTTACAGCGCGTCTCGCGCGTCGCGCAACGTTACGGATTCTTACCGGACGCGTCTTTCGCGCGATGAAGCCTCGCAGCACGCGCGTTCCATTCCCGCGACAAGCCCCGCGCGTCGGTAAAGCGCCCTCGAAACGCGCGCCGAAACAGGCCGTAACGGAAAGAAATGGAAAGTTCGCAAGCGTCGCGGGGGCCTCGGCGTCGCGCTTAGAATTTGGGCATGACACCACATGTACTGATGGTCGACGACGACCCCGTCGTGCGCGATCACGTCCGCGATTATCTGGAGCAGCACGGCTTCGACGTCTCCGTTCTCGACGACGGGACGGAGTTGCGCCGTCGCGTGCAGGCCGAGCGCCCTTCGATGGTCGTGCTCGACGTGATGATGCCCGGCAAGGACGGCATCAGCGCGCTGCGCGAACTGCGCAATGCGCGCGACGATATCCCCGTGATTCTGCTGACGGCCCGCTCCGACGTGCTCGATCGCGTCATCGGGCTGGAGCTCGGCGCAGACGATTATCTCGGCAAGCCCTTCGATCCGCGCGAGCTTCTGGCGCGCATCCGCTCGATCCTGCGACGCCGCGAGCCCGTGTCGTCCGACACGGCGAGCGCGCCCGAAATTCGCCCGGCCTATCGTTTCGGCCCGTTCGAAATGGACTTCGGCGCGCGCGAGTTGCGCCGCGACGGCGAACGCATCGCGCTGCGCTCCGGCGAATTCGCGCTGCTCAAGACACTCGTGAAGAACGCGATGGTCGTGCTCACGCGCGCGCAGCTCAACGAAAAAATGCGCGGCAACGGCGCGCATCGCGATCGCAGTCTCGATGTTGCGATCTGGCGTCTGCGCCGTCTGCTCGAAATCGATCCGTCCGAACCGCGTTACGTGCAGACGGTGTGGGGCCAGGGCTATATCTTCGTGCCGCACGGCGATCCGACCGCGGCCGGGCGCATCGCGGCGCGCGCGACCCTGTAGCGCGCGCGGCTTCATCGTCAGAAAGTCAGCACGCTCATGAAGAGACGTTGCAGCCAGCCCATCGTCGTTGAATCCGCGAGCATGCCGACGCCCGCCTGCTCGATGCGCGCATTCGCCACCTTGTTCGACGCGACGTAATTGCCTGCCTCGATGTCCTTCGGATTGACGATGCCCGAGAAACGCAACCGGTCCTGATTGCCGCTCATCGCGATGATCTTGTCGCCCGCGACCACGAGATTGCCGCCCGGCAACGTGCCGATGACCGACACCGCGAGCGTGCCGCTCATCGCCGACAGATTGCTCGTGCTGCCATTGCCCTTGAACGACGTATCCGCCGAACCGACGTTGAAAAGACGCGCAAGCCGCGCCGCCGCGCTGCTGGACTTGTCGGCGGCCTCGGCGCTGATGCTGCTCGCGCGGCTCGCCTTGGCATCGGCGGAATTGCTGCCCTGATACGACTCCGCAAGACGGATCGTCAGCACGTCGCCGACCTTCTGCGCGCGCGAAGTCTCGTACAGCGACACCGACGATCCCGCCTGATAGATCGCGCCCAGCGTGTTGACGTTGACCGGTTGCGCGACGGCCGGCGCATAAGTGGGCATCTCGACGATCGAGTGCGAGCCCGACGACGAGCACGCCGCCAGTGCGAGTGCGAACGCCGAGCAGGGCAATGTCGCGAATTTCATGAACAATCCTCTCCTTTGATTCAGGGCGCGTCGTGCACCGCGGCAAGACGCCACCGGTCGGTCGTATCGCGCAGCCACGCTTCGTACGCCTTCAGCCGATAAATCACGCGCGCCGAGGCCGCCGCGCCGTTCGCTTCCAGCGTGATCGAGCTGGTCGCGTTCTCCCAGGTGCGCGTCTGATAACCGTTCGCGCGCTCGACGCGGCTTCGGCCGAACTTCGACGACAGACCTTCGGCGAAGTCGTCGGCGACGCGCGCATCGATCACGAACGACATGCGATACAGCCGCGGCGACGGATCGCCCGGCATCGCCAGGAAGCGCAATACGTGATCGCGGGCGAGCGTGCCATCGACAACGGCCGCCGATTCCCTCCAACCGCCTTGCGTGCGATGCGCCCACTTGCAGGCGATCGACAGGCTGTGCGTATCGCGCAGCACCATGCCGAGCGATGCCGCGTCGATATCCGTGTCGCATACGGCGACGCTGCCGGGCGGCGTCGCGCGCGCGGGCTCGTCGCGCCGGAATGCGTCGAGCGCGATGCCGAGCTGCAGGCCGCGGAAGTCGAAAGGCTTCTGCGCCGCGGCGAATGCCGGCATCGCCATGCAAACGAAAAACGCGCAACGAAGAATCGTTCGCTTCATATCAGTCGATGGCAGTAGCGCAGGCGTCGAAAGGCGTGGACGCGGCATGACCCACGACCGGCACGACCTTCAGCAACGCCGATGTCGCGCGGCACGGCAACGCGGCGAGCGCGCAGCCGTCGAGCACGAACGGGCACGCCGCAAGCGCCGCGCACGCAAGGGCAAGACGAAAAGACCTCCGCATGATTTACGCAGTCGTATCGACGTGATTGCCGAGATGCGCCGGATTGCTCGCGGGCGTCTTCGCCGCGGGCGTGCCGGTTTCGACGGTCGGCGTTTCGGTGCCGCGCTTGATCGGCAGCGTGTGCGACGTCGCTTGCGTCGTATGTTGAGTGGCAGGGCTGGTGACGTTCATGCTGCTCCTTTTCGGATAAGGGACGTTGCGGATTGCAACGGGAGCAATCTTCGTCGAGCGCGCGAAGCCACGATCACACAAGCAAAACGTCGTTTCCCCGAGTGCTTACGAGCCATTAGCAGCGATTACGCAGGCGTTACCAGTTCTTTCCTCGCGTGCGAATCTGCATGTTGCGGCGCAGCGCGCGGTGCGAGATGGTATGACTGTTTCGGTAGTAAAAGCGGGTTAACGTGAATTAAAACTGGCCAAATACCTTCATATAGTCAATCTATCTCGGCGCCGTTGCCTCGCTCGTCGCAAAACCCAAATACCGGAATGGCATCGGGATGAATAGAACAACGAATTAACAGGTTATTCCATAATCATTCGAACAAGCACGGATACATAGCCAACGGATGGAGGAACCACTGACATGAAACGCCGCACCGTGTTAGTTGCGATGGCCGCCGCGCCACTCGGCGCAACGCTCCCGCTTTCCGCGTTCGCGCAGAAGCCCATCGTCCTCGGGTTCGCGCAGGTGGGCGCCGAAAGCGAATGGCGCACCGCCAACACCGAGTCGATCAAGTCGAGCGCGAAGGAAGCCGGCATCGACCTGAAGTTCTCCGACGCGCAGCAGAAGCAGGAGAATCAGATCAAGGCAATCCGCTCGTACATCGCGCAAAAGGTCGATGTGATCGCGTTCTCGCCCGTCGTGGAGACTGGCTGGGAGACCGTGCTCGTCGAAGCAAAGAACGCGAAGATTCCCGTCGTGCTAACGGACCGCGCGATCAGCAGCAAGGACGACTCGCTCTATGTCACGTTCATCGGCTCGGACTTCACCGAGGAAGGCCGCAAGGCGGGCCGCTGGCTCGTCGAGAAGGAGAAAGGCAATCCGGGGCCGATCAACATCGTCGAATTGCAGGGAACGGTGGGCTCCGCGCCCGCGATCGATCGCAAGAAGGGCTTCGAGGAAATCATCAAATCCGATCCGAAGTTCAAGATCATTCGCTCGCAGACCGGCGACTTCACGCGCGCGAAGGGCAAGGAAGTGATGGAGGCATTTCTCAAGGCCGAAGGCAAGAAGATCAACGTGCTTTACGCACACAACGACGACATGGCGATCGGCGCGATTCAGGCGATCGAGGAAGCGGGCATGAAGCCGGGCAAGGACATCATCATCATTTCCGTCGATGGCGTGAAGGGCGCGTTCGAAGCGATGATGGCGGGCAAGCTCAACGTATCCGTGGAATGCAGCCCGCTGCTCGGGCCGCAGCTGATGTCCGTGGTGAAGGACATCAAGGCGGGCAAGTCGGTGCCCAAGCGGATCGTTACGCAGGAAAGCATCTTCCCGATGGAGGTCGCGGCGAAGGAATTCCCCAACCGCAAATACTGACCGCCGATGACATCGCCAGTACTGGAGTTGCGCGGCATCGACAAGCGCTTCGCCGGCGTTCATGCGCTGCAGGACGTGAACCTTGCGCTCTATCCGGGCGAGGTTCACGCGCTCATGGGGCAGAACGGCGCGGGCAAGTCGACGCTCATAAAAGTGCTGACCGGCGTCGTGAGTCTCGACGCCGGCGAGATTCTGCTCGAGGGCCGCGCGATCCATCCCGATTCGCCGCTCGACGCGCAGAAGCTCGGCATCAGCACGGTCTATCAGGAAGTGAATCTGTGCCCGAACCTGTCGGTGGCGGAGAACATCTTCGCAGGCAATTTTCCGCGGCGCGGCGCGCTGCATGGCTATCGCATCGACTGGGATAAGACGGACGGGCAAGCGCGTGAGCTGCTTGCGCGCATCGGTCTCGATATCGACGTGACGCGTGTGCTGACGAGCTATTCGGTCGCCGTGCAGCAGATGGTCGCGATCGCGCGCGCGCTCAAGCTATCGTCCAAAGTGCTGATTCTCGACGAGCCGACCTCCAGCCTCGACGACGACGAAGTGCGCCGCCTCTTCGATGTACTGCGCCGCTTGCGCGAACAAGGGCTCGCGATTCTCTTCGTCACGCACTTTCTGAATCAGGTCTATGCGATCTCGGATCGCATCACGGTATTGCGCAACAGCCGGCGCGTCGGTGAATGGCCGACGAGCGAACTGGGCGCGCAGGCGCTCATCGCGGCGATGCTCGGCCGTGAGCTTGCCGCCGCGCAGGCGCGTCAGTCGCCGCCCGACGACATCGAAACGGCCACGCAGGAAACGGCGTTGCTCGATGCCACGCGACTCGGCCAGAAAGGCCAGCTTCAACCGCTCGATCTGCGCGTGCGCGCGGGCGAAGTGGTGGGCGTCGCGGGCCTGCTCGGTTCGGGGCGCACCGAACTCGCGAAGCTGCTCTTCGGCCTCGAGAAGCCCGACGAAGGCGAACTGCGCATCGATGGCATGCCGGTCTCCTTCACGACGCCCGCGCAGGCGATCCGTCACGGCATCGCGTTCTGTCCGGAAGAGCGCAAAGCGGACGGCATCGTCGCGGAGCTGTCGCTGCGCGAGAACATCGCGCTGGCGTTGCAGGCACGCATGGGCGCGCGGCGCTGCCTCACGCGCGCCGAACAGAACGCGCTCGCCGAACGCTTCGTGCGCGCGCTCGGCATCAAGGCCGCGACGCTCGACATGCCTATCGGTCTCTTGTCCGGCGGCAATCAGCAGAAGGCGCTCATCGCGCGGTGGCTCGCGACCGAGCCGCGCCTTCTGATTCTCGACGAGCCGACGCGCGGCATCGACGTCGCCGCGAAGCAGGAAATCATGGACGAAATACTCCGGCTCGCATCGACGGGCATGGCCGTGCTGTTCATTTCTTCGGAGATATCGGAGGTGGTGCGTATCGCGAATCGCATCGTCGTGTTGCGCGACCGGCGCAAGGTCGGCGAGTTGCCCGCCGGAACCAGCGAAGATACGGTATGCGAAATGATCGGAGCCGAACATGGATGACACCGCGCGCCGCATGACGCTTCGTTCGATGATGGAACATCGGCTCGGCTGGCCGATCGTCACGCTCGTGCTGCTGCTCGCGCTGAACGCTGCGTTCAATCCGGGCTTTCTGCATGTCGAGTGGCGCAACGGTCACGTCTACGGCAGTCTCGTCGATATCCTCAATCGCGCCGCGCCGCTCGCGGTCGTCGCGCTCGGCATGACCATCGTGATCGCCACGCGCGGCATCGATATCTCCGTCGGCGCGGTCGTCGCCATCGCGGGAGCGGTCGCCGCGTGGGCGATCGGCGGATCGGTCGCGGGCAACGTCACGCGCTTCCCGTTGCCTGTCGTGATCGTGGCGGCGCTTGGCGTCGCGTTGCTGTGCGGCTTGTGGAACGGCCTGCTCGTCGCGCGCGCGGGCATGCAGCCGATCATCGCGACGCTCATCCTGATGGTCGCGGGACGCGGCATCGCGCAGCTCATCACCAACGGTCAGATCATCACGATCTACTACACGCCCTACTTCTTCTTCGGCGGCGGCTATCTGCTCGGATTGCCGACATCGATATGGATCGTCGCGCTCGTGTTCGTGCTGCTGTATCTTGCGATCACGCGCACGGCGCTCGGCCTCTTCCTGCAGGCGATCGGCATCAATCCGACCGCCGCGCGCGTCGCGGGCGTGCAGGCGAAACGGCTCACGCTCGGCGCGTATGCATTCAGCGGTTTGTGCGCGGGCGTGGCGGGCATTCTCATCAGCTCGAACGTCAAGAGCGCCGACGGCAACAACGCGGGCCTCTTGCTCGAACTCGATGCGATCCTCGCCGTCACGCTCGGCGGCACCGCGCTCACGGGCGGTCGCTTTACGCTCGCGGGCAGCGTGATCGGCGCGCTCATCATCCAGACGCTCACGTATCTGATCTATTCGCTCGGCGTGCCTCCGGAGGTGAATCTCGTGGTGAAAGCCATCGTCGTGTTCGCGGTGATGATGCTGCAATCGGGCGAGTTCCGCGCGACGGTCGTGAAGTTCGCGCGCCGCCCTGCTATTGGCCGCAGCGAGGTGCGCCGATGAGTTCGCCCTTGCCCAAGCCGCCGGGCGTCACGCTTGCGCATCCTCGCGACGCCGCTGCACCGAAGCGCAGCTTCTCGACGAGCCGCTATCTGCCGCTCGCCGCGACAATCACGCTGTTCATCGCGATCTCGGTACTCGGCTCGGTGATGTACACCGGCTTCTTCTCGCCGCAGGTCTTTCTCAATCTGCTGATCGACAATGCGTTTCTGATCGTCGTCGCGGTAGGCGAGACCTTCGTGATTCTGTCGGGCGGCATCGACCTTTCGGTGGGATCGGTGATTGCGCTGACGACGATGGTGTCCGCCGCGCTCGTCGAAAAAGCGGGCTGGCATCCGCTCGTCGTGATCCCGCTCGTGCTCGCGATGGGCACCGCATTCGGCACGCTCATGGGCTGGCTCATCGCGCGCTTTCGCCTGCAGCCGTTCATCGTCACGCTGGCGGGCATGTTCCTCGCGCGCGGGCTGTGCTATCTCATCAGCATCGATTCGATCAGCATCACCGATCCGTGGTATGCGGCCGTATCGCAGATTCGCATACCGGTCATGAGCGGCGCGTCGCTCTCGCTCGGTGCGGTGATCGCGCTAGTCGTGCTCGCGGCCGCCGTGTTCATCGCGCATTACACGCCGTTCGGCCGCACCATTTATGCGGTCGGCGGCAATCCGCATTCGGCGCTTCTGATGGGCTTGCCGGTGAACGCCGCGACCATCGGTGCGTACGCGCTATCGGGCTTCTGTTCCGCGCTCGGCGGCGTGCTGTTCACGTTCTACATGCTCTCGGGATACGGCCTGCACGCGATGGGTCTCGAACTCGATGCGATCGCCTCGGTCGTCATCGGCGGAACGCTCTTGACGGGCGGCGTCGGCTATGTGATCGGCACGCTGTTCGGCGTGCTTCTTCTCGGCATCATTCAGACGCTGATCTCGTTCGACGGCTCGCTCAGTTCATGGTGGACGAAGATCGCGGTCGGCGCATTGCTGCTCGTGTTCTGTCTGTCGCAGCGCGCGTTCGGCGATCGCTCTGCGGCGAAGCGCTGACGACGTCATGGACTATCGTCATCCACAACCTCGCAAGAGCATGCACGCGCGCATCGTGCAGGAGCTCGGCATCGACATCGTGAGCGGCAAGCTCAGTCCCGGCGATCGCCTGCCCGCCGAAGCGAAGCTGTGCGAAGCCTATGGCGTGAGCCGGCCCGTGCTGCGCGAAGCGACGCGCGTGCTGGTCGCGAAAGGGCTCGTGCTGTCGAAGCCGCGTCTTGGCAGCGTCGTGCGTCCGCGCGATGAATGGCACACGCTCGATCCCGATGTCCTCTTCTGGACGATCACCAGCGTGCATGAAGGCGCGTTCTTTCAGTCGCTGCTCGTGGTGCGCAGGATCGTCGAGCCGGCGGCGGCCGCGCTCGCCGCATCGAATGCGACAGAGGAAGATGTCACGCGCATCCGCGATGCGTACGAGCGCATGTCGCATGCGCCGACGCCCGAGGCACTGCTTACGCCCGATCTGGAGTTTCATCGCGCGATCATGACGGCGACGCACAACGACATGCTGATGTATATCGGGCACATGTTATCGCTCGCGCTGTCGGAGTCGATCAAGTTGACGAGCCGTCATCCGGATACGCACGCGCTGTCCTTGCCGCGCCACAAGGCAATACTCACCGCGATCGCGAATCGCGATCCGCTCGGCGCGCGTCACGCGAGTCTCGTGCAACTCGACAATGCGCTCGCCGATGCCCAAAGCGTGTTGACGGCGGTTTATCAGGAGTAAGGCTTCAAGTATTGCGCCGCCACGCGTTGTCCTTCAGCGCGTTCGCGAGCGCATCGACGGACCATGCTTCATCGAGCGCCTGACGCAATAGCGCCTGCTGACTCTTCGGCGCAAGACCGCCGATGGGCGGATCGCGATCGAGGTTCGTCGGGAACGCGTAGCCTTCCGCGCACGCAGCGATGACCGCATCGATCTCCGCATCGCTCATGCTTTCCGTCGACTTGAAATCGAGCAGTACCGGATAGACCGATTCGCACATGCGCGCGCGATCGAGCGTTTCCATCGCGCGTCCATATGCCGATGACACCTGCAGCAGATTCGCCATGCGCTGCACGTCGCGCGTGCGGTTCGCGCCCGCGGCATGAAAGAGCGCGGGGCTGAAGAAAAGTGCATCGCCCTTTTCGAGCGGCAATTGAACGTGATGCGCTTCGAAATATTCGCGGAAGTCCGCGCGCCGCCACGCGAGATACCCTTGCGCATAGCGCTGCGAAAACGGCAGCAGCTTCGTCGGACCGCTTTCCACAGGCATGTCGCGATGTGCGACCGCGCCTTGCAGCGTGAGATACGGCGAGATCGCGTGAACATGCGCCGGATAGCGCCGCACTTCATCGGCAGTCTGGAAACCGAGGTGATAGTCGCGATGCGCCTGCTGCGCGTCGCCGCCCGGACGCACGACATTGACTTGCGATGTCATCTGAAAACCGGGGCCGAGCCATGCAAGCGCCGCGCATTCGATGAACCGGTTCGCAAAGTAACGCGCGAACACGCGCGGCGCGTGCAGACAGAGCTTTTCCTGCGCATTCCAGATACGATCGTTCGCGCCCGCCTTCGCGAAGTGATCGGCGGCACTCGCACCGCGTTCGCGCTCTTGCCGGATGATCGATTCGAAGATCGCGGCGGCCTCGTCGATAGGATCGACATCCGCATACGCATGCTTGAGCACGAACACGCCTGCGCCATCGCGCAGGACCGTGGCCCATTCCGCCTGCAACGCCATGCATGTCGATGAATCGTCCAGCGCGGGGGCGAGCGCGCCGCAGTCATATAACGGAATGCCGCGCTGAATGTGCGACGCGAATGTCAGCTTCGGTCGCGCGTCGCGCTCGAGCAGGCTCGCGAATTCATCGAGTGAGCAATCGCTTTCGGCGTACCAGTTCGTCTGATTCATGTCTCGCTCCGTTTTCGACAAGCATAGCGGCTGATGCTGCCGAATGCGCGGCACGAATGACGGCAGCCTACTTCAGCGGATCGTGGCCCCAGTTCATCAGCGAGTATCGCCAGTGCGAATGCTCGACTTCGTGCGGGCGCTGCGCGAGGTGCCGCTTGATGTAACCGACGACCTTGCGCATGTGCGCGTAGTCGTCTTCGCCGAGATCGGCCTTCTTCTTGCCGAGAATGTCGATGATATGCCGACCCGACTTGTGCCCCACCGATTCGCCGCCGCCGCTCTTCTGGCCGACTTCGCGCGACTCGTCGGTCGCGAGCCACTTTTCGAGTTGAGCGGGCGTCATGTTGACGAGATCCTTGAAGGTGCCGTAAGTCGCGCTGTCGTCATCGTGGTGCTGTGCGGTCATGAGTTGCCTCCGTCGTCGGCGATGTCATGCCCGCGATTCAGCAAGCATCACACCCGCTTCAGATACCGCTCAAGGAACTCGATGAATACGCGCACTTTCGCCGACAAATTCAGCCGCTCGGGATAGATTGCATAGATATCGGCGGGCGGCATCGACCAGTCGGTGAGCACGCGTTCGAGCGCGCCGGAATCGATAAACGACTGCGCGTCCCATTCGGAACGCGTCAGCACGCCGTGACCGTCGAGCGCCCAGCGCAGCGTCGCTTCGCCATCGTTGCTGCTCATCGTGCCGTGGACTTTCACCGTTTCGTGCCGCTTGCCCTTCGTGAAATGCCAGGTGCCGTACGCCGTGTCGTTCTCGCGCAGCACGATGCAGCGATGACCGCGCAGATCGTCCGGCTCCTTCGGCGTGCCATGCGCTTGCAGATACGCCGGCGCTGCGCATACGAAGCGCCGGTTCGCCGCGATCTTTCTGCCGACCACGCGCATGTCCGGCAATTCACCGAAGCGGATGCCGACATCGAACGCGAATTCGGCGAGATTCATCGGACGATCGGTGAGATCGAGCTGCACTTCGACATCCGGATATTGCCGACGAAACTCCGACAGCGCCGGCGCGATATGACGCCGCCCGAAGCCGAAGGTCGCGTTCACTTTCAACAGGCCGCGCGGCAGATCGCGGCTGCTCGACACCATGCGCTCCAGTTCCTGCACCTGTTCGAGCAGGCGCGAGCCGGTGCCGAGATAGAGCTCGCCTTCCTGCGTCATCGCGAGCCGCCGCGTCGTGCGGTTCAGCAGCTTCACGCCGAGACGCCGTTCGAGCTGGCTGAGGCGCGCGCTCACGGCGGGCGGTGTCACGCCGAGCTCGCGCGCGAGCGCCGACAAGCTGCCTTGCGTGACGAGCCGCGCGAAAAACTCCAGGTCGGCGATCGAGTCCATTTTTAAATTTGGCTTAACAATGGGTTAAGACAAGCTGCATTTTACGGTCTCCCTTATCGAATTACACTGGCTTCGACTTATCGGAGAAGCAAGAACGGAGACAGCATGGGACAGACGCTTTATCGGAAGATCGTGGACAGCCACACGGTTTTTCACGTCGACGATGAACACGTCGCGCTTTACGCCGACCTGCACATCATGAACGAGTACACGAGCCCGCAAGCATTCGCGGGACTCGCGCAAAAAAACCTGCCGGTGCGTTGCCCGGAAAAGCAGATGGGTGTCGTCGATCATGTGATTCCGACGCATCCCGTCGCGGTCGACAAGCGCACGATCATGATCGACGCCGCCGCGCAGCAGGCCGCGAACTTCACGCGCAACTGCGCGGAGCACGGCATCCATCTGTTCGATGTGCGCGACCGTGCGCAAGGCATCGAGCATGTGGTCGCGCCGGAGATCGGCCTGATTCGCCCCGGCATGGTCGTGCTGTGCGGCGACAGTCACACCACGACGTATGGCGCACTCGGTGCGCTGGGCTTCGGCATCGGCACATCGGAAGTGGAACATGTGCTCGCGACGCAGACGCTCGTCTATCGCGTCGCGAAGGACATGCGCATCGTCGTGGATGGCGCGCTGCCTCGCGGCACGACATCGAAGGATCTCGTGCTCTACATCATCGCGAAGATCGGTGCGCAGGGCGCGCGCGGTTACGTCGTCGAGTATGCGGGCAGCGCGATCGATGCGCTCTCCGCCGAGGCGCGCATGACCTTGTGCAACATGACCGTCGAAGCAGGTGCGCGCGGTGCGTTGATCGCCCCCGACGAGACGACGATTCGCTATGTCGCCGAGCGCATCGGAACCGATGCATTCGTCGCGCGATGGAAGCAGTTCGCGTCCGACGCCGACGCATCGTTCGACATCACGCATCGCTTCGATGCGCGCGATGTCGCGCCGTTCGTCACATGGGGCACGAGCCCGGATCAGGCCATCGCGATCGATGCGCGCATTCCCCGCCTCGCCGATGAACCGGTCGCGCAACGCAATGCATCGAAGGCGCTGGACTACATGGGACTCGATGCCAATCAGGCGATCGAGGGCCTCGCGATCGATCACGTATTCATCGGTTCATGCACGAACGCGCGCATCGAAGACTTGCGCGCCGTCGCCGATATCGTGCGCGGCCGCAAGGTCGCGCCTTCCGTGCGTGCGATGGTCGTGCCCGGTTCCGGCATGGTCCGCGAGCAGGCGGAACGCGAAGGCATCGCCAGCGCGCTGATCGAGGCGGGCTTCGAATGGCGTCAGCCTGGCTGCTCGATGTGCCTCGCGATGAACGACGACATCCTGCAACCCGGCCAGCGCTGCGCGTCCACGACCAACCGCAATTTCGAGGGTCGCCAGGGACGCGGCGCCCGCACCCATCTGATGAGTCCCGCGATGGCTGCCGCCGCCGCGCTCGCGGGCCGTATCGTCGACGTACGCAAGGAGCTGGAGCATGTCTGAACACGCAACATTGACCGGCATCGCCGCGCCGTTGCCGCTGAACAATCTCGACACCGACCAGATCATGCCGAAGCAGTTTCTGTTCGGCATCGACAAGTCCGGTCTCGCGCGCGGCGTTCTGTATGACTTGCGCTTCGATGCATCGGGCAACGCACGCAAAGACTTCGTGCTGAACAGGCCCGACTATGCGGGCGCGCGCATTCTCATCGCGGGCGCGAACTTCGGCTGCGGATCGAGCCGCGAGCACGCCGTATGGGGCTTGCAGCAAGCGGGAATCGATGCCGTTATCGCGCCGAGCTTCGGCGAAATCTTCTACTTCAACGCGCAGAACAATCGCTTGCTGCTGATCGCGCTCGATGAAGCCGTCGTCGCTGCATTGAGCGCGCTCGCGAGCGATGCAAAGACGAATCGGTTGACCATCGACGTCGCGAATCAACGCGTGAGCACGAGCGACGGCACGCACTACGCGTTCGATCTTCCGCAGCGACAGAAGCGCATGTTCATCGAAGGACTGGACATGATCGGCATGACGCTCGCCGACAGCGACGCGATCCGCTCATTCGAAGCGAAGCACGAGGCGCTGCGTCCGTGGATGAAGATCGATTTGCCCGCGCTACGCAACAAGCAAGCAGCGTAAGGCGAAAAAGAGACGCACGAGCGTCCATCGCCGCATCACTTCTCAATCAGGAGACACGATATGGAAAGCCCTTCGTTGCGCACGGGCGCGACGCCGCTCGGACTGCGCGCGCGCTTCTCGTTGATGACTATCGGCGGCATGCCGGTCGCGATGTTCGTCGCGCTCGCACTGGTGACGATACTCGCCGCCATCACCGGCAAATTGCCGAACGACATGATCGGCGGCTTCGCCGTGCTGATGTTATCGGGCCTGTTGCTCGGCGAAATCGGCAAACGCATTCCGGTGTTCAGGCATATCGGCGGGCCCGCGATTCTCTGTCTCTTCGTGCCTTCGGCGCTGCTCGGCTACAAGCTGATGGACGATGCCGCGCTCAAGGCCATCACCACGACAATGAAGACCGCGAACCTGCAATACCTCTATATCGCGTGTCTCGTCGCGGGCAGCATTCTCGGCATGAATCGCAAGATCCTGATTCAAGGCTTTCTGAAGATGTTCGTGCCATTGCTGGTCGGCACGGTGACGGCGATCGCGGCGGGCGTGCTAGTCGGACTGATGTTCGGCTATGACCCGAAGCACACGTTCTTCTATATCGTCATGCCGATTCTGGGCGGGGGCATCGGCGAAGGCATTCTGCCCTTGTCGATCGGTTATGCGGAAGTCACCGGCGCGGCGCAAGGTCATCTGATCGCGATGATGGTGCCCGCCGCGCTCATCGGCAACGTCGTCGCGATTCTCGCGAGCGGCTTGCTCAAGCGCTTCGGTGAGAAACATCGCGCATATAGCGGCGACGGCATGCTCGTGAAGAGCGGCGACGATCAGGCGCTGCTGAAGGAACAGAAAGCCGAGGCCGCGCTCGATCTGCGCCTGATGGGTTTCGGGCTGCTGCTCGGCTGCACGCTGTTCATTCTCGGCATGCTGCTCGCGCCCGTCACCGGCATTCCCGGACCCGTGCTGATGATCGTCGCAGCCGCCGTGCTGAAGGTCGTGCGCGCGATTCCCGAACGCATGGAGATCGGCGCGTATCAGATCTACAAGTTCATGTCGACGAATCTCACCTTCGCGATCCTCGTCGGACTGGGCACGCTCTTCGTGTCGTGGGACAAGCTCGTCGGCGCATTCTCGCCCGCGTACTTCGTGATCTGCGCGTCGACGGTCGCGGCGATGGTCGTATCGGGATTCTTCGTCGGCGCGTGGCTGAAGATGTATCCAGTCGAAGCGGCGATCATCACCGCTTGCCATAGCGGTCTCGGCGGCACCGGCGATGTCGCGATTCTGTCGTCGTCGAATCGCATGGGACTCATGCCCTTCGCGCAGATTTCGACGCGCATCGGCGGCGCGGGCATGGTCGTGTTCGCCACGCTGATGATGAAGTGGTTCGGCTGACGTGCATGCGGCGCGCGCGTCGCACGATTAGCGGTTCGGCGCGCGCGGAACGGGCAGGAAATGCAGCAAGGCCTTGAGCGTATAGATGACGATCATGGTCCCGGCAAGATCGCCGATGAACATCGCGAAGAATCGCGCGACGATATGCTCCGTATCGCCCTGAAGATAAAACCAGATGTTATGCAGCAGCGGACCGGCAAGCGCATAAGCGACGGTGAGCATCATCAATCTGCCCGCCGTCAGATTCGATAGCGACGCATCGAGTCCATAGATCTCGCGCGCGAGTCGATACACGGCATAAGGCGCGACGGTCGCAATGATGCCGCCGACGAAAGATCTCACCGGATCATTTGGAAAGAAATAAAAGAAATCGACGAGCCAGCTTGCGAAAAGCAGCCCGAGTGCGCCGTCCGCGCCCAACAACAGCGTGCTGAGCAGCCGAATGCCGGCCGGAAGATAAATCCAGTTCACGCCTCGCACGAACTCGGAATGAGTAAAGATTTCCTGATTGGCCCAGAGCGAGGTGATAAAGACGAGCGCCGTTCCGACGACGGAACATAAGCGAAGTTGAAGGGAAGACATTGGCGGCGTGCCAGTGAGCGGCGGTAAGGACGCACATCTTATCGCAGCACCGCGCGAATTCATGCGTCGCGCATCGTGCGCGTCTGGCCTTGCGCTCTTCCGCCGTAATTCGCCGACGATTCGAGTTTGGCCGCGATGCGCTCCAGTTCGTTCAGAAGCGATTCGAGCTCCGTGCGCTGAAGCGGCGCGATGGCGGGCGCATGCTGCAATTCCTCGATGCGCTCGCGCCAGTACGAAACGGGCCACGCCGCGCTGCGATGCCAGTGGCGCGAGCGGATCATCCTCGCGAGATGTTCGATCTCCTGCTCGATGAAATGCGCCGTGATGTAGTTGTTATCGCGTTCCTGAACCACGCCCCTGCCCTCCCGGGAAATCGCTCGGGCAATAGCGAAACGCGCTCACTCGTCCGCTCTTCGTATTGCTCCCTTGTATTGCGACCTTGTATTGCGACCTTGTATTGCGACCTTGCTCGACGCACCATCCTAGCACTTACTTATCAATTTGATAAATAGATCGTCGATTGTGGTTTGCCGTATATCGCGAATGCTATGATCGGTTCGTTCCCTAAAAGCGATTTCTTCATGGCCAAAAAGAGCGTGTTCGATGCCTATTTCCGCTTCCTGAATCTGGCTCAGGCAGTGCAGGCATTGCCTTCGGTGCCGAAGCTCGATGCTGCCGAAGAACGCTTGCTCGAAGCGCTCACGGCGTCGTGGCACGCGGGCCATGCGCTGACGGTCACGGAGACGATGGCGCTGTCTATCGCGGGCGCGCCGGCGACGGTGCATCGCAAGCTGACGAACCTCAGAAAGCAAGGCCTCGTATCCGTCGATGAAAGCAGCGACGATCTGCGCATCAAGACCGTCGTGCCGACGCGAAAAGCACTGGATTACTTCGAGAAGCTCGCGGCGTGCCTCGATGAGGCGAAGAAGAGACGCTGAGAATCAGAACCGGTCGATCATGCCAACCTGCACGCCGCGCACCGGCGCGCCGGGATAAGCCGCCGGAATCCCGACTACGTTCACGCCGCGCAGCGTGAAGGTCGCGTCGCCATGATTGCGCAGCATCGCGCCGCTCGCGTAAAGCAGCACCTTCGGCGAGAGATCGTATTCGCACGCAACGCTGAACTGGTCAGCGTCGTTATCGCTGCCCGAGCGATCGCGTGCATACGCATAGCCGAGCGATGCGCGCAGGCGCGGCGTCACCGCGTAGCGCATCGAGACCGAAAGACCGTCGTTGTGATAGCGCGGCGACCCGCCATCGCCGTTGAAGTACGAGAGGAAGGCCGTCGTCTTGCCGAAGCGATACGACACGCCGCCGAGATTCGCACGCAAGCCGGTGTCGCCTTGCGTGTCCTGATGCGCGTACGAAATGCGAAACGGCCCGCTGTGATACGCGAACGTCTCGTAGTTCCCCGATAGCCCGTTGCCGTTGCCGCTATCGCGCAATGCGACCATGAGCGTCGTCGTGAAGCCGTGAAAATCGGGCGACAGATACGTGATGCCGTTATTCGTGTAAGGCGTGATCTTCGACAGATTGTTGAGCCCCGACGCGATCGTGCCCGCACCGAATGCATCGAGTCCGCCCTTGAACGGAATGTAGATCGGCGAATACTGCCGGCCGAAGCGCAACTCGCCCCACGGCGCGCCGAGCCCGATCCACGCCTGTCGATTGAAGATCGTGTTGGCCGTCGCGAAGGTGCCGTCGGCGGAACTGAAGCCGCTTTCCAGATCGAAGAACAGACGCGTATCGCCGCTCAATTGCTCGTAGCCGCGCAAGCCGAAGCGCGAGCCGCGATACGCGCCCGAGTCCATGCGCGGAGTCCACGACGAGCCCGGGTTCGTCACTTCGATGCTCGTATCGATGCTGCCGTACAAGGTCACGGCGCTCTGCGCATGCGCGGACGTTGCGCCGATGCCGCACAGCATCGATACAGCCAGCAGGCACATGAAAGTGTTGGTCAGACGCATGAAATCTTCGGTTCGTACGATCAGCGGTTCAATGCATACGCGATGACGTAATCGCCACGATCCGGCGATTGCCGCGCGCCGCCCGCCGAAATCAGCACGTATTGCTTGCCCGTCTTCGGCGACACATAGCTCATCGGACCGCCCTGGCTTCCGACCGGCAAGCGCGCCTTCCACACTTCCTTGCCGGTGGCGCTGTCGAACGCACGCAGATAATAGTCCTGCGTGCCCGCGATGAACACGAGGCCGCCTTGCGTCGCGAGCGTGCCGCCGAGCGTCGGCATGCCGATGGGCATCTTCACGCGCATCTTGATGCCGAACGGACCCGTATCCTGCACGGTGCCGACGGGCACTTGCCACACGATCTTTTGCGTCTTCAGATCGACCGCGGAGAGCGTGCCGAACGGCGGCTTCTGGCACGGAATGCCGAGCGGCGACATGAAGCGGTTCTTGTTCACGGCATACGGCGTGCCCTTCAGCGGCACCGCGCCCATGCCCGTGTTGACGGCTTCGCCGCCGTTGCTCGCGGGCGCGCTGTCGGTCTTTTGCGGAATCATCTGCACCCAGAGACCGAGGCGCATGTCGTTCACGAAGACGACGTGATGATTCGGATCCGTCGACAGGCTGCCCCAGTTCATGCCGCCGAGCGATCCCGGGAAGCTCAGCGAGACGTCGGTGTCGGGGGCGGTGAAGAGGCCGTCATAGCGCATCGACTTGAAGCTGATGCGGCACATCAACTGATCGAACGGCGTCGCGCCCCACATGTCCGATTCCTTCAGCGTGTCCGCGCCGATCGTCGGCATGCCGGCCGAGAACGGCTGCGTCGAAGAGTACTGTTCCTGCGCGATCGTGCCCGTCTTCACCTTGCGTTCTTCGACGCGCGTAAGCGGCTTGCCCGTCATGCGGTCGAGCACGAAGATCTGACCGGATTTCGTGCCGAACACGACCGCAGGCTTCGTCGATCCATCCTTCTCGGGAAAGTCGACGAGGCTCGGCTGCATCGGAACGTCGAAGTCCCACAGATCGTTGTGGACCGTCTGGTACACCCACTTTTCCTTGCCGGTGGTCGCATCGAGCGCGAGGATCGACGTCGCGTACTTGTGATCCAGCGGCGTGCGATTGCCGCCCCACAAGTCCACCGACGAGCTGCCCATCGGGATGAAGACAGTGTTCATCGCGGCGTCGTAGGACATCGGCGCCCACGAGTTCGGCGTGCTGCGCGCGTAAGTCTGACCCGGTTGCAGGCGCGCGTTGGGGTCGTCGTGGCCCGGATCGAACGCCCAGCGCATCTCGCCGGTAATGACGTCGAAGCCGCGCAATACGCCGCCCGGCATGTCGGTCTGCACGTTGTCGGCCACGCGTCCGCCCACCACGACCGTCGTGCCCGCGAGCGTCGGCGCCGACGTGAGCTGATACTTCGGATCGTCGGCCGCGCCGAGACCCGCTTTCAGGTTCACGAAGCCGTGTTCGCCGAAGCCTTCGCACAGCGCGCCGGTGTCGGCATCGATGGCGACGAGACGCGCATCGATCGTGTTCATCAGCAAGCGGCGCTGGCAGCTTGCGCCCGCCGCGATGGAAACGGGGGTCACAGGCGTCGAACCGTTTATCGTCGGTTGCGCCACAGGTTTCGTCGCATCGAAATACGCAAGGCCGCGACAGCGGTTCCAGACCTGCGCCCGCGCGTTGATCTCGCGCTTCCAGATCTGCTTGCCGCTGTCGGCATCGACGGCGATCACGTTGTTGTGCGGCGTGCACAGGTAGAGGCGGTCGCCGATCTGCAGTGGCGTCTCCTGATCTTCCGCGCCGTTGCCGGTCGGGCTTTCGGGGACATCGCCCGTATGGAAGGTCCACGCGACACGCAGATCCTTCACGTTATCGCGCGTGATCTGATCGAGCGCCACGAAGCGGCTGCCGCCGGCCGTGTTGCCGTAGTTGCTCCAGTCCTTCTGCGCGTGCTCCTTCGCGACGGGCACGAGCGGCGTTTCATTGCCATCGGATGCGACGGTCGGATGCGGCTCGAACATCTGCACGAAGGTAACGAGCATGCAAAGCGCGATGACGCCAGCGAACGCATACGCGCGCTTCGACGCGGGCTTGCCGGTCTCATGCGTGCGCAACGATGGCCACGTAAGCAGCGCGAGCATCATGAAGCCGGCCGGCAGCATCAGCCGCGACACGAGCGGCCAGAAATCGAAACCGCCGTCGATGGGCGCCCACACGAGCGTGCCGATAAATACCGCGCCGAAGGCGAGCACAGCCGACGACTTCGCCCGCATGAACTGCACCGCGGATACGACGATAACCGCTCCCGCGATCACGAAATACGCGCTGCCGTGCAGAAGCGCGAGCTTTGCGCCGCCGACGACGAAAATCAGACCAGTGGCCAGCAGCGCGAGGCCCAGCACAACACACCCTGCTCTCAGCGCGGCTGAAAGACGGGCTTTACTCGTAGACATCGAAATCTTCTCCAGGAATCTGCCATGCGATCCGGCTTCGGCGACGAACAGGAATGCCGCGGCCGTATCGCACCGCGCGATGAAAGCGTTCCGTGAAGTCGATACCGCGACACGCGAGAAGCGGCGACGCATGCACGCGTGCGCCGATGTGCGCGGCTGGATCGCATGTCCCGCGCGATCAGTCAGACCGGCCGGGGCATTAGCGTAAACCCGTGCATTCTAACCAGATAGTTAAATTTCTGCATAGTTCGCACGAATGCAGCGCGGCGCAGGCTCACACGTCGTGCTCGGTCGCGAACGCTTGTCCTTCTTGTTCGAGCCATGCGCGAAACAGCACGATCAGATCGTGCCCCGCTTTCTCATCGGCGACATACGTGCAATAGCTTCGCGACGGCAAACGCGGCCCGTCGAATGGCGCGACGAGACGGCCTGACGCGAGATCGTCGGCGACGAGCGCGGTCGGGCCCATCGCGATGCCCATGCCATCGACAGCGGCCTGCAAGGTCAGATAGAAGTGATCGAAGGTGAGCACCGCCGCTGGCGTGAGCGCCGCGATGCCCGCCTGCGCGAGCCAATCCGGCCAGACGCGCGGCAAGCTCGACGTGTGCAGCAGCGTGTGCCGCCGCAAGTCTTCAGGCGTCTGCAAAGGAAGACGTTTGGACAGCGTGGGGCTGCACACCGGCAGACGTTCCTCTTCGAGAAAGCGCCGCATCACGTAACCGTAAAACGTGTCGGGGCCGCCGCGAATCACGATGTCGTATGTGTCCTTCAGGCTTTCTACCGGTTCGTTCGATGTCTCTATCCTGACTTCCACATCGGGATGACGCGCGCGAAATTGTTCGAGCCTCGGCACGAGCCAGCGCAACGTGAACGTAGCGGGCGCATTCACGGTGAGCGTGCGCGACAGGGCCTCGGACACGCCATAGCGCGCCGTGGCCTGCGAGAGCCGATCGAAGAGCGGACCGATTTGCGCGAGATAAACGCGCGCCGCCGGGGTCAACACCACACGCCGGTTATGACGCTCGAACAGGGGTGCGCCGAGCCACGCTTCGAGCAAACGCACTTGCTGGCTGATCGCCCCGTGCGTGACATGCAGCTCGGCGGCGGCTTCCTTGAAGCTACCGAGTCGCCCAGCGGCTTCGAAAGCGCGCAACGCATTGAGTGAAGGCAATGCCGGTCTCATTCGCAAGAGCTTTTCTAACGCGACGATGCAATTTATATGCTTTGTGGGCGGCTCACAAGATAGTTATTCTAGTAACTATCCGTCATATAACCGACATAAGAAAGCATGTTCACCTACACCGGCGGTGTCGTTCTCTTGGCAGCCGTGCTCCACGCAAGCTGGAACGCGATGCTCCATGGCAACCGCGACCGGTTCCTCTCGATGACGTGGATGAGCATCGCGATCGGCGCCGTGTCCGCGATCGTCGTCTTCTATCTGCCGATGCCCGCGAAAGCCGCGTGGCCCTACATCGTCGCGTCGGGGCTCGTGCATATCGTCTACAACGTGAGCCTCGTGCGCTCGTATCGGCGCGGCGATCTCGCGCAGGCTTATCCGATCGCGCGCGGATCGTCGCCGATGCTCGTCACGCTCGGCGCGGCCATCTTCGCGCACGAGGCGATCGGCCTGCTGCATGCGCTCGGGATCGTGCTGATCTCGGGCGGCATCATCGCGCTGGCATTGCAGGGCGGCCGCGTATCGCGCGCGGGGGTGCTCGCCGCGTTGACGACGGGCGTGACCATCGCGATCTACACGGTGATCGACGGCATCGGCGTGCGTCTGTCCGATGGCGAAGCGCTCACCTACACCGCGTGGATGTTCATGTTCTATTGGTTCATGCCGATGATTTTCGTCGCGAAACGCGGGCCCGCGGCGCTATGGACGCCCGTGAAGCGAGCGCCGATGGCCGTGGGTTCGTCGCTCGCGGGCGGCCTCGTGTCGATCGCGGCTTACGGCATCGTGATCTGGGCGATGCAATCCGGCGCGATGGGCACGGTCTCCGCGTTGCGCGAAACGAGCGTCGTGTTCGCGGCGCTCATCGGGCGCGTGTTCCTTCAGGAAGCCGTCAGCGCGAGGCGCTGGCTCGCCTGCGTGGTGGTCGCGGTCGGGGCGGTTTGCCTGGGGCTCTGACCGCTCTGCGTTATTTCGTCCGTAAGGCACATCTCGCGAACTGAGGGAAAAGCCGGCCTTTGATCGGCGAATCGGGATTGCGGAAGGTTCGATAAATTGCTCATCGTGGCATTGGGCCCGATGGCGAATACCGAATCGAGAAGAACCTTGCAACCCGTACACGAATGGCACACGGCGCCTCTGCCCGCCGACGAAGCGAAGCGGCTCCAGTTGCTGCGCAGTCTCGACCTGCTCGACACGCCACAGGAAGAAGTGTTCGACCGCGTAACGCGCGTCGTCGCCGAGCTGTTGCAGGTGCCGATCGCGCTGGTATCGCTCGTCGATGAACATCGGCAATGGTTCAAGTCGCGTGTCGGACTCGATGTATGCGAAACCGCGCGCGACGTGTCGTTCTGCGCGCACGCGCTTCACTCCGAACGTCTGCTGCTCGTCGAGGACGCTCACGCGGATGCGCGCTTCGCCGGCAATCCGCTCGTCAGGGGCGCGCCACACATCCGCTTCTATGCGGGCGTGCCGTTGCGCTCGTCCAGAGGTCTCGTGCTCGGCACGCTTTGCGCGATCGACACGAAGCCGCGCAAACTCACGGCAAGCACGCAGGCCGCGCTGTGCGATCTCGCGGCGACCGTCGAGCGCGAGATCGTGCAGCGCGAAGCCGCGCGCGAAACGCGTGAGATTCAGGAAGCCGACCGCCGCAAGCTGCGCCTGTCCGAGACGCGCTTTCATACGATCTTCGAACAGACGCCGACGGGCAAGGCTATCGTCGATCTGGAGGGCCGCTTCGTCGAAGTGAATCCGAAGCTGTGCGAAATTACCGGTTATAGCGCCGATGAACTCGTCACGATGACCTTTCAGCAGATCACCGACGAAGCGGATCTGTCGGCCGATCTGCAACTCGTCGCGGAACTGCTCGACGGCACGAGCAAGACGTATACGCTGGAAAAACGATATCGCCGCCGTAACGGCGAGCCGGTTTGGGTCGAGCTTTCCGTCGCGCTGATTCGGGACGAACGCGGCGAGCCGCTGCATTTCGTGAGCGTCGCGCACGACATCTCGAGCCGCAAATACAGCGAACAGGTGTTGCGCGATTATCGGCAGGAACTGGAGCGCCGCGTGCTCGAACGCACGCGCGAGCTCACCAGCAATCGCGCCGCGCTGCAGACGATCACGGACAATCTGCCCGTTCTCATCGCACACGTCGATGCTGACCTGCGCTATCGCTTCAACAATCAGGTGTATCGCGAGGTGTTCGGCGTCGAGCCTTCGGCGTTGCGTGGCAAGACCGTGCGCGACACGATCGGCGCGTCGACCTTCGAGCGCTGTCTGCCTTACTTTCGCCGCGTGCTCGCCGGCGAACGCGTGACGCACGAGGACATCGTCTATGAAGGCGCGCCGAGCCGCGTCTGGAACGCGACGTATATTCCCGAGTTTCAGCGCGAGGAAATTGCCGGTTTCTACATCATGTCGCAGGACATCACCGAGACCAAGCGGCGCGAAAATCAGATGCGCTCCGAAGTCATGCTGGACGCGCTCACGGGCCTGCCGAACCGGCGCGCGCTCGCCGAGCAACTCGCGCTTTCCGTCGATGCCGCCCGCGATGACGCCGTGCCTTTCGCGCTCTTCTTCATGGACCTCGACGGCTTCAAGAGCATCAACGATCAGCACGGTCACGACGTCGGCGACGCGCTGTTGATACAGGTGGCCGCGCGCCTGAAAAAGACGACGCGCGCGGGCGATCTCGTCTGCCGCCTCGCCGGCGATGAATTCGTGCTGCTGGCGCGCGGGATTTCGTCATCGAGTGCATGCAGCCGCATCGCGCAGGACATTTGCCGCGCGATCGGACGGCCGTTCGAACTCGGCCGCGTCGAAGCGCATCTCGGCACGAGCGTCGGCATCGCGATGTGCGCGGGCGGCTTCGACACGTCCGCCGAAGCGATGCTCGGCGACGCGGATCGCGCGATGTACGAAGCGAAGCGCAAGGGGCGCAACGGCTTTCGCTTCGCATCCGTCGCGGCGGACGTCGCGCCGACGATCAACAACTATCTCGATGCCGATCGCCGCAGCGCCGTGCATCACTGACTTCCACGATATGCAATGAAGGTCCGTTTCACGAAAACGCGCGCTGCATGGCAGCATGCCGCGAGTTGCATATTGGAGAATGGGCTTTCTCATCATGGGAACCCGCAACTAGAGCATTGATTTACTTCGATAAATATTTGCTTCGCGGCCTCACGCCTCGTCGCCGGCCGCGTCCCTTTCTTCGCTAACCTCTTATACAAGAGGCGCACGTTCGCCAATGCGAACCGCCCGGTGCTTTCCAATCAAGCTGGAGAAACGCGATGCAGAATGTCTATGTCGAACCGATGCCGAAGGGCCAGTGGGGACCGATCGACGGTTACGCGCTCGAATTCCCTGACGGTACGAGAATGACGCAGCAGAGTTATCGTTCGGAGCGGCTCGCCGTCGATGAAATCAAGCTGCGCGGCTATGCGCCCATGGTTGCGAAGGTACGCGTGACCGACAAGACCGTCGACGAACACTGGGAAGCCGTCGAATAAGACCGTCAGCGCGCTTCGCGTCCCGCGCGAAGCGCTTCCCTTTCCTTTCCGATCCGCGCGGGTTTTCAGTTCTTTTTCTTGCTCGGACGCCAGCTATCGTCGGCGGTCATCGCGGGCTTCACCGCCGGAGCGATGGCCGCGACCTTCTGAAATTCCTTCGTGTCGGTTTTCGCTCGAGCGACGGGCGCAGCAGGCGGCGCCGCGCGCGTCTGACGCTGCTTCGGCTCGGTCCTGGATACGCGGCCTTTCGCTGCTTCAGCGCACGCGCGCTCGGACTTGCGCGAACATGCAGAAGCCGACTTCGATACGGGTTTCGCTTTCGATGTCTTGACCGATTGCTTCGCGCCGTGCGTCGACGGTTTTTTTGCGATCGAGCGTTCGGGAATCACGCTCTGCCGCGTGCTGTCCTTGCTCGATGCCGTGACAGGAATCAGTGGCGACGCAGCTTCCGCTGACGGACGCGCGGCGGAGCGCAGCGGGCCGTCCACGATTCTGTCCGCCGAATCGATATTGATGGCGGCGATCGGCGCGGCCTTCGTCTCGATCGGACGGACCGTGCCTGCGACGGCCACAGGCAGCGTTCCCGCGCGCGGTGTCGATCCGTGCTGCTCGAAGTAAGCACGCGCGAGAAAACACGCACCGAGCACGACGGCGGCCATGACGACCGTTGCGAGTATCGAATGCGATGGACGCCCCGTCGCAAGCACGGCAGCGCCATTGGCGATGGAGGCAGGCGCAGGCGCGGGTAAACGCGCTTCGTATGTTCTCGAACGCGCCGGCCATCGCACGCGGGCCACTTCGCCCTGTGGCGCAAACTGGCGCGTCACGCCTCGCGCCGCCTCGACTGCCCGCAGAGCTGTCTCCGCGCCCCTCGTCAGCACGGCCCCGTGGCGGTCGGCGCCGCAAAACGGGCACACGCTTTCTTCTACTGATGAAAGGGTTTCACATCGGGGGCAGATGACGAAATAAAGCGAGCCATCGCCTCGCTGTTCCATTGTCACACTCCATCCGAATCAGTTCGGAAGGCCGATCGACAATCAGCGATCGTCCGGTCGCAAGTAATACATACGAATTACCGTAGCACACCGGGCATTGTTTCGGAAGCACAAACAACCCCTTTTGAACAGGGTCATTTGTCAGTCGAATAGCGGCTTTCGCTCCGCTACGTCTAATCAATGACTAATCAGCACTCGGAACTTTACTAATGATTAATCATGCGCGTGGCAAATGCGGCGCCGTCTGTGCGATCTGGTCGAGTTCATCGCGCACCGCATCGACGACACACGCATCACGCAGAGAAACATCTGCCGCATGAATCGCTTCGAGACGCCGCCGCACGGCGCCGTACTGCGCACCCGCACGGCGATGCAATTCCGCACGCTCGCTATAGCGCAAAAACGTCTGCAACGAGGCGAGCACGGCGGCGCTCAGACTCGTCATCCCGATCAGGATGTGGACATCCGGCGACACCGCCGTCGCTACGAGCGATAAAAACGCGGACGTGCCCGTCGCCGCCGTGATGCCGATGACCGCAAGCCCGAGCCGTCTGCCGCAGCGCGTCAGCCGGTCGGCCATCGTGTAATGACGAATCTGCGATTCGCGCGCGCGCCGGATCCACGCCAGCACGAGCGTCGACATGTCTCGGGGCGGTTGATATGAGGTTTCGGTCATGTTCTAAGCACTCTACGAACAGACTTCATCCTCCCGGCTAATCAGGACATTTACCGTCCGGATGGCGCTTGAATCATCTTCCAGCCATTGCCCGCGGGATCGCGAAAACCGGCATCGACGCTGCCGTAGCGATCGACCGGTTCCTGCGTGAACTCCACGCCGCTCGCCTTCAGCCGCTCGTAAGTCGCGCGGCAGTCCGCGACGGACAGCACGAGCGGCGGCATCGCGCCCTTTGCGACCATCGCGCGCAGCGTTTGCGCGGTCGCATCGTCGTGGATCGGCGCGCCCGGCGCGAACAGGCCGAGCTGAAACGACGGCTGATCCGGATGCTGCACCGTGAGCCATCGATACGTGCCGTTGCGCACGTCGGTATGAACCCGAAAACCGAGCTTGTCGACGTAAAACGCAAGCGCTTCGTCCTGATCGTCGACATAGATGCCCACCACGCCGATGCCCTGATTCATGTGACCTCCTTCGTTGAAGATGGCCGCACTGTACCTTTCGCACCGCGCCGCCGCTTCTCCAAAACTGCGATCGTGAGATCGGGTCGTTGCGCGGCCTTCAGCACGCACGCGGGCACGCGATCGAGCGCGTCGACGCCGGCGCGCGCTTGCACGCGCATCGCGCTCGGACTGTGGCCGGTGATATCGCGAAAGATGCGGCCGAACGTTCCGAGACTTTCCCAGCCGGTGACGAAGGCAATATCCGTGATGGCGAGCTCGGTGTCGCGCAACAGCGTGACGGCCTGCTCGATGCGCCGCGTCAGCAGATAGCGATGCGGCGGAACGCCGAACGCGCGCTTGAACGATCGCGCGAAATGCGCTTCGGAGACCCCGCTGACTTCGGCCAGACGGCTGACCGGCCAGTCCTCGTGCGAACATGCGTCCATGCGATCTTTGGCGCGCAACAGACGCCGCAACAATGCCGGATCTTGCAACGCATCGGCGGTGGCGGGTTTGCGAGTCGGCATGGCGTTCGGGGTGCGGAAAACGAGCGGCTAGTGTAGCCCGGCGCGCACAAAGAAAAACGTCGTGCAGAGGCTATCCGCACGACGCAAAAGTCGCTCATTCCCTGAGAAGAAAGAGCTAGAGGAGATGGAAAGTATCTTAGCCCGCGTCCCCGATGCGCGATGTGCCGGAAAGCGGCCGTTTTGCGGCCCAATTCGCGCAATCGGTCTTGCATCACAACAACGGCAGCGTGAGACGGATGTGTTCCGCGAACGCCGATGTCAACATCGAAGGACGCTCGCGCGCGAACTTCAGCGATATGCCGACGCCCGGCAACGCCGGCAGCCCGGCATCCGCGTTCAGCACGCACAGATCGGCGGGCACGGCGGTCTGCGTGATGACCGCGAACGCCTGCCCCGAGCGCACCAGCGCCGTGAGCCCCGCGAGACTGCTGCTCGCGTACGCGATGCGATACGCCCTGCCCGCGCGCTGCAAGGCTTCGCATGCGGCGATGTGATCGAGCGTGTCCGGATCGGAGAGCGCGAGCGGCAACGGATCGTAATGCGCGGAATCCATCCCCGGACAGCCGATCCAGACCAGTTGCTGGCGCCGGATGACCTCGCCGCCGGGCTTGTCTTCGGGAAGCGAGAGCATCGCGAGATCGAGCGCGCGCTTTTTCAGTTGCTCGGCGAGCCGGGGCGTCGGCCCGCACACGACTTCCACCAGCGCGTGCGGATGCTGACTCGAAAATTGCCGCAGCAGGCTCGGCAGGAACACGGCGGCGTAATCGTCCGGACAGCCGAAGCGGATGCTGCCCGACAAGCCTTTTCCGCACAGATCGGCCATCGCCTCGTCGTGCAGACGCAGGATGCGCTGTGCGTGAACCAGCAGGCGCTCGCCGGGATTCGTCAGCACGACGCCGCGTCCGGTGCGCTGAAAAAGCGGCTGATCGACGATATCCTCGAGCCGCTTCATCTGCTGGCTCAGCGCCGATTGCGTCCGTCCGATGCGCTCGGCCGCGCGACTCAGCGCGCGCACTTCCGCGATGACGGCAAACGAGCGCAACAACTCGATTTCCAGTGACAGGCTCAAGGTATTAGCGCCTCTTCTATCTCGCATTAGAACTATTCGATTCTATAAAACCTGAGCGTTGTCTACACTGCAGATTCCTTCCTATCCCGCCAGGAGAAGCACGGTGTCCCTGAACAACGACGCAACTTTCTGGCGCAACGCCAGACAGCACCTCATCCGCTACGGCGGCACGTTCGAGCCGATGATCATCGAGCGCGCGCAAGGCAGCTTCGTCTACGATGCCGATGGCCGCGCGATCCTCGATTTCACCTCCGGACAAATGAGCGCCGTGCTTGGCCACAGCCATCCCGAGATCGTGTCGGTGATCGGCGAATATGCGGGCAAGCTGGATCATCTCTTCAGCGGGATGCTGTCGCGTCCCGTCGTCGATCTCGCGACGCGTCTCGCCGATATCACGCCCGCCGGTCTCGATCGCGCGCTCTTGCTGAGCACCGGCGCCGAATCGAACGAGGCCGCGATCCGCATGGCGAAGCTCGTCACCGGAAAATACGAAGTCGTCGGCTTTGCGCAGTCGTGGCACGGCATGACGGGTCACGCGGCGTCCGCAACGTACAGCGCGGGGCGCAAGGGCGTCGGTCCCGCGGCGGTCGGGTCATTCGCGATTCCCGCGCCGTTCCCATATCGCGCGCGCTTCGAGCACAACGGCCGATACGACTGGCTCGCGGAACTCGACTACGCATTCGATCTCATCGACCGGCAGTCGAGCGGCAATCTCGCCGCGTTCATCGCGGAACCGATTCTGAGCTCTGGCGGCATCATCGAATTGCCGGAAGGCTACATGGCGGCGCTAAAGCGCAAGTGCGAAGAGCGCGGCATGCTGCTGATTCTCGACGAAGCGCAAACCGGCATCGGCCGGACGGGCACCATGTTCGCGTGCCAGCGCGACGGCGTCACGCCCGACATCCTCACGCTATCGAAGACGCTCGGCGCCGGCTTGCCGCTCGCGGCCGTCGTCACATCGGCGGAAATCGAAGAGAAGGCGCATGCGCTCGGCTATCTGTTCTACACGACGCACGTATCCGATCCGCTGCCCGCCGCCGTCGGCCTGCGCGTGCTGGATGTGGTCGAACGCGATGGCCTCGTCGCGCGCGCGAACGTGATGAGCGCGCGCCTGCAACGCGGCCTGCTCGATCTGATGGAGCGCTTCGACTGCATCGGCGACGTGCGCGGCCGCGGCTTGCTGCTCGGCGTGGAGATCGTCAAGGATCGCCGCACGAAGGAACCCGCCGATGGTCTCGGCGCGAAGATCACGCGCGAATGCATGAATCTCGGCCTGAGCATGAACATCGTGCAATTGCCGGGCATGGGGGGCGTGTTCCGCATCGCGCCGCCGCTGACCGTGAGCGAGGAAGAGATCGACCTCGGGCTCGATCTGCTCGGCAAGGCTATCGAGCGTTCGTTGTAGGCATCGTCAGCGCAGGCCGGCGCGCAGATCGCGCACGCCGCGTCCCAAGCGCTGACGTAAAAGCGTTCGCAAAGTCGCGCCGTCTTCGTAGCCGACTTCGGCGGCGATCGCTTCGAGATCGAGTCCGCTGCCGTGCAGAAGCGATTGCGCGCGTTCGACGCGCAAGCTTTCGTCCAGGCGGCTACGTTAAACGAGGAACAAAAAAAATGCGTCGTGCCGACCAGCCTCGGCACGACGCCTTTTGCTTGAGAGCCGTCAACGTCGCATGAGGCCCATTACCAGCGTCACGAGGAAAATCACGAGGAATATGAAGAACAGGATCTTCGCGATGCCCGCCGCGCCCGCCGCGATACCGCCGAATCCGAGCGCGGCAGCGATGATCGCGATGATGAAAAAGACCAACGCGTAATACAACATGATGTTATCTCCCTCTCGTCCGAGTACGCCGCGCGCCCCATGTGCGCGGAGTTCTCTAGCGTAAGCAAGCAGTATTCCTTACCGGATGGAGCATCGTATTCTGCCGTGCTATCCTTGGCCTCGTCCTGCATACGCCATCAAACCCGCATCACGCTGCGAGCGCGGATCACGCGTTTTTTACATTGCCGTCAAGAAGACCCGTTACCTGCCGTTAATCAAAAAAAGGGGACGTGTATTTGAAACGGCGTGTCGAACGCTCGTTCGCGCGCTGCTTCGCGTTATCGAATGGTCATGCATTACGGGCACCATTCCAGCGAAGCAATCCCTGTAAACAGGGCCATGCTCGCATGGTTGACGATCTGCGGTTCAAGGTCGATCGCTTCGCCATCTTGAGCATCAAGACATGCGCGCGGGCATCCCACCACCGAAGCACGATAAGAGACACACGTTCGGATGCCATTCCTCCGACGATTGCTTTAGGGCGCCGCGCGTGCGGGCCCATTGGACCGAATTGATGAAACCGGCAAGGAATTCGCTGCGGTCACGCGTTGGCCGATATATCGCTTATGGTGTGATCGCGGCCGCGCTCGTGACGGGCGCGGGCTTTCTGCATTGGCGCCATGAAGTGCGGGCCGCGCAATCGCAGACGGCGGCGCTGACGGGCGTCGCCAATCAGATGCGCCATGACGCATCGCCGTGGACGCATCGCGAGAAAGACGCATCGGAAATGCTGACCGATATTCGCGCGAAGAATGTCGCGACGATCGGCGTGAGTCCCGACGCGATTCTCGTCTCCACGACGAAGGGCGAGAAGTATTACGTGGCCGATCATAACGGCGCGTTCTCCAACGCATTGCTGCTCGGCGATATGAAGCCCGACGCGGCCTCGCCGTATCAACTCGTATGGCTGCCCGACGCCAACGTGCGCACGGGCATTGCGCGCTGGAGCGAGATGTTCGACCGTTCGCGCGACGCGCTGAGTCTCTTGCTGCCGCTCCTGATGATCGGCGGCCTTCTCTGGTTCATGCGCCGCGAAATGCGCGGCGGCGCGCAATTGCTCGGCGAATCGCCGACGCTGCGTTTCGATGACGTCATCGGCGCGGGCGAAGCGAAAGCCGCGCTCAACGACGTGCGCGCGTGGCTCACCGAGCCCGCGCAATTCACCGGCATGGGCGTGCGCGCGCCGTGCGGCATCCTGATGACGGGCGGACCGGGCGTCGGCAAGACGCGGCTCGCGCAGGCGCTCGCGGGCGAATGCGGCGCGAACTTCATCGCGATCACGGGCAGTTATTTCAGCGCGAAGTACTACGGCGTCGGCATTCAGAAGGTGAAGCACCTGTTCGAGCTCGCGCGCAAGAATGCGCCGACCGTCATCTTCATCGACGAAGCCGATGGCCTCGGCAAGCGCACCGATACCGGCGGCGGCCCGGTCGAAGCGGAAAGCAATCGCATCATCAATCAACTGCTCGCGGAGATGGACGGCTTCGCATCGAACGAAGGCGTCATCATCGTCGCGGCGACGAATCATCCCGACAATCTCGATGAAGCGCTGCGTCGTCCCGGCCGTTTCGATCGCACGGTGCAAGTGCGTTTGCCGGGCGTCGAAGATCGCGCGGACATCCTGCGTTTCTACGCGGACAGCTTGAAGACGAAGCGCGACGACATCGACTTCGATCAGCTCGCACGTCTGACGACGGGCCTCTCGCCCGCCACGCTGTCGATGATCGTCAATCAGGCAGGACTCGTCGCGCGCAAGGCGGGCGAACGTGAAGTATCGGCGGCGCATTTCCTCGAAGCGATCAAGATCGCACGCATCGGCGATGTGAACGGCGCGGAACGCGCGCTATCGGATGACGAACGCACGCGCATCGCGGTGCATGAAGCGGGTCACGGCCTCGTTGCGGCGCTGCTCGGCACCGGCGTGCTCGAAGAAGTGACGATCCTGCCGCGCGGCGGCGCTCTGGGCGTCGCGCTCATCACGAAGATGCAGGACAAGCATCTGTATCGCGAAACCGAATTGCGCAACGAGATTCAGGTGCTGCTCGGCGGACGCAACGCGGAACTGCTCATGTTCAAGGAAGCATCGAGCGGCGCGGCATCGGATCTTCAGGAGGCGTCGCGAATCAGCCTCGATATGGTGTCGAAGTTCGGCTTCAACGAGGAAGGCAATCTGTTCAGTCTTGCGGCGTTGCCGCAGCAGTATGCGGGCTTGCAGCTCAAGAATTCGATCGGTCATGCGAACGCGTTGCTGCACGATCTGAGCGACGAATGCTTCGCCCTGCTGCAAGCCAACGAGCCGGTGTTGCGCGCGATCGCCGATGAATTGCTCGAATCGGAAACCGTGCCGGGCGAGACGGTTTATCGCCTGATCCGCGAGCATGCGGCGGCTGTCGCGAATGTCGAGGCGGCCAACGAAGTGCTGGCCGCCTGAGCGGTTACTTCTTCACGCGAGCCGTCGCAAATCGAACGGCGTCTCGCGCAGGCGCTTGCCGGTCAGCGTGAACACGGCATTGGCAACGGCCGGCGCAACCGACGGGCTCGACAACTCGCCTACGCCGCCAGGCTTCGCCGGATCGCCCTGCATGATGCGTATGTCGATGTCGGGCATGTCGCTCATACGCATCACGCGATACGCATCGAAATTGGTCTGCTGAACCTGGCCGTGCCGAATGTCGATGCGGTCGGCGAGTGCGTGTCCGAGTCCCCACATCAAGCCGCCGTATAGCTGCTCTTCCACACCGCCGGGCGACACCGCGAGCCCGCAGTCGGCCACGCACGTGAGCTTCTCGATCACGATACCGTCATCCTTGCGCGAGACGCGCGCGATCACCGCGACATAACTGCCGTACGCGCGATTCGTCGCAACGCCGAGCGCGGTGCCGCGCGGCAACGGCTTGCCCCAGCCGGCCCGCATCGCGGCCTCGCGCAATACCGCGACTTGGCGCGCGTCCTTCATATGCGCGATGCGAAAGTCCACCGCATCGCGATGTCCCTTATGCGCGGCTTCATCCATGAACGATTCGACCGCGAACACGTTCGGGATATAACTCACCGCGCGATACCAGCCCGTTGGCACGCCCGTTTCATGACGCACCCAGCCGATATCCACATTCGGCGCGCCATACGCGAACTCGAACTTGCTGATTGCTTCCGTGGTGCTGTAGTCCATGCGATCGGGACGATCGAAATAGCCCGGCTCCCATTGTTCCGGCGATGCCGGCATCACCGCGCGCAGTTGCAGCGCCGAAAGATTGCCGCGTGCATCGAGCGTGGCCTTTGCGCGATGATGACTCGCCGAGTGATAGAAGAGCGCGCGCATTTCGTCCTCGCGGCTGTTCATCAGCTTGACGGGCTTGCCGGTTTGCAACGCGAGCCATGTGACTTCGAAGAGCCAGTACTTCGATTCGCGCGCACCGAAGCTGCCGCCCGAAACCAGTTCATGCAGCACGACACGATCGGCCGGAATGCCGCCGATGACTTGCGCCGCCTCCTGCGCCGTCGACGGCACTTGCAAGCCGCCCCAATACGCAATGCCGCCGTCCTTCGACCACGCCGTCACGTTGATGGGTTCGAGCGGATTCGCGGCCTTGTACGGCATCGAATAAGACGCCTGAATCACGCGCGCGCCATGCTTGAGGATGGCATCGGCGTCGCCGTTCGTGATGGTCGGCACGACGCGCGCAGCGGGATCGTCGAGCCATGCAGCCTGGCGCGCGGGCATATCGCGGCTATCGAAGTTTTCGAACGGACTATCTTCCCATTCGACGCGCAATGCGGCTTGTCCCTTGTGCGCGGACCAGTAGTCGTCGGCGAGAATGGCGACGCCCGCCTGATTGCCGCCGAGCACATCGGGACGTCCGGGTATCGGCAGCACTTGCCGCACGCCGGGCACGGCGAGCGCCTCTTTCGCATCGACGCGGCGCACGCGCGCGTCGATGACGGGCGCACGCGTCACGACCGCGACGAGCATGCCGGGCAAACGCACGTCGATGCCATACGCGAACGCGCCGCATACCTTCTGCGCCGCGTCGCGCTTCTTGCTCAGCTTGCCGATGTACCTGAATTGCGATGCGTCTTTCAACGGCACGTCTTTTGGCGCGGGCAAGCTCGCGGCGATGACGGCAAGCGATCCATAGCTGGCACGCGCGCCGCTCGCCTTGTCGATCACGAAGCCGTTATCGGTCGAGCACGTTGACGGCGATACCTTCCATTGTTTCGCGGCGGCTTCGATCAGCATGGCACGCGCAGTCGCGCCCGCGCGCCGCAAGCGATCGTATTCGAGCGAGACGCTCGTGCTTCCGCCCGTGGAAAACACCTTCCACAAGGGATGAATGTAATCGGCATAGAAAGGATTCTCGGGCGTGATGACGTCGATGCTAAACGGATCGACATCCAGCTCTTCGGCGACGAGCGCGGCGAGCGCGGTGCGCGTGCCCGTGCCCGAATCGTGCTTGTGGACGACGAGCTTGATCGTGTCGTCGGGCAGCACGCGCACCCATGCGTTCGGCTCGAATTCGCCGTCACGCGGATGAGCATCGCCGTTCTTCGCCAACGCATCGGGCAATCGAAATCCAACGGATAGTCCCGCTGCCAGCAGCGCCGAACTCTGCTTGATGAAACGACGGCGCGCTGCGTGATGTTCGATACGCATTCAGACCTCCGCCGCCGCGCGCTTGATGGCCTTGCGGATGCGCGCATACGTTCCGCAGCGGCAGATGTTGCCGGACATCGCAGCGGCGATGGCGTCATCGCTCACGGACGGCTTGCCCTTCAGAAACGCCGCTGCCTGCATCAACTGTCCCGACTGACAATAGCCGCATTGCGGCACGTCTTCCGCAATCCACGCGCGCTGCAACGGATGCGTGCCGTCCCTGGAAACACCTTCGATGGTCGTGATGCGCCTGCCCGCCACGGCCGCTATCGGCAGCAGGCACGAACGCACGGCCTCGCCATCGAGATGCACCGTGCATGCGCCGCAAAAGCCCCCGCCGCAGCCGAATTTCGTGCCCGTCAAACCGATGCGATCGCGCAGAACCCACAACAGCGGCATGTCTTCCGGTACATTGTCGAGCGAGTGCCGCGCGTCATTGACGACGATTTCGATCATGCGCTGTCTCCTGAATGTCGTTCGAGCTTGCGGCCATTATCGGAAGCCGTCATGCAAGAACGCCAGCGACGATTTCTTTGATCACCCGTAAGCCTGGCTAACACCCATGTTGAAGCGCTACCCTTCGATCCAGTCGATGCAGGCCTTCTTGCAGGCGGCGCGCGCCGGCAGCTTTTCGAGCGCGGCGCGTCAGTTGTCGCTCACGCATAGCGCGATCAGCCAGCAGATCCGCACGCTCGAAGAGTTCGTCGGCCAGCCGCTGTTCGTGCGCGAAGGCGCGCGCGTCGTGCTCACCGATGCCGGCGCGCTCTTCGCGAATCAGCTAGGCGATGGCTTCGAGCAGATCGATCGCGCGTTGTCGTCGGTGAAGGAGCGCGCGGTGAAGCAGTCGATTACGCTCGACGTCGATCCGGAGCTTGCGCAAAGCTGGCTCGTCGCGCGCCTGCCCGCGTTGCTCGGCGCATTGACGGGCGCGTCGCTGACGATGCTTTCCGCGCCACGTCATGACCGCAGCGCGTTCGAACGCGTCGATCTCGCGCTGCGTTACGGCTATGGCGAATGGGACGGCTTCGAGAACGCGCTCATCTGCGGCGACCGTCTCACGGTCATGGGCTCGCCCGCATTGTTGAGCGCGCGCGGACTCAGCGTGCCGCTCGCGCCGGAACAAGTGCTCGCGCTGCCCTTGCTCGGCTACACCAAGCGCTCGTGGATTCCGTGGCTCGCCGCGGCGGGCCTGCCGGAAGCGGAGCCGCACGCAGTCGCCGTCTTTGACAACGCTGCGGGGCTGATCGCCGCCGCGAGCGCGGGCGTCGGCGTGGGACTTGCGCGCGGCCTGCTCGCCGCCGACGCGCAACGCGACGGCAAGCTCGTCGAACTCACACGCGTCGAGATTCCGACGCACTACAACCTCTACGCCGTGTGGCCGCGCGAGAAGTCGGCACGCGTTGCGCCGCTCGTCGATGCGATACGCGAGCTCGTCGCGCAAACGGTCAACGCGCGCGATCCGGACTGACGACTTCGCGCACGGTATCGAGAAACCGCGCCAGCACCGGCGACGGCGTGTCCGCGCGATAACGCGCATGAAGCGAGACTTCGGGCGCGGGCGCTGCGAGCGGCACGAATGCCACGCCGCCGCCCGACAGCTGTTGCGCCGATGCCGGCAGCAGCGCAATGCCGAGCCCTTCGCGCAACAGACATAGCAGCGTATGCAGTTCGACGACTTCCTGCTCGATGCGCGGCGTGAATCCCGCTTCGACGCAACAGTCGCGCAGAAACCGCGCGAGTTGCGATTGCAGCAGACCAAACGACAGAAAGCGCTCGGCTTCGAGATCACGCAGCGCGATATCCGCGCGTGAAGCGAGCGGATGCGCGAGCGGCAATGCGACCACGGCAGACTCGCGCAACACGACTTCGCTGACGATCTCCGGATCTTCGTGCGACACGCGAAAGAAGCACACGTCGAGCCGCCGCTCTTTCAGCGCCTGAATCTGCGCGGCGGGCGTCATCTCGTGAAGCGTCCATCTGACTTGCGGATGCTTGCGCGCGAACTCGCCGAGCGCGCGTGGAATCGGCTCGACCATCGCCGAGCTGATGACGCCGATCTCGAGACTTCCCACTTCGCCACGTCCCGCGCAACGCGTGAGATCGATCGCGCGCTCGAACTGCGCGAAGATCAGCGGCGCCTGTTCTTTCAGTGTTTTCCCTGCCTCGGTGAGTTCGACGCGATGTTGCGAGCGCAAGAAAAGCGCAGTGCCCATTTCCTCTTCAAGGATGCGGATCTGCTGACTCAGGGGCGGCTGCGAAATGTGCAGGCGCGCGGCTGCGCGGCCGAAATGGAGTTCATCGGCGAGCACCGCGAAGTACCGCAAAAGCCGCATGTCCATATCGCTAACGTATCAAGATCGTGGTCAAAAAATATTGTACAGAGCGCGCATAACTTGTGAGACTGCATCGCAAGCAGCAGTGCACGTCAGTGTGACACTCGATGCCGGCGAGGGGAAGGCGCATCAACGCGTCTTGCAAAAGGCCGCATGGGCAAGCTCGCAAGAGCTCTTGTTCCATCGACGCGCCTGCCCGCGATCCGGCAACTGGACACGCCAGTTCCCCTCAAGGAGATCGAGACCCATGATCATCGACACAAGCTGTTATCCGACCAATCTCGTCGACCTCGCCTGGCGCCACGACGGCGAACCCTTTTCGGGCGAGCGTCTGATCGAGGTGATGGACGGCCCGTACATCATCAACGGCAAGCCGCGTCGCATCGACAAGGCATTCATCCAACCGCCGCAAGGCAACACCATCTATACGTGGACCGATGGCGTGAGAAGCGGCCGCGAGTCGATCGACGACTACATGGCGTACACCGTCGAGATGACGCAGAAGTATCCCGACCGCCTGCTCGGCTGCTTCGTCTATAACCCGCGCTGCGGCCCCGAGAACGGCGCCGACGCAATCGAGTTCTACGCGAAGGAACACGGCTTCAGGATGGTGCAGTTGCAGGCCAACATGCACGCGTATCGGCCGGACCGCGCGCTCGACTGGCTGCGTCCCGCGTTGCGGAAATGCGCGGACCTCGGGCTCATCGTGAAGCTGCATACCGGCGACGGACCGTACAGCATTCCGAGCGAATGGTATCCGCTGATCCGCGAGTTTCCGTCGGTGCCGTTCATCATGGCGCACTTCGGCGTGCAGACCGGCGGCGTGTATTGCTTCGAGCCTTATCAGATGGCGCTCGATACGCCGAACGTCTATTGCGAATCGAGCTGGTGCCTGCAATCGCGCATCGTCGAATTCGCGAAGGTATTGCCGACGCACAAGATTCTCTATGGCTCCGACACGCCGCCCAACGAACCGGGCATGTGGCTGCGCCTGCTCGAAGTGCTGTGTCACGAACCGCCGCAAGGCCTCAATCTCGACGAAGACACGCTCGAGGATTATCTCGGCAACAACCTCGCGCGCATGCTCGGCATCGAACCGAGCGCGCCGCCCGAAAGCGTCGAAGAAGCGCAAGCCAATCTCGACCAATACAAAGAAGCTGACTACGCAGGAGCGCGCTGATGATCATCGATACCCATCTGCATCCGACCAATCTCGTCGACGAAGCCTGGCGGCACACGGGCGAGCCGTTCACCGGCGAACGCCTTCTCAAGATGATGGACGGTCCGTACATCATCAACGGCAAGCCGCGCCGCATCGACATGGGTTTCATCCAGCCGCCGCCGGGAAACACCGGCTATCGCGACGGCAACCGGCGCGGGCGCGAAGGCATTCGCGATTACATGTCGTATATCGCGGAGCTGACGCAGAAGTATCCCGATCGTTTCATCGGCAACTTCACGTATAACCCGCGCTGGGGTCCGGAAAACGGCGCGGCGGAACTCGAATTTCACGTCAAGGAATACGGCTTCAAGATGCTCAAGCTGCACGCGAACATGCATGGCTATCGGCCGGATCGCGCGCTCGACTGGCTGCGCCCTGCGATGAAGAAATGCGCCGAGTTGGGCGTCGTCGTGCTGATTCACACAGGCGATGGACCGTACACGATTCCCACGCAGTTCTATCCGATCATCCGCGAATTCCCGATGGTGAATTTCATCATCGGTCACTTCGGAATCCAGACGGGCGGCAATTACTCGTTCGAAGCCTTCTGGATGGCGATGGATACGCCCAACGTGTATTGCGAATCGGGCTGGTGCTATCAGTCCCGCATCGTCGAGTTCGCACGCGAGTTGCCGCGCAACAAGATCGTGTTCGGCACCGATTCGCCGCCGAACGAGCCGGGCATGTGGCTGCGCGAACTGGAGATGCTGTGCGGTCCCGCGCCGCAAGGCATGGACCTCGATGAGGACGGTCTCGAAGACTACATGGGCAATAACATCGCGCGACTGGTGGGCATCGAGCCGACCAAACCGCCGAAGGACCTGGCCGAAGCGGAGAAACGATTGAAGGCCACGTATGTAAAGAACGACGAAGTCGCGCAGACGGCCTGATGTCATGCGGGCGCGGTCGCTCACGCGCCCTTCTTTCTCTCGACGGAGCTCACGATGGCCGATAACCTCTTTCGCGCCACGCAGGACTTTCATTGCTTTGCGCACGCCTATCGCGAGCAATATCCCCACGATGTGCTGACGCTCACGCAACAGTTGTCCGCCGATCAGGACGTCACCGCGATCGTCGCCGCGCTTGCCGCGCGCGGGCAGCATCCGATGCTCGTATGCGAGCACGTCGAACGTATCGCAACGCCTTTGGCGACCAACTTCTTCGCATCGCGCGAGCGTATCGCCCGTCTGTTCGATGTCGATGCGCGCGGCCTCTTCGCCGCCTATCAGCAACGCGCGAATGCACCGATCGCGCCGCTGCATGTCGCGCGCGGTCCCGTGCTCGATGAAGTCGTCGAAGCCGACGCGGTCGATCTCGCGCATGTGCCGATGATTCGCCACTTCGCCACCGATCGCGGCGCGTACATCACGAACGCGGTAATCGTCGCCGAAGATCCGGTGACCGGCATCGCGAACATGAGCTATCACCGTTCGATGCTTCATGCGAGGAACGCGCTCGCAACGAGCCTGCATTCGCGCGGTCATCTGTGGCGCATGTTGCAGACGGCGAAGGCGCGCGGCGACACGCTCAAGGTTGCGATGGTCATCGGCGCGCATCCGTTGTTCATGCTCGCGGCGGCATCGCGCGTGCCGTTCGGCACAGACGAGCGCGCCCTCGCCGGCGGACTGTTCGGCGCACCGCTCGAACTGGTACGCACGCCGCGTTATGGCATTGGCGTGCCGGCGGCCGCGGAGTTCGTGCTCGAAGGCACGATCGATCCCGATGCGCGCGCCGATGAAGGTCCGTTCGGCGAGTTCACCGGCTATTCGTCGGACCGTTCGACCAACAACGTTATGCGCGTCGATACGATGATGCGCCGCCGCGATGCATGGCTCGTCGATGTCGTCGGTGGTCCGTATGCCGAGCATCTCACGCTCGCTCGTCTGCCGCGCGAAGCGGAAATGAGCGAGAAGCTGAAGGCGCGCTTTCCAGCGGTCACTGCGCTGCATTACCCGAACTCCGGCACGCATTTTCATTGCTATGTGGCGCTGAATCAGACGCGCGATGGCGAAGCGCGTCAGATCATGCTCGCGTTGCTGGGCTGGGATCCGTATCTCAAGCATGTCGTCGCCGTCGATGGCGATATCGACATAACCGACGACTCGCAAGTGCTCTGGGCGATCGCGGCACATGCGCAACCGCATGACGATGTGTTCATCGTCGGCGGATTGCCGGGCAGCCCGCTCGATCCTTCGTCGTCCGTCGAAGGCACCACATCGCGCATGGGCATCGACGCGACGCGCGGCTCGCAATTCGACGGCATACGTGCGCGCATCGGCGAAGATGCGATGCAACGTGCAGCCGCCATTCTGAAAGGAGCCGCACGATGAGCACGCGGCGCATCGCGGTCGGTATCAGCGGCGCATCGGGCTTCACGTACGGCGTGCGCCTTCTGGAATTGCTGCGCGAACTCGACATCGAAACGCATGTGACGATCTCGCGCAGCGCGCTTCTGACGATGCAGCAAGAGACCGAACACAAGCTCGCCGATGTCAACGCGCTCGCGAGCTTCACCTATCGATGCGATGACATGGCCGCCGCCATTTCGAGCGGTTCGTTCAGCACGCTCGGCATGATCGTCGCGCCGTGCTCGATGAAGACGCTCGCCGAAATCGCCGGCGGACTTTCATCGAGCCTCATCTCGCGCGCCGCCGACGTCACGCTCAAGGAGCGACGCCCGCTCGTGCTGCTGGCACGCGAAACGCCGTACACGCTGGCCCATCTGCGCAACATGATCGCCGTCACCGAAATGGGCGGCATCGTCGCGCCGCCGGTGCCCGCGTTCTACGCGCGCCCTGCTTCGCTCGACGAGATGATCGATCACACGCTCGGCCGCGTGCTGGATCTCTTCGGCCTCGATTGCAACGTGGTTCGACGCTGGAAAGAACATAAAGCTGACTGACTCAAAGGAGACAAGCAATGACTCACATCCATACGACTCATAACGCGTTCCAGAAGATTCCGGTCACGGTGCTGACCGGCTTTCTCGGCGCGGGCAAAACCACGCTGCTCAACTACATCCTCCGCGAAAAGCATGGACACAAGATCGCGGTGATCGAGAACGAGTTCGGCGAAGTCGGCATAGACGGCGGGCTCGTGCTCGAATCGACCGAAGAGATCTACGAGATGACGAACGGATGCGTATGCTGCGTCGGCGCAGTGCGCGAAGACCTCGTGCGCATCGTGAGGATGCTGGTGGAGCGGCCCGAGCGGCTCGATCACATCATCGTCGAGACGAGCGGGCTCGCCGATCCGTATCCTGTCGCGCAGACCTTCTTCATCGACGATCCGATTGCGCAACGCGTGACCCTCGATGCCGTCGTGACGATGGTCGATGCAAAGCATATCGCCGCGCATCTGGACGATCTCGTGCTCGACGGCCGCGACAACCAGGCGGTCGATCAGATCGTGTGCGCGGATCGTATCGTCGTCAACAAGGTGGACCTCGTGACGGCGCAGGACATCGCTTCATTGAAAGAGCGGCTGCGCGGGCTCAACGCAACGGCTGAAATCGTCGAATCGAGTTTTGCGCAGATCGATCTGCACACGATTCTCGGCGTGGGGGCGAATGAGTTCGCGCAGCAGCTCGTCGAAGCGGACGACGATCACGATGACCACCACGACGATCATCACCACGACGAAAGCGTGAGCTCGGTAGGCATCGAAGTCGATGCCGATATCGAACTCGACGCGCTGCAAGCGTGGCTCGCCGAACTGCGCGCATCGGATGCGACGAACCTCTTTCGCATGAAGGGCATCTTCGCCGTGAAAGGACAGCCGTATCGCTACGTGCTGCAAGGCGTGCACGACATCATCGAATTGCGCGCGGCGCAGGCGTGGGGCTATGAGCCGCGTTCGAGCCGAATCGTGTTCATCGGACGCGAACTCGACCGCGCCGCGCTGACCGAGCGCTTTCATGCCTGCCTTGCGGTGCCTGTCGCGGCCTGACGAACGCAGCCGCCGATAACGATAATCAGGAGACACGTTGATGAACACCGACCAACATCCCGTCGATCGCATCCTGCCCAAGCGGCAGATGATCACGCTCGGCCTGCAACATATGCTCGTCGCTTACATCGGCGCGATTGCCGTGCCGTTGATCGTCGCATCCGCATTGAAGATGTCGCCCGCTGACACCACCGTGCTCATCAGCACGGCGCTTTTCTGCTCGGGCATCTCGACGGTGCTGCAAACCGTCGGCGTATGGAAGTTCGGCGTGCGTCTGCCTATTCTGCAAGGCGTCGCGTTCAGCAGCGTGGGACCGGTCATCGCGATCGGCCTGAGCCCCGGCGTCGGCTTCGCGGGCGTGTGCGGCGCGGTGATCGGCGCGGGCGTGTTCACGATGTTCGCCGCGCCGCTCGTCGGACGTTTGCGGCGTTTCTTTCCGCCTGTCGTGACCGGCTGCATCGTCACCGTGATCGGACTGCAGCTCTTTCCGGTCGCGTATCAATGGGCGGGCGGCGGTGAGAACGCGCGGCACTTCGGCGCGTTGCCGTTCCTTTGCGTCGCGTTGTTCGTCGCGCTCGTGATTCTCGCCGTCAACCGCTTTGCCAATGCGTTCCTGCGCAATCTGTCGGTGCTGATCGGACTTGTCGCGGGCAGCGTGCTTGCCTGCTCGCTCGGCATGGGCGACTTCGCCAACGTCGCCAACGCGCCGTGGTTCACGATGCCGTTGCCGTTTCACTTCGGCATGCCCGTGTTCTCCGTGGTGCCCGTTCTGACGATGATCGTCGTAATGGTCGTGCAGATGATCGAATCGATGGGTCTCTTCGTCGCGATCGGCGATATCGTCGACAAGAACATCAGCGAGGAAGACGCGGTGCGCGGCATGCGCGCGAATGGTCTCGCGAGCGCGATAGCCGGAATGTTCGCCGCGTTCCCGTTCATCGCATTCATGGAGAACGTGGGACTCGTGATCCTGACAGGCGTGCGCAGCCGATGGGTCGTGGCGGTGAGCGGCGTGCTGATGTGCGTCGTCGCGCTGGTGCCCAAGATCGGCGCGGTCGTCGCATCGACGCCTGCCGCTGCGCTCGGCGGCGCGGGCATCGCGATGTTCGGCGTCGTGGTCGCGGCGGGGGTGCAGACGCTCTCCAAAGTGGACTTCGAGCGCAACCGCTACAACGTGCTGATCGTCGGCTTCACGATCGCGACCGCGCTCATCCCGGTGATGGCGCCGCAAGTGTTCAAGCAGATGCCCGACTGGACGCAGCCCTTCGTGCACAGCGGCGTCGTGCTCGCGTGTCTCGTGTCGGTCGTGCTGAACGCCGTGCTCAACGGCGCACATGAGGAAGACGTCGTACCTGCGCCCAGCATGGTGCGCGAGTAAAACGTGTTGAAAGGACAAGCGTTCATGAACATCTCAAACGAAGCATTACTAATCAAACATCCCGTCGCGGTGATGAGCGGATTGTGTGGCGACGCCGCACGGCTCGGCAACGTCGATATTCGCATCCGCGATGGCGTCATCCGCGCCATTGCGCCGAATCTCGACGCGCGCGACGACGAACGCGTCATCGATGCGCGCTCGTGCGTCGCCTATCCAGGCTGGGTGAACACGCATCATCACCTGTTCCAGAACCTGCTGAAAGCGGTGCCTTCAGGCATCAACGCCGATCTGCAGGAATGGCTCGCCGCGGTGCCGTATCCGCGACTCGCGCGCTTCACGCCGGACCTCGCGCGTGTCGCTGCACGCCTCGGCATGGCCGAACTACTTTTGTCGGGCGCGACGACGTGCGCAGATCATCACTATCTCTATCACGCCGAAGGCACCACGGAAACAGGCGATCTGCTCTTCGACGAAGCGGCGTCGTTCGGCCTGCGCTTCGTGTTGTGCCGTGGCGGCGCGTTGCAGGCGGCAGGCGATCATCCGGGCTTCTCGAAGGTCGCGTTAAAGCCCGAGACGCTCGATCAGATGCTTGCCGATATCGAACGCCTGAAGGCGCGCTATCACGATGCCCGCGCGACATCGATGCGCCGCGTCGTCGTTGCGCCGACGACGCCGACCTTCTCTCTGCCGCCCGATCTTCTGCCTGAGATCGCACGCGCGGCACGCGGCATGGGCTTGCGCATGCACACGCATCTTTCGGAGACGCAACGTTATGTCGATTTCTGCCGCGAGCGCTTCGACAAGTTGCCGGTCGAATTCGTCGCCGATCACGAATGGCTCGGACCCGATGTGTGGTTCGCGCATCTCGTGCATCTCGAAGCGAGCGAGATCGCGATGCTCGCGGAGACCGGCAGCGGCTGCTCGCATTGCCCGATGAGCAACGCGCGGCTTGGCAGCGGCATCGCCCCCGCACCGCAAATGTCCGCGGCGGGCGTGCCGATGTCGCTCGGGGTCGATGGCGTCGCGTCGAACGAATCGGGCAGCATGATCAACGAGGCGCATTTCGCGTGGCTCGTGCATCGCGCGGCGCAGGGCGCATCGGCGACGACGATCGAGGAGACGATTCACTGGGGCAGCGCGGGCGGCGCAAGCGTGCTCGGTCTCGATGCAGTAGGCACGCTCGAAGTCGGCAAGGCGGCGGACCTCGTTCTCTATGACATCGACGATCCGCGCTTCTATGGCTATCACGATCTCGCCGTGGCGCCCGTGGCATCGGGCGAGCCGGCTCGCGTTCGCTACAACATCGTGAACGGCCGCGTGGTCGTCGATGACGGCGTGATCCCGGGCCTCGATCTCGACGCCCTGCGACACGAAGCCGCCGAGGGCGTGAAAGTGCTGTTGGAAGATTAGAGGAACATTGCCATGGTTAGGATGCGCTTTCCGCCCGACGTGGATATGCCTGCGCTATCGAGTTGGAGGAAGTGATTCCGGCTGCGCCTGTGAAGCGCGAAACGTGCGATCACACTGCGTCACCGCTCTTCTTTCGAGACCGGTATTCCGTTGGCGACATCAGAAATTGCTTTCTGAATACCTTCGAAAATCTTTCGCCATTGGTCAAACCGGTCCTGCGCGCAATCTTGTCGATCGGCAAATCGCTTTTAATAAGCAATTCGCAACTCAAATCGAGACGCGCACGCAAAAGATATTGCGAAGGCGTCAGACCGATCTCACGCTTGAACAGCCGCAGAAAGTTGCGCTCGCTCATCGCAACGGTGCGAGCCGCGTCGCCGACGGAGATGGGACGGCCGCAATTGCGCTCCAGCCAGCGCGCGGATTCCTGCGCTTTCTCGGCGAGCGTCGTCGTGCCGATGGTACTCAGCATGATTGGCAGATGCTGATCGTTGGACGAGGCCAGCCGGTCTGCCAAAGCCGTTGCGATGTCATAGCCGAGATCGCGCTTCACCAGCGCCAGCGAGTTGACGAGCGCATCGCCGCGTTCGGTCGACGTCGTGCTTTTCAATGTTCCGCCAGCCCATACGCCGCGTCCCATCGAAGCCCAGTCGCGCCGGGCGACGCCCGCGGCGGCGAGCAGCGCGTCGCCATTGCCGAGCGAACCGACCGCGCCGCTTTGCGAACACGCGATCCTCAATGACTCGAGGAGACTTTCATCCGCAGCTGCGCGCGTCACGCCAGCGCCGCCTGCAATGTATAGCGCGTCGAAGCCCTGAAAGCGCTGGCCACCTAAGCGCTCGGTCCACACACAGACCGACGATGAACAAGCTATCGCGCCACCGCGGGCGGAGACGAGACGAACGCTATAGGTCACGCCATTGCTCAGGATAGCGGATTGCAACTCGTTGGCGATATGAAGCGCCTCGGCAAGCGTTCCAGCGCCCAAAAGAGAAAATCCGTCATACAACATGATTCCTATGAGCTTTGTGCTTCTCTCTTCCGCTGCATGATAGAGACCGCTCGACTCTGCATCGCCGAAGGCTGTAACGTTCGACATGGCGTTATCTTCCTATGTTTCGGTTGCAGGTCTGCGGATCGCAAGCCGTACCAATGCCGTCGATTCCGTACTATTTCGGGAGCGTAGTTTCCTATTGCATCCGTTCTTTCCGCCATGGCGGCGAAAAGCATGGTTTTGGCCGAGATCGGCGCGTTCGGCCGCGATAACAACACGACTGTTCGATCTCTTCGGCTGTTTGAAAATAAGTGCATGAAAGTTATGGAAAGGCGCTTAATACGGAGTTCGAACTATGTCGTTTCGCGGCGCCTAAACAAAAGACTGTGTTGCGGAATGACCTATTCGGACCACCTTCATCCTCCGGGATCGAAGACTCGATGATCTCCGAAACATAACTTCTATTTCCGTCATCGCCTTGTCAAAACCGGCCTCGCGGCCTGCACAGGCGGCCCGGCCAACATCTTGCCGAATTCCGTCACGCATGAAGTCGCGATTCGTGCGAAGGCTACGCTCTGTCTTGAACCGGAACGTCAAGTGAGACTTGTTATCGAGCGGCGCTTCGGTCACCTGGACGAATGCGCCATTGCGCGGACATGCGTTGGGCACCAACTCTAATTCGGAGTGGCTCACATGAGTTTCAGCACGCGATACTCGCAATACTATGATCTTTTCTATCACGAGAAGAACTACAAGGCGGAGGCCGCGTTCGTCACCGACCTGCTCGGTCGATATGGAATAGTCAGCGGCCATCTTATGGATCTCGGTTGCGGGACAGGACGCCACGCGGCAGAGCTTGCGGCCACCGGCTTTTCGGTTTCCGGCATCGACATGAGTTTCGACATGCTGGCACGCGCCGATGCGAGGCGGACTTCACTTCCGGGCACGGTGGCGAAGAGACTGAAGTTTCAGCAGGGCGATGCGCGAAGCGTCCGCACCGAAGAGCTATATGACGCGGTCGTCTCGCTGTTTCATGTCGCAAGCTATCAGACGACGAACGCCGATTTCATGGCGATGTGCCACACCGCAGCGACTCATCTGCCGCGCTCAGGACTCTTTCTGTTCGATTGCTGGTACGGTCCCGCCGTGCTGGCCGACCCGCCCAAGGTTCGCATCAAGCGCGCCACGAGCGATGAAACCGCGGTAATCCGCATCGCCGAACCGCTGATGCGTCCTCATGAGAATACCGTCACCGTCAACTACACCATCATGATGACGGACGGAAAGACGCAATGCGTCGAAACCGTTCTCGAGACGCACGTCATGCGTTATATGTTCAAGCCTGAAGTCGAGTTGATGCTGGATCTCAGCGGCTTCGAAGTGCTCGACAGCGTGAGATGGATGGGCGGCGAACTTAGCGCCGCCGATCTGTCGGCGACCTTCGTCGCGAGAAAGAGATGATGCCTGCATCGCGCACGCCGGGCGCGATACTTACGCTTCAGTAAGCGTTGGCCCCGCGCAGACCCTTGAACACCGTCGCGGCAATGATCCGCATATCGAGTGCGAAAGTCCAATTTCCCAAATAGTACAAATCATGGGCCACGCGCGCCTCCATCTTTTCGATCCGGTCCGTTTCCCCACGAAAGCCATTGACCTGCGCCCATCCGGTGATGCCCGGTTTGATGCGGTATCGATGGATATAACCTTGCACGACTTTCTGGTAGAGATCGTCATGTTCGAGCGCATGTGGACGCGGTCCCACGACCGACATGTCGCCGAGCAGGACGTTGAAGAATTGCGGCAGCTCGTCGAGACTCGTGCGCCGGAGAAACGCACCGACACGCGTCACGCGCGGATCATTGCGCGTAGCCTGTTTCAGCATGCCGGACTGTTCGATATGCAGGCGCATCGACCTGAACTTGTAGATGGTGAATTCGCGTCCATCCGCGCCCTTGCGCCGCTGTCTGAAGAATACGGGCCCGGGCGAACTAAGCTTGACCGCGATTGCGATAGCGATCAGAAGCGGCGCGACCGCGATGAGCGCCGCGAGCGCGAACAGCCGGTCGAAAACATCCTTCTGCAATAGCGCTCTTTGCGAAAGCGGAGAAGCGACGAGATTGATCGCCGCCACCCCGAGCAAATCGCTCACGCCGCTTTCGAAGAGGGCCAGGCTGCGCACGTCGGGAATGAATCGCACGTTGACGAGATCGTCGCGAAACTCATTCACGAACCGCAGAATGGCTTTCTCCTGCGATAGCGGCAGTGCAAGCCAGACTTCATGCACATGCTGCTCGCGAGCGTGGCGCACGAAGGTGTCAAAATCTTCGAAGACCGGCACTGTTGAAGTTATCGGCAATTCGGGCGATGCGTTGAATACCGCGACCGTACGAAAACCCGAATGGCTCGCGCGCTCGATTCTTTTCATGATCGACTCGCAATGCCGCCCGCAACCGACGACCGCCACGTCGTGAAAGTTCATCCCGGCGTGACGCATGCGCGCGAGCACCGCATGCGTGACGAGACGGCCCACGATCATCAGCGCGCCCGACATCGCAGTCCAGTACGCGAACCAGAGGCGCGAGACATCATCGAGCCGATGCAGCGAGAACATCAGCACGAGGACGCACGCCTGCACCACGAGCCATGAGAGCGACACGCGGCTCGTCAGCACGAGCTTGCTGCGCCCGCGCCACGACTCGTATACGCCGAAGCCCGGGAACAATACGAGCGAAAACGCCGCAGCAAAGGCCACGAACGGCACGTAATAGCCCGGTTCGGCGATGTTGTCGAACCTGATCCGCGATGCAACGGTGGCCCCTCCGACGACCATCGCGACATCGAAGAGCCTTGCCAGCAATCCTTGAATATCGCGCATGTCATGCCCCGCCTTCGTGAGCTTTGTCGATAACATCAGATACGGCCATAGCAGTCATCCAGCCGCACGATATCGTCTTCGCCGAGATACGAACCCGATTGAACTTCGATGATCTCGAGCTGCACCTTGCCCGGATTTTCCAGCCTATGCCGGACGCCGAGCGGAATGTAGGTCGATTCATTTTCCGACAACAGAAACTGATCGTCCCCGCGCGTGACGAGCGCGGTGCCGCGCACGACGACCCAATGCTCCGCACGATGATGGTGCATCTGGAGCGAAAGTCGTGCGCCAGGCGCCACGACGATGCGCTTGACCTGGAAACGCTCGCCATGTTCGATCGAATCGTAAAAGCCCCATGGACGACGAACCTTGCGATGCGTTTCGGCCTCGGGCGCATGCTGTTCGCGGATGCGCGCGACAAGGCGCTTGATGTCCTGCGCGTGCGAGCGATCGGCGACCAGCACGGCATCGTCGGTATCGACGACAACGACGTTCGACGTGCCGACGCACGCGACGAGCCGTCCGCCATCGGAGCGCGCGTAGCTCGACGTCGCGCCTTCGAAGACCACGCGGCCGCTTCCGACATTGCCCAAGCCGTCCTTTTCCATGGCCTCCCATACTGCGTCCCACGATCCCAGGTCTGACCATCCCGCCGACAGCGGCACGACTACGCCGTTGCAAGGCGAGCCAGCGTCGCCGATATGCTCCATCACCGCGTAATCGATCGAATCGGAAGGCACACGGCCGAACTGATTCGGACACGGACGAAAGAAATGGCCATCGGCTTTGCCGTCTTTCAGTGCCGCCGTGCATGTCGCATGCATATCGGCATTGAGATGCGCCAGGGCATCGAGCCACACGCTCGCGCGAACGACGAAGATGCCGCTGTTCCACCAGTATGTTTGTGCAGCGAGGTATTGCGCGGCGAGTTCGGCGGCAGGCTTTTCTACGAAGCGGTCGATAAGATGAGCACCCTTCTCCAGCGCTTCGCCGAGACGAATATAGCCGAAGCCGGTATCGGGACGCGTCGGCGGAACCCCTAACGTCACGATCATTCCGCTATCGGCGTAGTCCGCGGCGATCGATATCGCTTCATGCAGCGCGCCAAGATCGGCGATCGAATGATCGGAAGGCATCGCGACGAGAATCGCGTCTTCGTTTCTTTCGACGGCCGCAAGCGCCGCGAGCGTCAGTGCGGGCGCAGTATCACGACGCGCGGGCTCGACAATGATCCGCGCATCGACGCCGCATAACCGCACTTGTTCCTCGGTCGTGAAACGATGCTCTTCGCCACACACGATGATCGGATGCATATCGACGTCGAAGTCGCCGGAGAATCCGTCCATTCGTAACACGGTAGCCTGAAGCAGCGAGTCACGTCCGACCACGCCGATCAGTTGCTTCGGAAACTGCTCGCGCGACATCGGCCAGAGGCGCGTGCCCGATCCTCCCGCGAGTATGACCGGCACAATGCGACGGCAAGACTGCATATGCGGCGCTAGCGCGTTGGCCATCGACATCGAGTCGGTCGAACGCATTGCATTCTCCATGGCTGCACTCCGTGGTGTTACGACCCATCATCGATGTGACTGATGACGGTCATATGAAGCAGGCAATGTCCGCGAGCATGGCTTGCGGAGTTTCTAGACATACTCGGCCATCATGTTCCGGACCGCGGCCACCGCTTGATCCTGCTGCGCTTCGGTTAGTGCAAGTCCGCTCGGCAAATAGAAACCGCGCCGGCTCATGCGCTCGGCGACCGGATAACTTTCGCCCTCGAATAACCCTTGCTTGCGAAATACAGGCTGCTCGTGCATGGGCCAGAAGAATGGCCGCGCGCTAACGCCGGCATCGGCGAGTATTGCGCGTGCTTCGTCCGCGCCGATGGGCAGGCGATCATCCAGCACCACGCCGAACACCCAATAGATGTTCTCGGCATAGGAACACGCAACAGGAGCAAGTTCCAGGCCCCTTACATCATGCAAAAGCCCTTCGTAACGCCGCCCCAGTGCGCGCTTTCTCGCGATGCGTTCATCGAGCTTCTCGAACTGCGCAAGCCCGACCGCAGCCTGAAGACTGCTCATACGATAATTCCAGCCTAGCTCCTCATGCACGAACCGCCTCTCGGGCTTGAAGCAAAGATTTCGCAAACTCCTCGCGCGCGCCGCCAGTGCATCGTCGTCGCAGAGAATCATGCCGCCTTCGCCCGTCGTGATGTGCTTGTTCGCGTAGAAGCTGAAGCAGGAGATATCGCCGAAGCTGCCGCATTGCTTTCCTTCATAGGTGAGCCCGATAGCCTGCGCCGCGTCTTCGATCACAGCCAGGCCGTACTTCTTCGCGACGTCCAGCACCGGCTTCATGTCGACCGGCAAGCCGAAGGTATGTACGGCCATGATCGCGCGCGTGCGGCGCGTGATGGCCGCTTCGATTTTCGCTACGTCCATGTTCCATGTATCCGCATTCGAATCGACGAGCCGCAGTCGCGCGCCGGTTCGAACGATCGCCGACGCACAGGAGATGATCGTGTGCGTGGGGATGATGACTTCATCGTCCGGCTCGAAACTCAGTGCAGCGGCGGCGACGTCGAGCGCCGCGCTTCCGTTTGCGACGGCGATCGCATGCTTGCGGCCTACATATGCAGCCATTGCGCGTTCGAAGCGCTCGACGAATACGCCGTCCGACGAGATCCAGCCGCTTTCGATGCATTCGTTCAGGTATGTCCTCTCGTTTCCCTCGAGCAGGGGTTCGTTTACTGGAATCATCAGGTCCCTCTCCTGGTGTCAAGATCGATGCTTGATGGCTCGTCTGAGCCGGTCCGTTCAAGGACGAATCGATCCCGTAACGGCCTGCATGCGTTCACGCAGCATAGGATTGGGGAAAGCCGCGCCAGGCGGGGTGGCCGAATCTGCCATGACGTTGGCTGAGGCGGGTCTCGCGGGTAATGAGCCGTCCATGGCGCATAGATGGCGGCCGCGTCATCGATGACGAGAAAGCCCGGTCGCGACAATACCTTGCCAACGTCCGCCACAAGCTGATGATTGACCGAATGCCTCGCTAATCTGGCAATCGCACATCGGGCCTCACGTTCCGATCAACGCACATCAATGGACGATTGAGCACCAACATGAATAAAGGCTCTCGGATATTTATTGCCGGGCATAAGGGCATGGTCGGCTCGGCCCTTCTCCGGCATCTCGCCAGTCGCGGCTATCACCATTTGGTTACCCGTTCCAGACAGGAACTCGACTTGCTCGATCAGCGCGCTGTGGCCGATTTCTTTGCGCACGAGCGCATCGATGTCGTGCTGCTCGCCGCTGCGAAGGTCGGCGGCATACACGCCAACTCCACTCAACCGGCCTCGTTTCTCTATGAGAATCTCGTCATCGAAACGAATGTCATCCACGCGGCCTTCAAGAAGCGCACGCCCGAGCTGGTCTTCTTCGGTTCGTCGTGCATCTACCCGAAGTATTGCCCTCAACCCATCAAGGAAGAATATCTGCTGACGAGCGCCTTCGAGCAGACCAACGAGGCATATGCAATCGCCAAGATTGCGGGGCTCAAGCTGTGTGAGGCATATAACCGCCAGCATGGGATGCGGTATATCTCGGTGATGCCTACGAACTTGTACGGTCCGAACGATAACTATGATCTGCAGAACGGGCACGTTCTGGCCGCGCTGATCCGAAAGGCACACGAAGCGAAGCTGAACGGACTCCAATCGATCTCCGTCTGGGGATCGGGCTCGCCGAAACGGGAATTCCTGCACGTCGACGATCTGGCGTCGGCGGTATTCGCGTTGCTCGACAGCCATAACGCCGAGGGCATGTTCAATATCGGATGTGGACGCGACATAGCAATCGCGGACCTCGCCCGCCTCGTCTGCGACGTCGTAGGCTTTCAGGGCTCACTGGAATTCGATACCTCGAAACCGGATGGCACGCCGAGGAAATTGCTGGATGTATCCAGGCTATCCGCTTTGGGCTGGACGCCCACGATCTCGCTCAGAGAAGGCATCGCGGCCACTTATGCCGACTTCACGAAGAACGCACAGCGCACCGGGTACGTCGACGCGTGACGCTGGTATTCACGCGAACATAATCAACAGGAATCGAATATGTTTCGCATGGTGGTGGATCAATTGAGGAAACTGCGTCGTAGTGAAACATTCAAGTACTCGCTTGCCGCGCCCAGCCGCGCGATGTTGTTTGCACGGCAGCGGCAGAATCACGGTGTGTTTTCGATCGAGATCAGGGAAAACTGCGGCTTCTTCGCGATCATGCAAATGGTTCTCTTCATCCTTATGCACTGTGAAGAGAACCGCCTGACTCCGCGAATTTCGGCCCGAGGCGGCCTGTACGGCGATGTGAAAGGAACGATCGACTGGTTTTCGGCGCTCTTCGAAAGCGTCCGGCCGGAGAACGGGCACGCCACGTCGCATAAGGTTCGGACATCCACCGTGCGCGATCCGGTTCAACTGGGTTTCCGGCAACGGTATGACGCAGCGCTTCGTCTGCGAAGCGCGAGCGATCTGTTCCGCTCGTATTACCGGCCCGCGGCGCACATCCGCGAAGAAGTCGAATCGACCTGCGCAAGACTCGGGATCAGCGCCTCCACGTTGGGCGTGCACTTCAGAGGCACTGACAAGAAGTTTGAAGCGGTGACGCTTCCGTGGGTCGATTTCTGCCGGCTTGTCGATAAGACGCTCATGCTCAACCCGCAATTGACCAACATATTTGTTTCCAGCGACGAGCCGGCTTTCATCGAATTCTTCAGTGCGTGGCCGTTCGAGCGTCCGATCAATGTCGCGCCCGCGAAACTGTTATCCAACGGCGATAAGCCAGTGCACTTCAGCGGTCATCCCGGGCTGGAGATCGGACGAGAAGCGCTGGTATCGAGTCTGCTGCTTTCGAACTGCGGCCATCTTGTGAAGATGCCGTCCTATCTGTCGGCCTGGTCAAAAATATTCAATCCTGACTTGCCAGTGACATTGGCTGCGCCGCCAAAATCCAGAGAGTTCTGGTTTCCCGACAGTCAGATCTGGATTGGGCAAGAGCAGAACATGAGCGGCGTCCCCGCCTGAAGCACTCACCGTTCTCTAAACCGGGGAGAGGTTACTTTCGACGTGCCATACCGCTATAGAGCGGCCTCGCCGTGCGCGGCTCGGCGCGTCTGTTCTCTCGCGATGTGAGGAGCACGGACACGAGTTGAAACGTGACGAGAACGGGCACCACGTAAGCGACCGCGACCATCAATGACCCGCGCAGGACGAACACAACGTAGAACGACAGATAGCATCCCAGCGCTCGCCGAAGCGGTATCGGCGATTCGACCAACGCGTCGGCGCGGCGCGAGAAATAACCCAGCAAGAAACCATAAGCTACGACGCCCGCCCACGAAAAATCGAAATAGCCTTCGGCAGGCAACGGCGCGGAAAGGTTTAGAAACCACATGCTGTAATTTCGCTGCAGATATTCGCCCACCAGAATCGCGGTCGCCAGAGGCTTGTCGGGCCAGACAGTGTGTGGAACGAAAAACAACAGGGAGCCCGCGAGCTGCCTGCCCGCATTGATTCCTTCCCGACTCACCATTTCCACAATGGCTTCCGTATTGGCCCACGCGTCATAGGTCGTGGATGCGAAGTGCTCCTCGAAGAAGCTCTCTATCGTGGCCCAAGAAAGCGGCCACTTATCGATTCTGCTGTTCGTGAACAACTCGGAAAAAGGAAAAAACAGTCCACTCAAAACGAAGATTGCCCAGAACACTCGGGATGGACTCTTGAGGTGCCGCTGAAACGCCAATGCGAGCAGCGTCAGATAGATGGGACCGAGTGCGTTTCGCTTTTCCGTCAGCGGATTCTGGCAAATGAGTAGCAAGACGAACGCGAAAAGCGCGAGCGCAATCCACACCAGTCCGATTCGACGAGGACGATGCAACACGATAAGAATGAACACGGGCACGATCAGAAAGAAAAGCACCTTCGCGCGAATCATGTCCAAAGGGGTGACGTCGATTCCGTCCAGATCGCCGGCCTGCAGTTGACTGGCAAAATTGAATGCGCTCATCGCAGCCACGACGCAGATCGCGAGAGCCGGAATAAGCGCCGCATAACGGATCGTCAATGGTTCCGAAGCGCGGGCCGTCGACGCTTGAATCGTGCGCGGAAGAAGATGTCGCGCGCCAAGGTAAGTGACAATGAAAACGATAAATATGAGATTCGCATGCAGCGCCGAAGTGTCGTCGAAGGGCATCGTATTCACGAGCACTTGCGCGTCATGCGCCAACTGAAGAGCCGGTGCGAGTATCAGGAACGTTATCTCGAACACCACGACAGATGCGTCCGCAAACGACGGCTTGCTGTCGAACAAGTGCATGCCGAGGTGAAAGAGGACCACGCCAAGCAAGAGAACGTGAGACACGAGCATCAGCGGGCTATGCCCGGGACTCATCCCCAGGGTATAGAACTCGGCCGCGAACAAGAAGATACCCAATGCAAGATATGAAACCACGTTCGCCGGGCTTTTCATGTGGCCGCCATGTCGTTTGTTGAGCGCGCTACTGGCTGCATACCAGACTTACGGGCGAGCGCGCCGATCCTCCGCCGATGTATAACGGGTCCTGCGCCGCGCCTACCGAGACGATCGATGTGGTCGACGTTACCTGTGCGACTGTGGCTCCATTGCGGATAATGGCGAAGCTCGGTACGCCGGAGACCGCCGGAACACGGAATACGTTCAAGCCCGCCACGCCATTCGACGTGTGGTCCGTTCCGCCGGAGGTTATCCGCAAGACAGCGGGCGCGGTCAGGAAGGCGACCATTTCGATGTCGTTGACGACTGAGCCGACGCCTTCTTCGACCATCGCGGTCTCCGGCGTCGAAGACCGGCCCGGCGTAAAGATCTGCCTGCGATGAAAGTAGAGAATGCTATCCCGAACGATCGGCGGCGGATTTCCGGTCTTGGCCCATTCGATGTAGTAAGCCGCGAGATCATAGAAGGCATACTGCGTACCGACAGAGGGCGAGACGTGAGTCGATTCCGAGTAGTCGTTCCAGGTGACGAGCTGCACGTAGGCTGGATCTCGCGACGTCACCTGAGACCACTGCGCCCGAAAGAGTGCGGAATTCTGCGCTTCCCAGAACACCGAGTCTTTTGGCCGTGAATCCTGAGGCGCGACGGGCGTCATGATATCTGCACCGAACGATTCGAGATTTGTAAGCGCCTGATCTTCCCAACCGCCTTTATCGGTCGATTCCGGCACCGTTCGAACGCCCCAGAACGAAAAGGAATTCGTGATTGTGCGAAAGTCGGCGGATTTGGCGGGATCGAGGAGAATGGGAATCAACGTGACGTTCACGCCTGCAGCCGCAGCTCCGCGAATCACATCCGACCAGAAATTCTGGCTGACGTTCTCCGCGTAGAACGGCGCAATTGCAAGGCTTCCGTCGGCCATTCGATACGCGTTCTTCTGTCCTGCAATGACACGTATGGCCGCGACCATATCCGACACACTGACACCATCGAGCGCCGCCATATCCGGTTCGGCCAGAATCTTGAAGTCGGGCGCGACATGCTGTGCAACGGAATAGACCCGCATCACGTCGTCCCATAGCGAGCCGCTGTTGATTTGCAGAAGGTCTACGCCGAAGCCGTCTATGTCAATCTTCCTCGCGCGCAGTATCTCCACGGCCAGGGCGCGCTGCTTATAGACGTTAGTGGTGTAACGGGCCAAAGGTAAGGGCCGGTCGCGCAGATAGCCGCCAACGCTCGCGTATTTGCTTCCTTCACCGGAGCGATTTAGATACTCCGTGCAATAGTAATCGGAACGTGCCGGAAGGTTATCGATAGAGAGAGGAAATGGAGTGAAGTAATGAGCAAATACAATAGGTCGACGCCCGGTTCCTATGAGCGCAGTGCTTATCGTGAAAGGCAATGCCGATGCCGGTGATTCCGTATCGACGATCGACTGTGCGTTTTTCTGCAAGGCGGTCCATTGAGCGCTGGTAAGATCGGCGGCGCGCGTCGAAGTCGACGCCACGGAGACCACCGAGGCCAGCGCAAAGACCGCTACAGCGCGACGGGATCCGTCATGACACCCGCGGGCTGCGGCGGCCCGGCCGACGCTACACATTTGCAGATCGTTCATGTCTCGTGAAGTCCCGATGGACGAGGCGCGATGCCGTCGCGAATCGCCTCGCGTTGCGTGGTCAGTGAAGCGCCGCCGAAGGCGCTCGGCGAAGCGCGCGAGTTGCCGGCCGTCGAAGACGACTCGGCGCCGACGACGGGGGCGGCTGTCAGCGCGTTATGTTTTCTGCGGCCCAGGGTATTAAGCACGGCCCCGGTTACCCGAACGCCGATCGATTCGAACGCGTCGACGCAAGCTGTCAGATCGGCGATTCTCGATAAATTCGCTCGCGCGACAATGAACACACAACCCGCCTGCCGCGCCATGACGAGCGTCTCGGCCGCGCTGAGCACCGGCGCAGCGTCAAGGATGACGAACTGGTAACGCTCGCCAACCGATGTCAGCGATTTTCGTAGTGTATCCCTCGAAAGGCTGGAAGGTACTCCGTCCGTTCGCACTCCGCTCGGCAATAAGTCGAAGTCACCTGCGGAGCCGATTCGAACGACCTCGTCGAACGTGCTGCGCCCGGAGATAACATCCGATAGCCCGGGCGCAGATCCGGCGTTTCGCCTCTTGGATAAGCGTCCCGCGCGCGCGTCGGCATCGATCAAGAGCACGCGCGCGCCGCTCTGAGCAAGTTGAGCCGCGACTTGCTCCGCTACGAATGATGTTCCCGTCCACGCATTGACCCCGCTAAAAACCGCAATGCGAGAACCGGACTCGAGCATCTTATGCTCGAAGATGGCAGAAAATCGACGCAGGCTCTCGATCGACGGCGCTCTGGATGTGGTATTCGCGCCTGCACGAGCAACGTCGATACCTTGGCGATACGATGCGGCCCCTGCTACGTTTCCGAACGCGCCACTCACAAACACAGGCAAACCCGTGCGCCGCTCGATATCATCGGGACCGTCGATTTTGCCCGACCATGCTTTTCTCGCGAGCGCGAGCAGAATTCCCAGAAAAGCGCCGCCAACAATTCCGAGCACAACAATGAGCAATCGCCGTGGCTTTATCGGATCTTCAGGAAGCGTGGCGTCGTCGATCAGTCGTACTTCATTCACCCGGCCGGCCTTGATGAAGCGTAACTGCTGCATGTTCGCCAGCAAGCCTGCGTAGAGTTGATTGTTGACGCTGATATCGCGTGAAAGCCGAAGCGCCTGTTGCTCGAGTTCCGGCAACATTCGCGCTTCGGCTTCCAATTGCGTGGCACGCGCGCTCAGTGTAGTGATTTGCCGATCCACCGCAAGCACCGTGCTGTCGTCTTTCGTGAACCTTCGCAGAAGTTCCTGCCGTTGCACTTGGAGATCCGTCATCTTGGCCTGCACGTCGGCCAGCTGTCTGATGACGACGTTCGCTTGCTCGCTAAGATTGACTGAGCCCGTCTCGTTCTTGAACCGGCTGAACCGGTCCTCCGATTTCTCTATCTGACCCTTCAGTATCGGCAGTTCCGTGCTCAACGCCTCCATCGATTTCTGTGCGTCGGCGCTTCTTCTCGCCTCTTCACTCGCGACATAGGTCGTGCCGATTGCATGAAGTAAGTTTCGAATGAAAACCGGATCGGTGCCTTCCAGGGATGCGCTAACGATATTCGATTCTTTCCCTCGCTCCGTGACGCTCAGTCTTTCCTGAAGCTTTTCGACCACTGCCGATCGCGATAACCGCCGAAGATCGAAAACCTGACCGGCACCTCCAGGAAGCGCATCGATCTTCAACGCGATCGCACCGCGCTTCGTCTCGAAGTTTTCCAATGTCGATACGTTGCCCTTAAATGTCTCCCCGTCGGGGGTTAAAAGACGATAGTGTCCGTTGCCTTCCGACACTACTTCCAGTGCCTTCTTGCGCAGGCTTTCGGGCACTTCTGCAATTGAAGCCGTACCCGGTTGAACGTCGCCTACCTCGGCCTCGCCGGTGATTCTGCGCCACGCCGCGCCTAACTTCGATTGCGCGCGAGTCCAGATATCGCGACGCGGAGTGAGCGAGATGTCCAAATGCATCGGTGCGATAGCTGATTCCAGCACGCTGCGCGACGTGATCTTCTGGACATCGGCTGCAGCGCGAGGCTTCACCGCGAACAGCGACGACACATCTTCGAGCGAGCTTCTGCCCGACGATTCGGGAGGCTCCTGAACCTGCAGCAATATGCTTGTTTGATAGATCGGCGTTGCGAGGATCGCGTACTCGCACGCGACGCTGCCAACGATTACGGTCGTCCCGACGATAACCTTATAGTTGCGCTTCAGAAACCGTATATACGATTCCGTGACCGTTTCCGCGCTATCGCCACGTGGCAAGGCAACGTCGTCTGCGAAGTCCTTAGTCATCTGTAGCGCTCCGGCAATCGTCAGAAAAGAATGCTCGTATAGCCGATCCAATACTCCACCCGCTCCGACAGCCTTGAATGTAGCCAGCCCGCCGCTGCGCCGGCTTGCTTGACCGAATGTGGCAAGACATTGGCGCGAACGGCATCGTGGTTGAAGACGTTACTGCGCTTTCCTGCCGGTCGTTCGCTTATGCGGAAGTCGCACCTTTGTCGTCGAACACGCTCAGATGCGCGAATATGCGCTTTCTGAACAGGAACAGGTACACGCAGTAGTCGGACACCAGGCTTGCGATCACCGTCGACCACACCACCCAGGCGACTTCATGGAATGTGGACACGAGCCAGAATTTGAGCGACAAGGCGAGCGCACAACTCACACACACCGCGACCAGTTGTGATTTCAGCTCGCCGACGCCGTTTAGAAAGATGCCGAACGCATTGCCGAACGCATCGACTACCGACATGACCGCAACCGCGCAGAGCAGCGCGACGGGAATACTAAGGTGGTTGCCGACCCACTTGCTCAGAAGCCACGAGGAGGCGGCGAATATCGATCCGCTGGTCACGATGGCGATCGCACCGGTGCCGAGCATCGACAGCTTTAACGTCATCGACAGGAAATTCGTGTCGCCCCTCGCCTTCGCATCGGCATAGAGGCCCCACAGCGGCACCGTCAGCATCGAGATCCCGACAGTAAGGAACTGGAACAGACGCTGTGCGACGGCGAGCTTCGCGACTTCCGTCACGCCCAATAACTTTGCGACGATGAGCGCGTCGAAGCCGCTTGCGCACATGACGCCGACCTGCAGTCCGAAAAACAACGATCCCATGCTGAGGATCTTCTTCGAATCAGTCCACATCGTCGAGTGCGCCCCACCCGAAATCAAGCCGAGCAATCCTTGTCGATTCAATCGCACAACGAGACACGACGACATGCAGATCTGAATGCCATAGGTGACGAACAAGAGCCACGGAATTGATGCTTGACGCAGACAACACCAATACAAGAGCGGCAGCGATATCAGATAACCGATCGAGCTGACGATATGCTGTTCCCAGCCTCTTTGAAGGCCATGACATACACGCTTCACTCCACCGAGAGGAATGTTCAGGCAGGTTAGAACGAGAAAGAGCTTCGCGGCCACCAGCGTTTCATCAGCGGCGTCAGCGCTATGGCCGAAGACGAGGCGCAAGTCGAATATGTGGAGCGCAGCGTACAAACAGATTCCGCAAATCGCGCCGACAGTGCCGAGCAGCCATACCCCATGTGTGATCAGCTCACGAATGCGCCGAGCATCTTCATTCGCTCGCGCCCCTGCAACGAGATTGAGCAGCGCATTGCCTATGCCGAAGTCGAGCATGGCGAGCGTTGCGGCGAGACTCGAGAACGTCATCCATACGCCGAAACGTTGTTGGCCCAGATACGGCAGCGTCCACGAGACGGATGCAATCAGGACAATGAACGCCAGGCCGGAACTGCAGACGTTGCACGCGATCGTAAGCGCAGCTCGCCGATATCGATCCCTGTCGCGTCCTTCCGATCTGCCGACGCCGAATGGCAACATTTCGAACAGACGCGAGGACATCGCGAAGAGGGCACGGCGCGAGGCGGCCAAAGGTGGTGGCATCGCTCAGGCTCTGTCGAGCATCGCAAGCACGCATTCGATCTTCGTCACGTCCATGCCTCTCCCCGGTGGTTTCACGCCCGACGCGATCCTGCGGAAATTGGCTGCTCGCGGCACATGTCGACCCGTGAACCACCTTCGCACGTGCACGAAGCATAGGAGCGCACGTCTGGCCGATGACGGAGTTGACGGAATATGCCATGAGGTTGGCCGAATCGGGTCGATGTGTCGGGAGAGCGCTCACACCTCGCCCTGTCTCGGCCAATTCCTTGCCGACATCCGCCTTGCATCGGTCAATGAGCTGTGCGCGACTAGTATGGCCTGTTGACGATCCACCGCGTGCCGTGTCGGCTTGACACGCGACTTACGACCGGAGAATCAAATGGCAAGCTTGCCTTTCGACGCCGCAGAACCAGGTCTCAATGAAGAGGCGATCGAGCACTCGTCGCCTGACATTTCCGTTCGAGCTGGCTTATCGTGGAGCCAGACGGAGAAGGCGCTCTTCACTCGCGAATTCCTTTCTGTCAATCCCGAACAGGTAGTCGCAGAGCTGAATCAAAAAGGATACTTTGCGTTTCCTTCCGCCCTTGCACCAGCGGCCATCGAACGCATAGAACACGATTCGACTGCAACGAAGCTGGGCCTGAACGTCAACAAGGTCGCCGGTGTATTCTGGGAGAAGCAATACTATCTGACGAACCTGCTCGCCGTGTCGAAGACCTTCTACGACTTCGCGACCTCATCATTTGTTTTCAGGGTCTGCGAAGGATATCTGGGCGACAAGTTCAGACTCAAGGCGCTGAGATACTACGAAACGTACGGCGGGCACCACATGCAGTGGCATACCGACAACAAGACCGACAAAGCCTTCGCTCATATTCCCGGAATCATCTTTATCTTCTATGTCTCCGATGTCGACGACGGCGAGTTCCAGTACATCGAGGGCTCGCATCTCTGGTCCGGAGAAAAGGCGTATAGCGACTACACGGATGAGTTCATCGCTGATAACCTCGCGTCGGACGTCAAGAGCTTCAAGATGCCGCGCGGATCGCTCGTCATTTACAACACCTACGGCATTCATCGAGCGAGACCCGTAACCGACAGGAACTTCGTCAGGAAAAGCGTGTTCTTCCAGGTTGACAGTGAAATACAGAAGTCCGAGCCCATCATCGTGAACACGGAATTTATTTCGGAAGTCAACGAACGAACGTCGATGTTCCTCGGATTCGGACAGCCCTCGGAGTATGACGTCTTTCCAAAGACCTCGATGAACACAGCGCCGCTCAATCGAACGATGATGTCCGTGCTGGGCGAATATCTTTTCTTCCGCTTGACACGCGCGGGATTCGCGAAGCTGCCTCGGGGTCTGCGACCGCTGATCCGCAGGTTAGCCGGAAAATGAACCGACTCTGCGATCAAAGGTCCGCTGGCTGCGAAGCCAGCGGGCCCGGTCGACACTCGCACGTGCGCGCTTATTCGTGATGTTCCAGCGCACGGTATCCGGCTAGGGTTATCAGAGCATCGCGCTTCGCTATCTGATAATCGGACTGCACCATTTCCTTGACGAGCGCTGGAAAAGTCACCGTTGGCGCCCAACCGAGTTTCGCGTGAGCATTCGACGGATCGCCCAGCAGGGTCTCTACTTCCGTCGGCCTGAAGTAGCGAGGATCGACACGCACAATCACGGTCCCTGGCGCGACACGGCATTCCTTGCTGGTGATCCGCTCCACGATCGCGACCTCGTCGACACCGCTGCCCTCGAAGCGCAGAACGATACCGAGCTCCGCGGCAGCAAGTTGCACGAATTCCCTCACACTGTATTGCACGCCGGACGCGATCACGAAGTCCTCCGGCTCGGGCTGTTGCAGCATGAGCCACTGCATCTGAACATAATCGCGTGCGTGTCCCCAGTCGCGCATTGCGCCCAGATTGCCGAGATACAGGCAGTCCTGCGATCCGATTGCGATGCGAGCAATCGCGCGCGTGATCTTACGCGTGACGAACGTCTCTCCACGAACCGGCGATTCGTGGTTGAACAGAATGCCGTTGCACGCATAGATGCCATAAGCCTCGCGATAGTTCACCGTGATCCAGTACGCGTACAGCTTCGCAACGGCATACGGGCTTCGCGGATAAAAAGGCGTGGTTTCCCGCTGGGGTATTTCCCGGACCAGCCCATATAACTCGGATGTCGATGCCTGATAAAAGCGAGCGCTTTTCTCGAGACCCAATATGCGCATCGCTTCCAGTATTCGCAGTGCGCCCAGACCGTCCGCGTTGGCCGTGTATTCGGGTTCCTCGAACGAGACCGCTACGTGACTTTGCGCGGCGAGATTGTAGATCTCGTCCGGTTGAACGCGCTGGATGATACGCAGGATGCTCGAAGAATCGGTGAGATCGCCGTGATGCAAATGAAACCTTCGCTGCGCTACGTGATCATCTTCGTAAAGATGGTCGATACGGTCGGTGTTGAAGAGCGATGAACGGCGTTTGACGCCATGCACCTCATATCCTTTATCGAGCAGGAATTGAGCGAGATAGGAACCATCCTGACCGGTTATTCCGGTAACAAGCGCGACCTTATTCGGCATCGTTTCTTCTCCTCTTATGCCAAGTCACATGCGAACAACAATCTCAGGGTCTTGATGCCGCTTTCTTCAACGCCGTAACTCACGACCGCGGTTCGAATCGAACCTTGTCGTGATCGCCCATGTAAGGCCCTTGTTTCACCTCGATGAAGGCCGCGTCCTCGAGCATTTCGAAGCCGTGACCGCCCGCGGACAGCAATATGACGTCTCCGGGCCCAAGTGTCCGGCTCGTCACATAGTGCAGGTTCGCACCATAAAGATCGACGCGAACGCGTCCTCTTTTGATCAGCAGAACTTCTTGCGTCAGCTTTACTTCACGCGCCATGATGTTATGCACATGCGCGCATATCTTCGTTCCGGCGGCATGCTCCATATGCGCGAGTTGCTGCGAGTATTCGCGCGGCGTGAAAAAATTCACGCCTTCTCTCGAGAAGGAAGCACGGATGATAAGAGCAAGTGTGACGCCGTCGTGAGCGATGATATCGACGCTTTCTTCAACCCCAATGTCCTGCTCGGCCGAAAATACCCTCATGATGTGTCCCGACTGGAGAATGTCCGACATGGACGCGCTTTGAAACGCGTAGCAGAGGCCAGAACGCGCATCGTCCGTAACTGAAGCTTAGCGCCCGTTGTGATTCGTCTCTCGTCAAGTGACGGAATCTGGCAAGGTGTTGACCGATTTGCGTCGCGGCTCGACCCTTTCTCGTCATATAAGTCGCGCATGCGAAGGTCGCGCGCACGAACGCACGTATCTTGCCTCGATCATTAGGCGCGGCCGTCACTCATCAGCGAAATATAGTTCCTGGCCGCGCGAGATACATGAAAGCGGTCGTCGAAGCACTGCCTCGCAGCTGATCTCATCGCATCCTTTTCATGCTCCGGCAAGCTCGTCCATTGCATAAGCAACCGGGTGATGCCGGGCTGCGTATCCACATCGACGAGGCCCGCTCGGTCCGCCACGACTTCCTGCCAGATTCCGACCTTGTCGGTCAGTAGCACCGGCACGCCGCATGCGAGCGCCTCGGCCACCACGACGCCGAAGTTCTCCTGATGCGAAGGTAAAACCATGACGTCCGCGGCCCGCAACAAGGACCACTTGTCCGCGCCCGTCACCATATCGATCCAGGTGATTTTCCTGGCAAGCCCGAGTTGCTCGGCTTCACGACGCAGCTTCGCCGCGACGCCGTTGTTGTCAGGCCCCGCAATAACTAGTTGATAGTCGTTCGCGGCGTCTCGCAGATCATGAAAGGCGCGAATCAACAGGTCGCAGCCTTTCTTTTCATGGAGCCGCCCTAGAAACAACATCAACTTCTTGTCATTCGAATGCCCCGACGCGCGCCACTTTGTAACCTCTGCCTTTTCGATCAAAGGTGGCGGCACGGTGCCGATCGTCATGGTGTTTTCCTTGGCGCGATATAGCGGGAATGCTTTGCGCGCGAGGGTTCGCTCGCTATCCGTAGTGAAAAGAACGCCTTTCGCGTTGCTCAGGACGTGTCGTTCAACGAATAACCAATAGACAAGCTTCTTCGCGAACTTCAGTGGATGGCCTATGTTGAACCATGGATCCAGCATTCCGTGCGGCATGACGAAGTATGGAATCTTCCGCGGACGCAGCGAAAACACGGCCGCCGCGCTATGAAACTGCCAAATGCCATCCACGACAATCGCATCGTATTGCCTGCCATGCTCGATCAGCCAGCGAACGAGGCGGAAGTTGAACGAGTATTTCCCTGCATGGTGTCCAAGGCGGACCACTTGATCGAACACAGCGTCATCTGACGTGTCGGCATGGGCCGAAGGATCGAGACAGACGATATCGACCGTGTGTCCAAACAGCCGCAGTTCTGCGGCGAGCTTCTTGATTGCCTCCGCCGGACCGCCACTCCTTGCCTCGATAGACGGAATGATGTGGAGCGTTTTCAAAGACGTTCTCCAGTGAGCCAGGACGCATGCGGGAGCGGCAATGTTCGTCGACACCTTTCGACAGCCTCGTGCAACGCCCCGGAAAGGCATCGTAGCGCCGCGGATGCCCGGCAAGGTCCGTTGGCGGAAATCATCAAGCTTTTGGCCGGGCATCCGCGTGCTGAGTCCGCGGCGATGGCGGGCGCGGTCTCACTCATCGGTCAGCCAACGTCTTGCCGTCATCCGTCATAACGGGTCGCGCGGATATACGGCAGGCTATCGTTAGACCAGCCCACGATAGACGATCCGATATTGATCGTGTCGCTGTGAACGCAACATGTCCTTTCTTCTGCGGGGAACTCAAGATATGTTGTTCAAGAGAGCCGCTTCGAGCACTACCTATCAAAGTGATCTGGCAGTTCCCCGATTCGCCCATCGCCGCGTTGAAACTCGTGAACATGCGAGCGGCGCGGATGTCACCGGCATCGGCTTTCATGTCCGGCCGATCCGGATGGTGGTCTTTATCGAACTGGACAATTCAGTAGGCGGAGGATTTCAGCAAGCGACGAATGCTGCGCTTCTGGCCAAGCGCCTGCCGCCCGAACTCTGTAACGTGACCTTCATCACGACGCGCAGGTCCGCGATCGAAGAACTGCATCGGAATGGAATCGATGCTCGCTATCTTCGCGTTCACCGCTGGCAAAAGCTGCTTGCGCGTTTCCATGTCATGTGGCGCCTGCTCAATCCGCCTCAACTATTCAGAAAGCACGTGTACTTCAATTGGCTCGACGGGTCTTTACGGGAAATGGGCGCGGACCTCGTCTACTTCACGGGTCCGTCCTATCTGGCTCTCGTGACTGCACATTTCAGCTATCTCTTTACGGTCTGGGATCTGGCGCACCGCGATGAAGTGGACTTTCCTGAAGTTCGCTGTGGCGGCGAGTTCGAGCGCCGCGAGCAGATCTATCAACTTGCGCTGAAGAAAGCGACCGGTGTCGTAGTCGATTCAGAAGCGGGACGCGATAACGTGATCCGACGATATGCCGTCGATGAGGAAAGAGTTCATGTGATTCCCTTTTCTCCCGCGATTGGAACGCAGTTGTCCGAGCATGAGCTTGATCATCCGGATCGCTTTATCGACATCAAGGCAAAGTATGGCCTGGATTGCGACTACGTCTACTATCCCGCCCAGTTCTGGCCGCATAAGAACCATGTCTATCTATTGCGGGGATTGCGCAGCCTGGAGGATCGCTTCGGGATCAGGGTCGGCGCCATATTCTCTGGGCGCGACTTTGGCAACCTGGCTCATGTACGCTCAGTGGCCGATGAGCTCAGGCTGGCGGACCGAATCCGCTTTGCAGGCTTCGTGTCCGATATCGAAGTGACCTGCCTCTATCGTCAGGCGGTCGCATTGGTGATGCCCACGTATTTCGGTCCCACGAACCTGCCGCCCTACGAGGCGTTTCAGCTTCGCGTGCCCGTGCTGTATTCCGACCTGAAGAACCTGCGAGACCAGATTGACGACGCGGGGCTTCTCATCGATCTTGTGAACCCGGACAGCATGGCCGATGCACTTCGTGAGCTCATCATCGACCCCGACCTGAGAATGCGGCTGATCCAGCGAGGGAAGCAGCGCATCGAATCCTTGACGGACGACCGCAGGCTGTCGGTGCTTCGTCATGCACTGGAGACGTTTCGAGTGCGCCGTATGTGCTGGCAGCCCTCTCCGAAGATGTCCCGGATTGGCGACAGTTAAGTCGATCTGTCCGCACCGCCAATACCTGAAACGTGCAACGACTGCTGGGAGAGCTTCCAAATGGCGTCAGAACTCCTCACCGACAATGCGGTGCCGAACGCGGAAACCGTTGTCCACGATGTCAAGGACGAGCACCCTGCCAATCGCGTCATCGATCTGAGCCGAGCAGGAAAGGGCAACTATGAGAAGGCGCGATCGACGCTCATCGAAGCACTATGGTTTGTTGTCGAAGCCTGCGTCATCAATAACAAGCTCAACCCGTTTTCGAATGTGCGAGTTGCGTTACTCCGTCTCTTCGGCGCGAAGATAGGCGTCGGTTGCCGCTTCCTGCAACAGCTTCGCGTGAAAGCACCGTGGAATCTCGAAGTGGGCGATCACTCATGGTTCGGCGCCGATGTGTGGATCTATAACCAGGCGCCCATCCGCGTCGGATCGCATGTGTGCATTTCACAAGGCACGTTCCTCACAGCCGGCTCGCACGCAATGAGCACGACGATGAATCTGAGCGTTGCACCGATCGTCATTGAAGACGGCGTGTGGATCACGGCGAATTGTGTCGTGCAAATGGGCGTGACCATCGGCCGTTCGGCGGTCGTTACACCGCTTTCCGTCGTACATCGTTCGCTCGAGCCCGAAGGCGTTTATGGCGGCAACCCATGCCGCTTCATTCGCAAGCGCTTCGATTGAAAGTCAGCGCGTTCGGCGCGCCGACTTTTCAGTTTCAACCACATTGGGTGGCTCGATGAAAGTGCTGATGATCTCGCTCAACTACGCCCCGGAAGTAACCGGGGTTGGAAAGTATTCTGCCGAGCTGGCGGAATGGCTTGCATTGCGCGGACATACGGTACGCGTAATCACCGCTTTTCCGTATTATCCCGAGTGGCGCGTTCACGCCGGCTATAACTCGCACACATACGTGACGGAACAGCTCAACAATGTTTCGGTGATACGCGTGCCCTTCTGGTGCCCGAAACGCCCTTCGGGCTTGAAGCGCATATTGCATCTGTTGAGCTTCGCACTCTTCTCCATTCCCGCCGCGGCAGTGCAAATCGCGTGGCGTCCGCAAGCCGTATGGCTCGTCGAGCCGCCCTTGTTCGCGTCGCCCATGGCGCTGTTGGCAGCGCGCATCGCGAGTGCATCGTTCTGGCTTCACGTACAGGACTACGAGGTCGATGCCGCTTTCCGGCTTGGAATCCTGAAGGGCCGTGCGGCGAAGAAGCTCGCATCGTCCGCTGAAAAATGGCTGATGTCGCGCGCCGACGTGGTCTCCACTCCCTCAGCCGCGATGACGCGACTGGCGGTGCAAAAAGGCGTCCTTTGCGAGAACGCTTTTACATTTCCGAATTGGGTCGACATGCAGCATGCACAATCGGACAGCGCGGATAATTCGTTTCGCGGGCAACTCGCTCTCGGTCGCGGCGTGCAGGTCGTACTCTATTCCGGCAATCTCGGGCTCAAGCAAGGTCTGGAAGTTATCGCGGATGCGGCAAAGCTTCTCGCGTGGCGCGAGGACATCATGTTCGTGATCTGCGGTGCCGGGCCCGCAAGATCGTTCCTGCTCGATAAGGCCCGCGACTTACCCAATGTCAAATTCCTCGATTTGCAGCCTAAAGAGCGCTTCCACGAACTGCTCGCGCTTGCGGACATGCATGTTCTGCCGCAACGCGCCGATGCCGCCGATCTCGTCATGCCATCGAAGCTCGGCGCCATGCTGTCGAGCAATCGGCCGGTTATCGCCACGGCGAATGAAGGCACCGAGCTATGGGACGTCGTGAATTCCGTCGGCCTCGCGGTCGAACCCGAGTCTCCAACTGCATTGACTAAAGCCATACTTCGTCTCGCCAATGACCGCTCGCTTCGTGAGCGTCTTGGTGCGCTCGGCCGACAATACGCGGCATCGAATCTCGCCAAGGAATCGATCCTTCTGCAATTCGAGGCGCGTCTGCGTAGTTCGGTCAAGGCCAAACGAGGTGTCGGCGATCAGGCGCCGACAACCTGAGCGCTTCGCTCTCAGCGCTTATTCCGGCTTCGTGCGCGAAATTCGGTTGGGGACATCGAGAATTCCTTGCGGAATAGCTTCGACAGTCTCTCTCCGTTGCTGAGGCCCGTTCGACGGGCGATCTTGTCGACCGGAAGATCGCTATTTTCGAGCAGCTTGCAAGTGAGATCGAGCCGCGCGCGAAGCAGATATTTCGAAGGCGTGACGCCGATCTCGCGCTTAAACAGACGCAGGAAGTTGCGCTCGCTCATCGAAGACATGCGCGCTGCATCGACGACGGATATCGCCTTTGCGCAGTTCAGCACGAGCCAACGCGCCGCCGCGCGCGCCTTCTCGGCCAGCGTCGTGTCATACATCTCTTCGAACGCCGCCTCGAGCGACAAGCCTCCGCCCGATTCGAGACGGTCCGCGACACGCATAGCCAGATCGGCGCCCAAGTCCTTCTTGACGAATGCAAGCGATGTCATCAATGCCTGATCGCGTTCATGCTCTGATAGGGTTTTGGTCGCCGAACTGGGCGGAATATCCTGCTTCATCGAAGGCCAGTCCCGCGGCGTAACGCCCGCGGCCGACAAGAGCATGTGCGCGTTTCCCATCGCGGTAATGGTGACGCTCTTCCCGCTCACGCGTCTCAGGAGTTCCATAAGATTGTCGTCCGAGGACGCGCGTGCCACGCCGCTGCCTCCTGCGACGAAAAGGTTATCGAGACTATCGAATTTTCCTCCGGCGAGTTGTTCCGTCCACACGGACATGGAAGAAGAACACGAGACCGTACCCCCGCGAGCCGATACCAGATTCACGCGATATTTCAAAGAATGATTCGCTGCTTCGGATTGCAACTCGTTCGCCACATGCAGCGCTTCGGCGAGGGTGCCTGCGGCCAGCAAAGAGAAACCATCGTATAAAACAATGCCGATGTGCTTGATTACCGTCGAATCATGCATCGCATACGCGCAGTCGCCAGCGACGGACGTAGCTTCGAGGACGTCAGTTGAGGTTGACATCGCGGAGCCTCCAATTCGTTGCGTTAGTGTTATTCCTTCCGAACGAGCGTGTCGACTGTGGGCGTCGTTTAACTTTTGGGAGTCACCAGGCGTTCTCACAGACGCAGGTTACAGGTAAGAAAAAATTGCGTCGAGGCAACGATAAAAATAGACATCCATATGAAAAAAGTTCTTAATCGCTCGCGGCGTTGAACGGATACGCACGTTCGTATGGACAGACGGCATAGTCGTGGACGGTACATTTGCAAACGCCGCCATGATCGCACTCGCAATCGTTTGCTTTCGTAGCGTTTCGCGAAGTTAGGTGAAGAAGCGTATTCTCGCAGTGCCGAGCAATACAAAAACGGGCGCGAATTCGCGCCCGCCTCTCGCCGGAAGTATCTTTACGGATGCAGCAGAATCAAAAGCTATCCCGCGTTGCGTTCAAATCATATGTTATGACGAGCATGCGCCGATTGATTCGCCAAAGGCGAATGCGACGTTTCGCGAAAAGTTCTCCATGAGCAAAGAGCCAATTCGCATCACGCGCGGTCATGCATGCCGGCATTGGCGCGTTTGATTCTTTTCTGCGAATCGGCGGCAGATGGCATCGGCAATGAACTAAAGCGCTGGCGTATTGCGGACTACTCCGGCGTGCCACGCGCCTCGCAGGAACTCGGGAACCGTGCGCTCTCCTGCCTGATCCGTTCGCAATGCCTTGACCAATGGACGAGGTTGTCCATCGCGTGACTCATCACTTCGATAGTTCCGTGATGTTCTTCGAAGGAGATTGTCAGAGCGACGTGCGAGGCAGATAGCCGCTCGGCTTGCCCTGCAATCTGCGGCTCACCTTGAGCGCGAACAACACAGGCTTCGTGATGTGCGGACGAAGGATGGCATGCTTGCGCACATACTTAGGAACGTACCACTGAGATCGCGTGCCCGCGTAAAACAATGCGGCGTGTCCCGCGCGCAGCGTGCGCGGTTCCTGACCTTCGGCGGTAATGATGACTTCGCCTTCGATCACATAGATGGTCTCGTCTTGCTCGAAGTACCAGTTGAAGCGGCCAGCGGTGCAATCCCAGACCCACGAGGAGGTCGTCGTGTCGAGACTTTGCGACCATCTGCCACTGCGGGCGACAGGATTGCCTTCGAGTATCCATGCGGGGTCGATCGGATCTGGTTCGAGCAACACATCGTCTAGACGTACGGACTCGAAAACGGGAGTTGGCATGAAGTCTCCTTATGGTGCGGCTTGATCGGTCATCGAAAGAGCGGGAGAGAGTCTGCGCTCGCTCATTCAGCAATCTGGCTCCGTCAAGGTTTCGGCGCCTTGCGCATTTACAGACAAAGAGGCAAGGAAAACGTTCATCATCAACATTACAGTCTGTAATGTTTGGCAATCTTATACAGCACGCCGGAATTGCGCAAACGAAAAACCGGTGTTTTGTATGAGCCAACGCACATACATAATTCTTGAATCCTAGCCTCGGTCTAAGGCTGGTTTGATAGCTCGCGCGGGTGAGGTGATCGAACGCGAGAACGGCAGTCGCCGAAGTTATCGAGCGATTGCCGTTCTGCCTTTGATTGACGTGTAGATGCTTCTGATCGCCGCCGATCGATCGACGGAGGGCATCTCAATGATGATCGAAGCAGAACTTTGGCGGGCTTCATAGATACTCCGTTTGAATGTATGGAATCAGCAAACTGCAAGCACATCTTACGAAAGCAGAGTTAGCTGGGGAATTATCCAATTCAGCCGAAGTGTTGACGCACGCACAGCCGGAAGTTAGCGATGTCCATGCCGCTTGATGAACTCCATCAAGGCGGCAAAGGCAGGGGGTATGGAAGGATCGGCGGCCTGAAGGTGAAGCGTATCGTCGCCATCGACATGGATCCGATAGGTGCGGCCGTCCGGAACAGGTTTCGTTGCGCGTGGCCTCGATGCGCTCGCCTCGGCGCGCGCCGCCACGACGAGATGCGCGAATGCAACGCCATCGTCGGGCGAAAGATCCTTCTCGTCGAGAACGATCGGCCGTGCAAGTCCGGGAAAGGCAGCTAACCCGCCATCGGTCGTCAACTCCGCGTGCATTGAAGGCTCCCACGACGATTGATGTGAGGCGCAGCCCGCGCACACCAGCGCCGCGCCCGACAACAGGAGCGCGGCGAAGATGCGAGCGCGCGCACGATCACAATACACCGACTTCGTGCCATCCCTTCTTGACCGCCGATGCCTCCGCGCTACTCGCGCCATATAGCCTGCTCGCCGCAGTTAGCGTCAGCTTCGCGAATGTCTTGAAGGTCGCGGTCGGCTTGAGGTGCGAGTCGGTCAGCGTCTCATACCAGATTCGCCCCGCCTTCTCCCAAGCATATCCGCCGATTTCAAGAGCGGTCATGCAGAACGCCTTGTTTGGAATGCCTGAGTTGATATGCACGCCGCCGTTGTCCTGCGTCGTGCGAACGTACTCGCTCATGTCGGCGGGCTGCGGATCCTTTCCGAGCCTCGGATCGTCGTAGGCCGTGCCGGGATTCTTCATCGAGCGAAGCGCGACGCCATTGACGCCCTTCGCGAGCAATCCCTCGCCGATAAGCCAGTCCGCCTTGTCCGCCGTCTGCTTGTGCGCGTATTGCTTGATGAGCGAGCCGAACACATCCGATATCGACTCGTTCAGCGCGCCCGCCTGCGTCATGTAATTCAGGCCGGCGGTATGTTCGGTCACGCCATGCGTCAATTCGTGACCGATGACATCCAGTGCAATGGTGAAGCGGTTGAAGAGCTCGCCGTCGCCATCGCCGAAAACCATCTGCTGCGAGTTCCAGAACGCGTTGTCATAGTCCTTGCCGAAATGGACGGTGCCGATGAGCGGCATGCCCGCATCGTCGATCGAATTGCGATGAAACACCTCCAGATAGAACTCGAAGGTCGCACCGAGACCGTCATAGGCTTCGTTGGCGGCATCGTCTTTTACGGGCTTTGCGCCTTCGGTACGAATGACCGTGCCGGGCAACGTTTCAGTTTCGTCGGCCGTGTAGATCGTGCGATGCGCGGAAGGCGCGGCGGCAGTGGGCATCGGCGCTGCGCGCCGGACTGCGAGCGTGGCCTCCACGGCACGGAAGGACCGCATCGTGTGATCCTTCGACAGCGTGTCGATGGCGATCTCGCGCTCCTTCGCGTCGCCATGCTTCGCGATGTGCTCCAGCATGTGCGGCGGCAGAATGCAATAGATGGAGTGAGGGCGTCCGGGTTTCAGGCGAGTGCACATGATCGTCTCCTTGGCGAATCGAATCGATGGATTGAGCGCGGCCACGACGAAAATCTAGACGATGCCTCCGAATAGTCAATAGATGCCCTTCTACCATTGCCAAGCGTTATGTCGGTCCTCGCGAACCGCTTCATTCCGGCCTTCCATTCATGTAGATCTACTTAACTTCTTTCCGTGCCAAGAGACGCGAATGTGCGATAGCGAACATTGCATCGACGTCTAGACGTCCGGTCTCGTGCATGCATGGCGGTATACCCCATGCATGCGGCAAAACATCACTTTGTTGTCCAGCGCACCGAAGGCCAGAAACGAAAGGAGGTTAAATCTTGCAAAACGTGCAATGAGAACCTCAACAAATGCGCGACCTAAATAAAACATCGAGCGGCCCAGGGATTCAGTGCGTTGCCAATATCGCTTCTTACCGAAGCGAGCGCCTATGCGTCGGTAATATTGGAAGTGGGGCCGACGCATGACGCCGATCGTCTTCGGAGGCCGCTTCGGGTGGCTTCACGTCGGCCATGGAAGCCACGGCGTCGTGCTATGCAACCCATTCGGGCATGAGGAAGCGTGGGGCCACAAGGCCATGCGCTATCTGGCCGAAGAGCTTTCCCGACGCGGCATTCCGGTCTTGCGCTTCGACTATCTGGCGACCGGCGATTCAGTCGGCATCGATCATGAGAGCGATCGGGTCGATCACTTCATCGCGGATATCGGCGCGGCTATCGAACGTTTGCGACAGGAAACGGGCGTAACGAAAGTCACGCTGTGCGGCTTGCGTCTGGGCGGCACACTGGCTGCGCTGGCATCGCATCATCCGCTGGTGGATTCGCTCGCGCTCCTCGCGCCCGTGGTCAACGGACGCCACTATCTGCGCGAACTCACCGCGCTGCGACAGACGTGGGTCGAAAATCTTCCCGTCGTCGTGAGAGCGGTGCAGGTCGATTCGCCATATCACGTGCTCGGTCAGGTTTATAGCGAAGCGTTTCGCAGCCGCCTGAGCGGGCTCGATCTCGGCAAGGCGATGAGTCATCAGTCCGCTCTGCCCAAGCGCGTGTTCGTGGCCGACTTGCGGCCGGGCGCGAGCCGGTCGCTATGCAACGTATTGCTCGATCGAGGCGTCGACGTGCAGACGGAAGCCTTCGACGACTACTTCGAATTCATGCAGGAGACTGCATCGTCGGTCTTGCCCGAGAAGACGCTCAAGCGCGCCGCGCAATGGATCGAGGAGGGCGTGGCCGAAGGCATGGCCCGCGATCTCAAGCCGGCCCGCACGAGAAAGGCAGCGCGCCCGAGCATGAGCGACGATGCGATCATCGAAACGCCGGAAGCGATCGAGCGCCCGGTGATCTTCGGCGCTGCAGGACTCTTCGGCATCTTGTGCGAGCCGCGCGACGGACTGCCGGGCGGCCCTGTGATCGTCATCACGAATACGGCGGGCAGCGTGCATCAAGGCGACAGCCGGCTGTCCGTCCGCATGGCGCGGGAGATGGCACAACGCGGCATCGCATCGTTGCGCTTCGATGCGCGTGGCATCGGCGACAGTCCCGCACGTTCGCCGGATGGCACGCACGACACGGTTGCGTCGATTCATGCGCAAACCACGATCGAGGATGTCGCGACCGCAGCTGCATGGCTCAAACGAAAGGGCTACGATAACGTCGTTGTGTTCGGCATCTGCTCGGGTGCGTATAGCGCGTTGCGCGCGTCGCTGATCGAGCCGGCTATCGGCGCTGTCATCGCCGTGAATCTGCAGCGCTTCCATGTACCTGAGCATCTGACGCTGCAAGAGCTCAGAGCGCAGCGGCGCAACACGATGGCGCGTCTCGGACCCGCGATCCTGAAGCCGCAAAAATGGTGGCTCGTGCTGAGCGGCAAGCGCGGACTCAAGCCGATCCTGAAAGCTTTCGCATCGAATGCGGCGGCGCGGCTGCAATCGCAGATGCCCGGTGTGACGCGCAAGAAGGTCGTTCAGGCGGATCACGGTTCGCTCACGGATCCGCACAGCATCGTCCATGCGCTCGAACGCAAAGGCGTGCGCACGCTGCTCGTGTACGGCGCAGGCGACGAAGGTCTCGATCAACTGAACGCGCATTTCGGCAGGCACGGCAAGAAGCTGTCTCGAACGACGCGCGTCCGGGCCGCAGTGTGCGGCGATGTCGATCACGCGCTCTACGACACGCGCGCGCTCGCCACGGTGATCGCGATGTCCGACACCTTCATCAAGGATCTGAAGCCGGAAAGCGCGCCGGTCATGGAACCCATTGCGCCGCTCGGTGTTTCTCCGCAGCTCTAAGCTGATCTTCATCTCATCGACTCTGATACGGGACGCGGCTCGTCCGCGCACGCGCGTCCCGTATCGTTGACCACGCTGTTCGTCGGAATCCGACAAGTCCCCGCCCTCTGTTTCTCTGCGGCCCACACTTCGGCCTCGCCTATTGCGGATGGTTTCGGCGCGCGAATCGCGCTTCCACCCCGCAATCCCTTTCCTATCAGGCCGGCGAGTTAACCGAACAGATCCTCTAGTAGCCGCTGGCACAGCCCTCGCATATGTAGCTGCGAGCGCAACGATTGGTGCTCATCCAACCAACCAAGTCAGGAGCTACATCATGTTGAAGATCGACAACCTCGCTGTCAGCAAAGAACTCGGCCGTGCTGAAATGGGCGCCATCGTCGGCGGTTCCAGCATCTTCCAGAACAACGGCATCAACGCCAACGTCAACGGCGGCTTCTCCTTCGCCAGCCCGCAAACGAACGTCGCGCCCGTCACGCAAGTCGATGCCTCGCAACACACCGACGTCGACGTGAAGAACATCACCAAGTCGCTCGCTTCGGTCGGCAGCCTGCTTGGCGGCGTCGCACTCTGATTCCCCATCTCATCGCAATCATCCACGCATCCGGAGAACCATCATGTTGAAGATCGAATCCCTCGCAGTCAGCAAAGAACTCGACCGTGAAGAAATGGGCGCCATCGTCGGCGGCTCCAGCATCTTCCAGAACAACGGCGTCAACGCCAATGTCAACGGCGGCTTCTCGTTCGCCAGCCCGCAGACCAACGTCGCGCCCGTCACGCAAGTCGATGCGTCGCAACATATCGACGTCGACGTGAAGAACATCACGAAGTCGCTCACCACGGTCGGCAGCGAAATTCTCGGCGCGAAGCTGTAAGCATCATCCCTCGAAGGGAGAAGGAACCGACGACGTTTCCTTCTCCCTCTCGTCATTGTTCCGAAGGCCGCACGCGCGCAATGCGCGGATTGACCAGGCCGCTCCTCTTTTGGCTTTTTTCCGCCAAGGCAATCGCCTGCAAGTGGCTTTGTCACCAGCGTTGTACGGCGCGTGCATGTGATATGGGCTGTTTCACTGAGCCCGTCGCATTCGTGTACGCGGACCGTCGGTCGTGCGCCGACATGTTCGGCGATCTGTCATCGCGCAGCCGACGAATCGATGCGCCGCTCGTTCGTGAATGATGCTGTAGATGCCCGGTGAGCCTTGCTATTCAATGGATCGGCCTAACCGGACAACATCCGGACGCTTCTGGCACAGCTCTCGCATATGGAGATGCGAGCGCAACGATTGGTGCTCGTCCAACCCAACCCGTCCCAGGAGACACATCATGCTGAAGATCGAAAACCTCGCCGTTAGCAAAGAACTCGGCCGTGCTGAAATGGGCGCCATCGTCGGCGGCGCGAGCATCTTCCAGAACAACGGCATCAACGCCAACTACAACGGCGGCTTCTCGTTCGCCAGCCCGCAGACCAACGTCGCGCCCGTCACGCAAGTCGATGCTTCGACGCACACCAACGTCGACCTGACGAACGTGACGAAGACGCTTGATTCCGTCGGCAGCCTGATCGTGGGCGGAAAGCTGTAAGGCATCGTCTACAAGGGGAGAAGGGACAACGCTGCTTCCTTCTCCTTGCTTCTCTTCCCTGTACTCCCTTCCTGCCGGTTCTTCCTTCCCCAAGTTGCGACCCAACGCTCGATGCGAGCGCTGTTCGTCTTTTTCATCGATACTTCGTATTCCATAGTTTCGTCTCTCTTCTTGCGGCGTGAAACGTGTCGCGTGTCTGATTACCTTGCGTGTTCGCCGGCTCCAGACATGTTTCGAGTATCTGTCTTTGGACGGCCGACAGCCGGCGACCATTAGCGACCTGGACTGCGCGTAGAGATCTGCTTTGAGTACCTCGATTTTGTATGTCGATCAATGACTTGCATTAACCGAACAGGTCCTCTAGTAGCCGCTGGCACAGCCCTCGCATATGTAGCTGCGAGCGCAACGATTGGTGCTCATCCAACCAACCAAGTCAGGAGCTACATCATGTTGAAGATCGACAACCTCGCTGTCAGCAAAGAACTCGGCCGTGCTGAAATGGGCGCCATCGTCGGCGGTTCCAGCATCTTCCAGAACAACGGCATCAACGCCAACGTCAACGGCGGCTTCTCCTTCGCCAGCCCGCAAACGAACGTCGCGCCCGTCACGCAAGTCGATGCCTCGCAACACACCGACGTCGACGTGAAGAACATCACCAAGTCGCTCGCTTCGGTCGGCAGCCTGCTTGGCGGCGTCGCACTCTGATTCCCCATCTCATCGCAATCATCCACGCATCCGGAGAACCATCATGTTGAAGATCGAATCCCTCGCAGTCAGCAAAGAACTCGACCGTGAAGAAATGGGCGCTATCGTCGGCGGCTCCAGCATCTTCCAGAACAACGGCGTCAACGCCAATGTCAACGGCGGCTTCTCGTTCGCCAGCCCGCAGACCAACGTCGCGCCCGTCACGCAAGTCGATGC